>JAGAQC010000060.1 GCA_017622925.1 Ruminococcus sp.
CGGAGTCCAGAGGCAGCGCCTCTGGTGGGGTGCGGGGCGAAGCCCTGCATAGCGTTTAAGCGCTCCGCAAAGGGTGAATTTTCAAACAGTCAGCATGACTGTTTGAAAAGAGGGAACGCCCTGCAAGAGAGGGCGTTCCCTTATTAAGAACACGGTACACCGTGCCTTTAATAAAGGAAAGGAATCCCGTAAGCTGTGGACAGGTCTTATATAAAAACCGCCGTTTATCACGGCGGTTTTTTTGAAGTTTTTACGAGCCTGTTCCGCTGTAGCGCATAGCTCCGAACATCCAAAATTTATAGCTGAGATAGAAAAACAGACAGCCGAACAACGGTGAAAGCCATGACAATATCGGCACTTCATCGGGACGAAGTATCACAAGGCTCGGATAGTACGCTATAAACGCAACGGGCATTACGAATGTGAATATAAAGCGAAAAACGGGGCTGAAGATCGTGATAGGGTATCTTGCGTAATCCTTGAATTTCAGAGCAAGATCCATGACGTAGAACGAGTTTGTTATCCAAAAGCATGTAGCTGCGGCGGCGTTCATGACCGCTATCATAATAAGCGAAGCGGTGATAAGGAAAACTATCATTTTCAGCAATATAAGCGGCGTGAAGCCGAGTCCTATTTTGTTCCATGAATAGATAAGAGTGCCGATTCCGAAAGCGAACTGCCCCAGTCCCTTGATGTCGAACACCTCCGATTGATAGTAGAAAAACAGGTTAATGGGTCGGAAGCAGTATTTGATGAAATCTCCCGAATAGACGTACATTCTGAGGTTCCAGTTATTGTCGAAAAAGCACTGCACAGGCGTGAGCGAGACAAGCGAAAAGCCGTAAAGAAACAGCATTTCGTAATAGCTCCAGCCGTTTATTTCGGGAAAGCTCCGAAACAATATCCAAAAGCTGACAAATCCTGCTATGTTGGTAAATATCATTCCTATTGTGGAGATGATGAAGTCTGCGCGGTAGCTCATTTTGCTTTTCAGGTCCTGCGCAAGTATCTTGCAGTAAATACGCAGGTAAAAGCCTAAACCTTTTCTTTTCATAGCTCAACCTCCGTTCACGGTTATCTTACGCAGCGAAATTTTCCAAAATAAATCGCTTAATATCAGCAGAACAATGCACCAAAACGCCTGTACGCCGAGAGCGGAGAGGACTGTTTCAGCTTTGGGACTGCCGTCTAAAAGGAGCGACAAGGGCGTATTGTAAATGGACTGAAACGGCATATAGCTCACCGCTTTTTTCAGAGGTTCGGGGAAAAACGCGATAGGTATTGTAGCTCCCGAAAGCAGCAGGACAATGACCTGTTTCATGATATTTATGCCCCATATCGACTCGGTGTAAATACATATCGTTCCCGTCATGAAGTCAATGCTGTAATTTATAATTACCGCCATTATAACGGAAATAACGAAGTACAGCAGATTTATTCCGAGGGGGACTGCTCCGCCCGTAACGATGCAAACAATGATGAACGTAGGCAGAAAAGTCGCAAAGAACTGAGTTACGAACGTCCCCGAATACGACCAAAACAGGAAGCTTCTGAGCGGCATGGGTTTCAGCAGGTCGAGAACTATCTTTCCCGACTGGATATTACGCCCTATCTCCCACACCGTATACATCTCCATAAAGTTGAAAAGTGCTGTTGCAAGTACAAGATATATGAGCGTATCGGAGAACGTCATGCCGTTGACAACGTCTGTTCCCGAGGACGCGTAAATGGCTTTCCAAAGAAAATATACTACTATAAGGTACAGCAGATTTCCTGCGACCATAACGAGCATTGCAAGGCGGAACTGAAACGATTCGAGTATTCCAGCCCTTGTGAGCGCAAAATATTTTTTCAGCTTCATTTCACACCCTCCTCGTAAATTTTCCTGATGACCTCCTCTGTGGAAATTTCTTCAAGCTTCATGTCACGGATAGCCCGTGATCTCTGAATGACGTTAAGGACGTCCATGACTTTGGTCTTATCCTCGTTTACAAGTATGGAGACCCACTCGTCATCGGAGGTTACGGAGACAGACAGACCGTCAAGCTCGTTTTCCAAAGCCGCCGAGTGGACTTTTATATCGCCGTCGGGACGTATCTTCAATGTGCGGTACGAACCGAAAAATCCTTTCAGATGTTCAATATCGTTGTCGTAAAGCATTTTTCCCTTGTCTATGATAACTATACGCTGACAAAGCGCGTCCACATCTCCCATATCGTGAGTCGTTAAAATAACCGTCGTGTTTTTTTCCTTGTTAAGAGCGTGAATGAGGGTGCGTATTTTGCTTTTCATGGAAACGTCAAGACCGATCGTGGGTTCGTCAAGGAATACGATCTTAGGGTTGTGCAGAAAAGCCGCAAGTATATCGCTGAGAGTTCGCTGCCCCAAAGACATTTGGCGGACAGGCTTATGAAGCAGCGGTTCGATGTCCACAAGCGACTTGTAAAGCTTTATCATGCTGCTGTAGTCCTCGTCGGGTATCTGATAAATGTCTTTCAGCAGCTTGAACGATTCTATCAGCGGCAACGCCCACCAAAGCTGCGACCGCTGTCCGAAAACTACGCCTATTTCCTGCGCGTTTCTCGTTCTGTCCTTGTACGGGAGGTTTCCGTTGACGGTTATCTGACCCGAAGTAGGTTCTAAAACGCCCGTCATCATCTTTATTGTAGTGGATTTTCCTGCGCCGTTTGGTCCTAAATAGCCGACTATTTCGCCCTGAGTGATCGTCATTGAAATGTTGTCAACGGCACGTACCGTCTTGTAATCCCGTGAAAACAGGTCTTTCAGGCTGCCCTTTAAGCCTTCGCGTCGGTTGAGTACCTTAAATTCTTTTGTGACGTTTTTTATTTCGATTATATTCGACATGGCTTTCCCTCCTGTTTCAGTAAAAAAGATGAACTTTGTAATTTTATCCTGTTATAGGACAAATTTACATTGAAATTAGTATATCATAATAATTGTCCTGTGTCAAGTATTTTTTTTGCTGACTTTTGTTTGAACTTTCGGAGGGGATTATTATGGCAAGAATTATTGATGGAGAAAAAAAGAATATAGTTGGCAGTCAGGTTAAAAAATTCCGCATTGAACAAAAAATGAGCCAACAGGCTCTTGCAGATAAGCTTGAAACTATCGCAGTCTATATATGCCGCGGTTCAATAAGCAGAATAGAAGATCAGACGCGTACTGTATCTGATATTGAGCTTTGGGGACTGTCACAAATTCTTGAAAAGCCTATCGGCAGCTTTTTTGAACATGATCAAAACAGTGTTGATCTCGAATGACAATTATACTGTCTTAGAGCCTGTTCAGTATCTCGGCGTGTGCGGATTTTCGAGCATAATTCTGTCGAAGTCAAGGAAAAAATTCGCAGGCATACTGTCGTATGGCAAGAATTTTTGACGCAGGATTCGGCAAATTTTGCCGAAAAGACGTGCGCGGGGAGATACTGAACAGGCTCTTAGTATAAAAAATAAAACCGACGTATTCACAATGAATACATCGGCTTAATGAGCGTGCCTGGAGGGATTCGAACCCCCGACCTACTGGTTCGTAGCCAGTCACTCTATCCAGCTGAGCTACAAGCACATCACAACAATATATATTTTACCACTCTTTGTATTAAAAGTCAAGGATTATTTTTGAATTTGTAGTATCATCCAATTGGATAGCCTAATTATATAATTAAATTATGAAAAATGCCGTTTTTTTTTGTTTTCGCTTGACAAATCACTTTTTTTTTAGTATAATTGATAAAGATGTTTAAGGCATCTATGAGACATTAGCTCAGTCGGTAGAGCATACGCCTTTTAAGCGTAGGGTCGAGGGTTCAAATCCCTCATGTCTCACTTACTGTTCAGCCTGTGTTCGGTTATCCCCCGAATGCAGGCTTTTTATTTGTGATGTGATAAGATATGTTAAGATACAGCGTAGCCGTCCCGTAATTGTTGGAAGCTTGTGCATTATGACGAAAAATTATAAAAATATAACGCTGCTGCATCTTCGGTCTGACTCTGATCGCTCTTGCAGCAGCGTTGTTTTTAGGTTTTGTATAAATCATGCTACTATATTTGAATGCTTCAATTCTGATATAAGGCATTCTAATTTTTCTCCGTTGTAATTTGTTGCAACTCTTGTTATCTCTGCTGTTTCTTTCAATTCGGTAATATCCTGCTGCATTACTGACACGTCCTGTTTTAGTCCTGATACGTCCTGTTTCAGTCCTGATACGTCCTGCTTTAGTCCTGATACGTCCTGCTTCAGACCTGAAATATCCTGTTGCATTACTAAGACGTCCTGTTTTAGTCCTGACACGTCCTGTTTCAGACCTGATACGTCCTGTTTTAGACCCGAAATATCCTGTTGCATTACTGACACTTCCTGTTTTAACCCCGAAATGTCCTGTTTCATTTCTGAAACATCTTGCTTTATTCCCGTAACTTCGTGATCTATTTTTTTCATAAAAG
Organism: Ruminococcus sp.; assembly: GCA_017622925.1. Taxonomy (GTDB): domain Bacteria; phylum Bacillota; class Clostridia; order Oscillospirales; family Ruminococcaceae; genus Ruminococcus. The sequence goes on from JAGAQC010000060.1 coordinate 4,464, forward strand.
ATAACATTTCTTTTTCAAACTCATTCATAGTATCACTTCCTTTCTAAACTTATTATAGCAATAAATCACACCAATGTCAAGTGATTTTAAATATGTGTATGTGTAAAGAAAACGTAGGCGGACACAAATACAAATTGTAGGGCACACCGCCTGTTGCATATGTGACAATAAAATTATTTTTTCATTGTGCATATATACAAAAACGGTTCAGTTTTGTATCATACGCACAAAAATGCTTGACAAATCAGCAAATATATAGTATAATTTGAAGCATGAAGTATGTGCCGCTTCTATCTGATTTTTGCACAGTTCCTTAGCAAACATTTTTCAGAGGCTGCAAAATGATCATAACAAAAAACGGAGGAATTACTATGAGCAAACCACATGAGATACCACAGGCAATAATCGAAAGGGACGTATACTGTCCGTTTTGCGAGGATAACGGAGCGTTCCTTATCTGCGATATGACGGAAAATTCCACTCTGCTGCAAATGCCCGAAGTAGGCTGCGTAAACGCAGGACTGATGCTCGTTACAGGCGGCTGCTGGGCGTTAGTCAAGGGTTATCCATTGATAGAAAAAAAGCGGACTTACCATTTCAGGACTTACGGTTTCTGCCCTCATTGCGGAAACGTTTACTATGCGCAGCACGAAGAAGAAAAATCGCTTGACGAAAAGGGCATGTCTCTCATAAAGGATAAGTTCCTGAATAAATAGGAAATCCAATGAAAAACGAAGAAAAAATGACAAATGAAGAAGTGCTTGCAGCATTTCACAAGGCTATAAGATCGAAGCTTATCGTCCAAAGACCGAAGTTCACATTAAAGCGCGAGCTTTTGGGAATAATATTATCCGCAGCAATTTCGGCGATAATCTTGCTGATATGCGTATATTTCAGGTCGAAAATATCGGACGTTTTATTTTGGAGCGTATCAGCGTTGACAGTCATTTTGTTTATTGCTTCACAGTTGAAAAACATTCTGCTTTTAGCGATATTTTTGTATCAGAGATTTGCTCCGAATTACATAAGAGGAGCGTGTCTGTTCACGCCCTGCTGTTCGGAATATATGCGCATTTCAATCGAGAAATACGGCGTATTCAAAGGCGTAAAAAAAGGATTTAAACGTCTGCGCAGATGTAGACCGCCAAACGGAGGAATAGACGAACCATAAAGGAGTGAAACAGATGCCTGATAATTGGAAAAAGAGTTCGGACACACCCGAAGCATGGAAAAACAAGAGTTCTGCCAATAGTGACCCGTGGGCAAATACCAGACAAGCACCTACGTCTGCCGAAAATAAGGGTAAGGCGAATCAGGCAGCAAGCGAGGTTTTAAATGCGATCGGAGGTCTTGCAAAAAAGGCTAAGGAATATGCAGGCTCTGAGGAGGCAGCCAATAAAATAAACGCAGTAAAATCAAAGGCGAGATCTGCTGCGGAGGGCGCAGGTTCGGCAATTTCCGAACTTAAAAACAAAGCGGCTGACGCTGTCTCAAAGAAAAAGGACAGCAGCGATACCACCTTGCATGAAGCAAATCCTACTGATGAACTCAAAGAAGTAAGCGATTCTGATATTGCTGACTTTGAAACGGAGTATTCTGAATCCAATTATGATATGACTGAAACGGAAGCACCTCCCCCTATGCCTGCTCCACCGCCAAGAACATATCCAAAACAGAACAGATTTGATAGGATAAACCCCGCTCCCCAGCCTGTTCAAAATAGTCCTCAGCCTGCATATATCGTACAGGAGAAAAAATCTCCTGTTATTCCTATCCTTGTTATCGTGCTGTTGATAATTATTTTGGCTTTCGGGATCCTTTTAGGGTTGTTTCTGTCACAGAAAAAAGAAGTCCACAATTCTAAAGATAATAATTCGTTTTTTTCTGAAAGCGAAGTTTCAACTAAAAATGCTGAAATAACTACTGAAAACGGAGAACAGACCACTTTCAGCGCGCCAACAACTACATCCGTTTCAGCTAAGCCTACAGTACGTCATTATTCATCAGATGAAATAAGCAGCTATCCTCAATATATAAAGGCGATCGAAGATAGTGTTTCTTATTATGATAACAAGCCCCAATATAAGATATGGGATATATACGATACGGGTTATGCCTTGTGTGATATAAATAATGATGAGATCCCCGAACTTATTATCAGCGCAGGAACTCTTGATATTTATTCGATAAACAACGGTGAAGCTGTTAATTTGACGCCTTTTTACGGTGGTAATATGAACAGCGGAACGCTTGTTTATGAGACAGGATACATCAGTCTGGCAGGCGGGTCAGGTAATGTGAGCGGCATAACTTTTTTTACCTATAATGGCGGTTCTGAACTTGATAATATAGATTCCTTATCCGATGATCATTCTTCCGGCTCAAGAGTAATAACTCACAATGATGTTGAGATCACCGAGGAAGAATATAATAATATCATAGATTCATATGGTAAGCAAATCGAGTTTGATTTTACACCTGTTACGGATATCATAAGTGTAAAATCTGCTGCGCCGCTCCCTCACATAACAGCAAGTATTACAGAAGAACCTGCGCTGCAAGGTGTAACAGTTTATTTGAACGTTTCGGGAGAGTATTCTTATTATACATATAAATGCTATGAATACGGTTATGGCGATAACGAGCCTTATGAAACAAGCGGTAATTCATCAGAAGGGAAAATAGTATTGACAGGATTTTCAGGTGGAGTAACTCAGGTAAAAGCAACAGTTACACCTTATAATAGTGACGACGTTGCGGGCGAAACAGTGTCTGTTAGTTATATTCCCGAATTTTCCACACTATACCAAATAACTCCTTGTGAAAAATTCGGAACAATTTACTCACCGAACGGGAACAATGTCGATGGACTTGCAAAATCATATCTCATTGACGGTGGAGCAGAATCATACATACGTCACGATCTCACCGACGGCTGGCATATCAAAGCCGTTAATGAGTATTATGACGGTACATCGTACTGGTATGAGCTTTATGATGCGGACGACGGCGATTATTACGGCTGGGTAGATTCGGAGCATATAGATTTCTATTAGACCTGTTCAATAAGAAAGGCTTACTATAAAACGTAAAAATAGACGAAGTAAAGCAGGTGATAATTATGAATGATAACAATAATACGCCGAAAGGCTGGGGAAAATCCAACGGTGGAAACGGGAAAGGGTCTCCGTGGGAAAATAAATCCAAAACCTCGGCTTGGGGAAATTCTCCGTCTGATTCGGCGTGGAAAAATACTTCCGCAAATTCGGGAAACAAAGCGTCCAAATCTAACGAAATCAACTCCGCCGATGTGAGCGCAGCCGTCAACAAATTCGCAAATATAGCCAAAAAAGCAGGCGAAAAGGCTGCCGAAGCTGCAAAAAACGCTGTTGACTACGCCAAATCAGAAGAAACAGCCGAGAAGCTTAATGCTCTCAAAGATAAGGCAGGTTCTGCCGTATCGGGGGTAGGCTCGAAACTGTCGGAGATAAAAAACAAGGCTTCTGACAAAATTTCAGAGCATCGAAACAATGAAGCTGCTCCTGATGATAATTCGAGCGAACAAAATATTGAAGATACCTATGAAAACGAATCATCTATAGACGAAGTATCGGGATATGAGGAAAATCCTGAATCGTCGGCAACTGCTCCTGATGATAATTCGAGCGAACAAAATATTGAAGATACCTATGAAAGCGAATCATCTATAGACGAAGTATCGGCAACTGCTCCCATTGAAAATTATGAAGCCTATTCAGATACAACGGAGAATGTCGATACTCCGAAAAATACTCCTCCGCCGAGAGCATATCCGAAACAGAACGGATACCCAAGAACTCAACCAAACAGACCAAATCCGTATACAGCGAGGGACAACAGATTTGAGCGTATTAATTCAGCTCCCCCGCCTGTTCAAAGCAGTCCTCAGCCTGCATATATAATACAGGAGAAAAAATCTCCGTTTATTCCCATTCTTGTTACAGTGCTGTTGATAATTATTTTGGCTTTCGGGATCCTTTTAGGCGTATTTTTGGTGCAGAGGAAAAACGAGTCCGAATCCGAGCGTAACGCTTCATCTAATAATACATCGGCTTCGAGCGAAGCAGAAATTTCCGCAGAAGAGCCGACTGATAATAATGACGAAAGCTCGGAAGTTTCGGATAGTACGTCAGCTCCCGAAGAACCGACCGAGGAGGACAAGCCGACTGCAAGTGCGAAAGACAGGGAAAAAGCGGAAAAGGCGTACATAAATACGCTTACTGATTTTACAAAAACCAATGAATTTGACGCTTACGACTATCCCTCAAAATTCGCGCTGTACGATGTTGACGGCGACGGAATCGACGAGCTTTTCATACAGTATATGAGTATGATCGGAAACGCCGAAATAATGTATTATTATAAAAACGGAAGCTACAATGAGATACTTTCTTGCGCCGAAACAAGCTTTGAGATATGTCCCGAAGATCATCTTGTACAGTATTATATGTACGGCGGCGGTGAAGCACGTTTCGTTTCTGAAATTGACAGCCGTGGAGTTACGGTTGACGAAATAGCTGAATTTCCCGACAAAAGATATGAAAGAAACGGTAGTGGTATCGCTCGGACGGAATACGATGAGGCTATGGAATACTACGATTCTTTCAGGTGGATAAAGCCCTCCTTTAAGCTTTTCAGTACCGTTCTGCCCGATTCTGTTATAAAAGCAAAGCCGAGAGCGCGCGACCCGTTCTTAGCTGTTGTTACCACAGAATCGACTTCCCTTAACGTGAGAGAACTGCCCTCCAAGGACGCAAAAATTATCGGGGATATTCCAAAAGATACCTATATCACGGCTTATAAGCTGGACGGCTATCCTGATTGGTACAAGGTCGAATACAGCGAAAAAAATATCGTCGGATATTGCTCGTCAAGATATATCGTTGACAGCGAAACATATAAAAAGGCGTTGGATAAAAGCGAATTTGTTGCATTAGGTCAAGTTGCAACTAAAAAAGACCCCTTGAATATGAGAGCCTCCGACGACGAGGACAGCGAAATATTATACAAAATACCCAAAGATCATTATGTGGGTATCATATCTTACGAGGGCGATTGGCTCTATGTTAAATATTTTGCCGACGCAAATTCGCCCGTTTATTACGGCTACGTTAAAAAGGATTATATCAAAATTACAGAACGATATTAGACCTCCTCGTATGTGTAAAGTAAAATTCGGATATATCGTTATAATTGTTGTATATTCATATTGTTCCTGCAATTTTCCCGATGTAGGGACACGGCGTGCCGTGTCCGTTCATAGAAATTGCAGGAACATATAATTACAGGTAGAAACGTACAATCGAAATAACCATATATCCGTATTTTTACGTATCACATAATACCATGTGCGGACACGGCACGCCGTGTCCCTACATCGGTAAATTTTTTTCGTGCCTGTTGCAATTTTTAGCACAATATGTTATAATAAGATTAATAAGTTTAGAGTTAAACCCGACTTTGTAACAGCGCATGAAAGGGGTTGAAAGCCATGAATGTCAATTTATCGGACGAAACGGCTGATCTGAGGCGGATAAACGAACAGCTCAGCAGTATAAACAGCGAAATGGCGGAGCTTCTGAGCTGCGGGATAATTGCGTACACACTTCCCGAGCGAAAAATACTTCTTTTTAACCATGAGGGGCGGCGGATTTTTGAAGTTCCCGAGAGCGTGACGGTCGCATCAAATTTTAATGTGATGTCACGGATAATCCCCGAGGACAGGGAAATGGTCAGAAATGAGACAAAAAAGCTTGTAAACCCCGGCGACCGTGTGGGATATGTTTTCCACAACGTCAACAAGGACGGCAGTACGACGGCTTTACGGTGTGAAACAAAGCTTCTGAGCTTTTCCGACGGCGGCAGATATATTCTTAGCTGTCTGAACGATATTACGGAGCAGGAGGCTTTTGAAAAACGGCTTCGTGAGGAACGGCGGCAATACAGAAATGCCATTGCTATCGGCAGCGACGCATTTATTACGGTCGATCTTACCGAGGGCATGCTGAACCGCTCTATCATCGGCAAAAACGGCAAGGATTTCACGGCGGAGCTTGGAGTTTCCATTCCTGCATATTACGACGATCTGGCTCGCGCATGGTTCAGCAGCAGGCGTATTGAAAAGTGCAAGGGAAATATTGAATTGCTGAAAAGCAGGCGCAAGCTTATTTCGGCGTTCAAGCAGGGCGTTACGGAGATAGACGCAGAGTACCGCGTGCCTGCCGAAAAACGCTATATACGCCTGCTTACCATGCTTTACAAGGCTGACGAGCATATATATGTAAACTTTATCATATATGACGACAGCGAACGAGCCGAGGAGGACAGAAAGCAAAAGGAGATCATTAAATCTCTCGGCGGAATTTATTCGGGATTGTATTATATTTCCCTCGCGAATGATTGCTATACGGTTCTGAAACAGCATGACTTCATAGCGGCTGATATACCCGAAACAGGGAAGTTTTCGGGATTCGGGGAGCTTTATGCCGACCGCTTTGCCGCTCCCGAATACAGGGAAAAAGCGGCTGAATTTTTCGACCCCGATATAATTCGTCAGCGGCTTATGAAGGAAAATTACATCACGACCGTACTTCTCGGAAAAAACATGGAAATGTACCGAGTTCGCCTTGTTGTGTCCGATCGGGATTCGGACGGAACGGTAATTTCGGCAGTTTACGCAGGCTGCTCGGTAAATACGTAGAAAATCATGCCGAAAAATCCATAAATCTCAACAGCATATTTTGTGCAGTTTTTTAGGGCGATTGTATGGAAATTTGCTGCAAAGTATGATATAATTAATAAGTAAGCACGCACAAGCGATTGCCATAGACAAGTTAGACAATGCTTTTCTGTTTCCGAAAAGGTCTAACTCTCTAACGGAGGTAATTTTCATGTCCAAAAAAGCAGTTATAACTCTTACAGTTTCACTTTCAGCCGCTGTCCTGCTCATAGGCGCAGCCGCCGCAGGAACGATGATATGTAAAAAGATTTATAAAAAGAACTATTTCTCCGCTAACAGAACAGATGTTTTTTGCTGAATATTTAAAAAAGAAGGTATATAAAATGGAAATCAAATTCACAAAAGCAGAGACCCTCAAAAAGAAGCCCCAGCCCGGCGATTCGCTCGGTTTCGGTCATATTTTTACGGACTATATGCTCGTAATGCCCTACGACAAGGGTCAGGGCTGGCACGACCCCGAGATAAAGCCTTACGCGCCTATCGAGCTTTCCCCTGCCGCAATGTGTCTCCATTACGGTCAGACGGTTTTCGAGGGACTTAAAGCATACCGTACCGCTGAGGGCAAGGTTCAGCTTTTCCGCCCCGAAGAAAACTTCAAGAGACTTAACGTTTCAAACGAGCGTCTTGTTATCCCGAATCTCCCCGAAGATCTGGCTATGAAATGCCTTATGGAGCTGCTTAAAGTCGAAAAGGACTGGGTTCCCTCAAAGGACGGCGAATCCCTGTATATCCGCCCGTTCATTTTCGCCTGCGACCCGTTCCTCGGAGTTAAGCCGGGCGAACACTATCTGTTCATTATTATCCTTTCTCCCTCGGGCGCATACTATGCAAGCGGTCTCGACCCCGTAAATATCTACGTTGAAAGCAAGTACGTCCGCGCGGTAAGAGGCGGTATGGGATTTGCTAAAACAGGCGGTAACTATGCGGCGTCCCTTATCGGTCAGGACGAGGCTCACAAGCAGAATTATTCTCAGGTGCTTTGGCTTGACGGCGTTGAGCAGAAGTACATAGAGGAAGTCGGCGCAATGAACATTTTCTTCGTTATCGACGGCAAGGTCGTTACTCCTATGCTTCAAGGAAGTATCCTCCCCGGTATCACGAGAAAATCCGCTATCGACGTCTGCAAGTCTAAGGGCATCGAGGTCGAGGAAAGACGTATCACCATTCAGGAGATCGCCGACGCTTATGACGCAGGCAAGCTCAACGAGGTGTTCGGAACTGGTACTGCCGCTGTAATTTCTCCTGTCGGTCATTTGAAGTGGAACGACAAGGTAATGGAGATCAACGACAATAAGATCGGAAAAATTTCACAAATGCTCTACGATACAATGACAGGTATCCAGTGGGGCAAGCTTGAAGATACTTTCGGTTGGACTGTCGAAGTAAAGTAAAAATATTAAAATCCCGTCAAAGTTGCGATTTGACGGGAGTTTTTTTATTCAAAACAATTGTTGATTATGCTGATTATTTCGTTTTTGTGTCTGCTGACAGCGGCGAGCTGCAAGTTCAGTTCCCGTTCTCTTTCAAGGCACTGTTCGGTAGTTTTGTTGGGGAAATTCCTGCTGCCGCCGTGATAGCGTTTCGCAAGCTCGGAGATAATTAAAATTATGCCCGAATACAGACTGCTCACCTCGTTTGCGGTCAGAAGTCCTCCGAGACCCTCGGCAAAGCCTGCCGTAGCCTCCCGAATTTCCGTAAGACTGATATTTTTCGCCGTTACCGAACGTATCATATCGCCGTAATCTGCCGCAATACAGCCCCTCATGGAGGTATCGAAATCTATAATGGTTATCCTGCAACCGAAAATTATATTATCGGCTTTTGTGTCGCCGTGGATATTTCTTTCGGGAACGTCCGCTATCCCCAGTTCATGGAGCTTTGGAACGGTCTTTTTAAAGCTTATATCGGCGGAATTCACGACCCTCAGGAACGTCCCCACCGCCAGACCGTGGGCAAAGCTTTTATACGGATAGTCCTTGCGTTCCTCGGTATACTCGTAAACTCGCCATATTTCGCCGTTATGTTCGGCAAAGTTCCGTTCGCCGCAGTTCAGATAATGTGGAACGGTCACTCTGCCGTCAGGGAACTCCCCGAACGCCTGCTCTATAAGCCCGATATTATACATAACAGTCTGCGGCTCTGTAAAAATATTTTTATTGAGGGATTGCAGGATATACTTTCCCTCGGGACATTCTGCAAGATAGGTCTTGTTGATATGCCCGACTTTCAGTTCGGTCACGGTCGAAACGTCCGACAGACCGAATTTCTTTAAAATAATATTTTTATCCATTAGTTTTTCAGACTGTGCATGGGCGCAGGTATACGTCCGCCTCGGTTTATGAATTTAGCCGCCGACTTCTCCTTGATAGGCATGACGGGTCCGCTGCCGAGAAGTCCTCCAAATTCCAGCATTTCGCCCTCTTTCTTTCCTACAGCGGGGATAAGTCGGACTGCCGTTGTCTTTGTGTTTACCATGCCGATAGCCGCTTCGTCTGCGATTATGGCTGAAATCGTTTCGGGTGCGATCTCTCCGGGAACGACTATCATATCAAGTCCGACAGAACATACTGCGGTCATGGCTTCAAGCTTTTCAAGGCTGAGAACTCCTGCTACAGCGGCGTCTATCATTCCTGCGTCCTCCGACACGGGGATAAATGCGCCCGAAAGTCCGCCGACTGTCGAAGATGCCATAACGCCGCCTTTCTTTACAGCGTCGTTCAGCATCGCAAGACACGCCGTAGTACCGTGAGTTCCGCACATTTCAAGTCCCATTTCTTCAAGGATATGCGCCACGCTGTCTCCGATAGCAGGAGTGGGTGCAAGCGAAAGGTCAACTATTCCGAATGGAACGTTCAGCAGCTCAGAAGCGCGCGCGCCTACAAGCTGACCCATTCGAGTTATCTTGAACGCCGTCTTTTTAATAATGTCCGCAAGCTCGTTTATTGAAGCGTCGGGGTACTTGCTGAGTGCGGAACGGACAACTCCGGGTCCCGATACGCCGACGTGTATTTCGCAGTCGGGTTCGCCTACTCCGTGGAACGCGCCTGCCATAAACGGATTATCCTCAACGGCGTTGCAGAAAACGACAAGCTTTGCCGCGCCGATACAGTCGCGGTCGGCGGTTCTTTCGGCTGTTTCCTTGACTATCTGCCCCATGAGCTTCACCGCGTCCATATTTATTCCCGATTTTGTCGAGCCTATATTGACCGACGAGCAGATGTTCTGTGTAACGTCAAGAGCCTCGGGAATCGAACGGATAAGAGCTTCGTCCCCCGGTGAAAATCCCTTATGTACAAGAGCCGAATATCCGCCTATGAAGTTTACTCCGCACGTATCTGCGGCTCTTTGGAGCGTCCTTGCAAATTTCACGGGGTTCTCATTCGGACATGCGGCGGCAAGCATTGCGATAGGCGTTACCGAAATACGCTTATTTACTATCGGTATACCGTATTCCTTTTCTATCTGCTGTCCCACGGCTACGAGATTCCCTGCCTTTGACACAATTTTGCCATATACCTTTTCGCACGCCCTGTCTATGTCGGTATCTATGCAGTCAAGCAGGGATATACCCATTGTAATAGTACGAATATCAAGACACTCGTCCTGTATCATACGTATCGTTTCCAATATGTTATATACGTTAAGCATTTTGCAGCTTCCTTTCTAACAGGCTCTTATATATTGTGCATGGAGTTAAATACATCTTCGTGCATCGTATGTATCGACAGCCCCAGCTTTTCGCCAAGCTTCGTCATATCGTCCGCAAGCTGTGAAAAATCCTCGGTCATATCGGTTATGTCTACAAGCATTATCATTGCGAACATATCCTGTAGTACGCTCTGCGTCACTTCGATAACGTTCGCCCCCATATCGGAGCATACTCCGCTTACCTTATGCAGTATCCCCACGTTATCCTTGCCTATTACAGTTACAACAGCTCTCATAATTTACCTCCTGAGAAAAATATATATTCTAATTATACCATAGTTTTTCAGAAAAATAAAGTCCTATAATTATTTTTTTGATTTAATTTATTTCGCCGCCGTCTTTTGCCTGTTTTTTCATTTTGTCCATTTTGTCCCATTTTGTCACTTTTTCAAAAATGCCGCTTTTTGCCTGTATTACGTTGTTTCGATTCATTTTGTCAATTTTGTCAATTTTGTCACCCGGGGTAAGACTTGAAAAAGCAGCGTGTCGTATTTGCATTTCCCTGCGTATTGTGGCTACGGGGACGCATATCCCGTTCATAAGAATACGGTCGGCAATGGGTGCAGCGACACGCTGCCGCAAGCTCACTAATATTTTTAAACTCAAATTTTTTCCGCGACTGTTGCAATTTTTCGACCCAACAGATAGCCTTTAGCTGTTAGCCTATTACGTTGTTTTTTGGAGTTTTGGCACCTTTTGGCACTTTTTGGCACTCGCATAGGGTGCCAAAACAAATGCCTATATATAGCCAAAAAACAGGCGTAAAAGGAGTTTTGGCACTTTTGGCACCCTGTTTCA
>JAGAQC010000061.1 GCA_017622925.1 Ruminococcus sp.
CGGCTTGCTTTTTGAACCTTCAGGCGTTTGATTTTAAACGAGATTTTTCTCGTATTTCCGCTAATTGTTGTGTTGAAAAACGTTCAGATGGCATTAGAATGCAAATGTCTGCTTTTATGTTAGGTTAGTGCATATGGGGCAACGCCCCGCAAAGCGTTTAAGCGCTCCGCAAAGGGTGAATTTCAAAACAGTCCGCAGGAATGTTTTGAAAGAGGGAACGCCCTGCAAGAGAGGGCGTTCCCTTAAAAAAGACAAGCAAATTTTGTGATACTTGATTTTTTTAAAAGAAAATGCTATAATAATACACAGATTATAAATTTATGGAGGAAGTTATATGGATCTTGCAAGACTTGAAAAAAATCTTACCGATAATATAAAAGAAGCCCAGCTTAAACTCGGCTTCGATGATCGTCCCATGAGCCTGAATTACACGTCCGATTCGTTAAGGAGACTTCTGGGCGCAGAACCCACAAACGACGTATTGTCGCAATTTGCGGACTTCGCTTTACCTCGTTTGGGAAAGCTTTCCTTTCGGGAAATAAAGGGCGGTATCTGCATAACGATACCTGCCGAGGGAACTTCTTATGTAAATAATTTGACGGGCTATGATTTTCTTGAAGAACTGATAAAAACGGTCGGCAGGCACGGTATTTTTATGGCGGACGTTATCGCCGTTTTTAAGCGATATTCCGATAACGCCGTTATAGAGGACAGCAAGGCGGAGGATTTTGATATTCTTGCATATTTCCCCGATAAGCGACCCGACGAGTATTTTTATTGCCTTACGGAAGAACCGTGTATCGACGGCGGATGTCACGTCATATATCACAGATTTATACGTGAGGATTTTGAGGAGCTGTTTGCTGATTGACCAAACAAAAGCCACGCAGAACACGAAAGTTCCGCGCGGCTTTTTAATTATAAGTATGGTCGAATTAACCGAAATATCTCTTGAGAAGCCCCTCGAAAGCCTTGCCGTGGCGAGCCTCGTCCTTAGCCATCTCGTGAACTGTATCATGGATAGCGTCAAGGTTCAGCTCCTTAGCTCTCTTTGCGAGATCGAGCTTGCCCTGAGTTGCGCCGTGTTCTGCTGCAACTCTCTTTTCAAGGTTTTCCTTTGTTGAAGCGGAAACAACATCTCCGAGCAGTTCCGCAAACTTAGCGGCATGTTCTGCCTCCTCGTAAGCAGCCTTTTCCCAGTAGAGACCGATCTCGGGATAACCCTCTCTGTGAGCAACTCTTGCCATAGCAAGGTACATGCCGACCTCTGTGCATTCGCCCGAGAAGTTAGCTTTAAGACCCTCGATGATCTCGGTATCTGTTACCGCCTTTGCGATACCTACCTCATGCTCGCAAGCGAAAGTGAGCTTGCCGTCCTCTTTCTTTTCGATGAACTTAGAGCCGGGAACGCCGCACTGAGGGCATTTTTCGGGAGCTGAATCTCCCTCGTGAACGTAACCGCATACGGGACATACATATTTAGCCATAATAAAAACCTCCATTTTTTGTTCGGGTCGATCCAAGACCCTTAAAATTCATTATAAACAACTGCCGAATTTTCAGCGGCTGTGATTATACGCTGTGTTTAACTCTGTCGCGTTCCTCTGCACGCTTGCCGTTGTTGAAGCGGTCGAGAGTGCCGACAAGATAGCCTGTGATACGGCGTACACGGTCGAACGGAATATCCGCAAAGTCGAATTTAAGGTCAACGTAATCGCCGTCCGCCGTGACTGTCATTTCTCTGATAGTTCTGTCGGGATATTTTTTCATTCCGTAGTCGATGTATGCGTCTATCTCCTGCTGTGGGAGCTGTTCGCCTATGATATTTACTTTCATATGATCTGCCTCCTGATATTGGAAATATTGGGCAAAGGTTTCAAGAGATTTCCGCGGTATCATCTTGTTCTTATATCGTTCATGAGAATCAATTTTAATATTACAGTAAGCTTATACAGAAGATTCTGTTTCCTTTTACTTTCTGTTAAAGAGGTAACTCTCGGTGTCCGTTCTCGTGAATTGGACTGTGGCAATCATGGAGAATAACAGTATCATATTAATTTGGAGATTGCCGCAGTCCAATTCACGACAACAGAGATTCCAAAGGGGTCACCCCTTTGGCAGGGGGTGCAGGGGGACAGAGTCCCCTTGCGTAAGCTTCCTGTCATAACATTAAAAATTGATTTCCGTGAAATCGTCAGCCGAGGGCTTGACTTTTTATGTCTTTTATTGTATCATAATATTATAAAAAAATCTGTTGCAATTGCAACAAAGGAGCGATTTTATGTTACCCGAGGATAACATTCTATTTAAAGGTATTGACAAGGAGAACTGCCGCAGAATGATCGAGTGCTTCAATGCGGAGGTAAAAAAATTCCGCGCAGGGAGCTGTATTGCCGACTGCACGGTGCAGGGGGACAAGATAGGCATAATTCTGAGCGGCTGTGCGGACGTGGTTCGCTACGATGTAAACGGAGTGCGGACGATAATCGAAAACTTAGGGGAGCAGGGGATATTCGGAGAATTTTTCACTTACCCTGCCTCCAAACGGAGCTACACGGAAATAGTTGCGGAAAAGGACTGCGAGATATTTTTTGTACGCCGTTCGGAGCTTGTGAAACGCTGTGAAAAGGCATGCCGCTGTCATTCTATGGTCGTAGAGAATATGCTGGAGCTTATGACGGAAAAAGCGGTCTCCCTGAGCGAGCGTATAGAGGTTCTGAGCCAGCGCACGATAGAGGGGAAGCTTATCAGCTTTCTGCAAATAACAGAGGATAAAACAGCCGAGGGGAAAACGCCCCGTATACCTTTTTCCACAACTGCGCTTTCTGACTATCTGTGCGTGAACCGAAGCGCATTGCAAAGAGAGATAGCAAAGCTGAAAAAAACAGGCGTTCTGACAATTTCCAAGCGGAAATTCAGACTTTCGGTGAATCCTGAGAATGTGTAAAGTTTTAGTAGGCAGATGAATTTTGTAGGGGACGGCGCCCTCGACGTCCCGTTTTCGGACTGTAAATGCCACCCCTACTTGACACATACGAATCCTGAAAATTCAATTGACATATAGCGGCGAGCCGCCGCAGGCATTGCCGACCGTATTCTTATGAACGGGATATGCGTCCCCGAAGCCGCAATTCGCAGGAAATGGTAAATAACAAAGGTTGCGTGTCGCCGCATCCGATTCACGTTACCACTCGCAAACTCGTTAATTTTGTGAAGTTGAAATTTTTTTCCGCGACTATTGCTTTTTGGAAGCTAATATGATATAATAATTATTATCATTAATAAAACGCATTTATTGAAGAAAGGAAAAATTATGATCTGGGAATTTATTAAATCTTTTATTCTCGGCGTTGTCGAGGGTATAACAGAATGGCTGCCTGTCAGCAGTACGGGACATCTCATTCTTGTGGACGAATTTTTGCAGTTGAAAGTCAGCGATGATACGGAAATAAACGACTCTTTTATCAGTATGTTCAATGTTGTGATACAACTTGGAGCTATAATGGCTGTAGTGGTTATTTTTTGGAAAAAGCTGTTCCCGTTCGGCAAGAAAAACAACGCTCACCCGTTTAAGCAGGAGGGCGTGGGCGCATACATAAAAGCGGACATAATGCAGATGTGGTTCAAGGTGCTTGTTGCGTGTATCCCTGCGGCGGTCATCGGTCTTATTCTGGACGAATGGATCGACGAGCATTTCTATAATCCGTGGGTAGTTGCGATAGCTCTTATCGTGTTCGGCGTGGCGTTTATCGTTATTGAAAATCGCAATAAACACACTACTGCGAAGATAAATTCCATAGATGAGCTTACATACAGATCGGCTCTGATAATCGGCGGATTTCAGCTTATAGCGGCTCTTTTCCCCGGAACGTCCAGATCGGGTTCGACCATTGTCGGCGCATTGATGATAGGAATTTCGAGAACCGTTGCGGCTGAGTTCACCTTTTATCTTGCAGTTCCCGTAATGTTCGGAGCAAGTCTGCTGAAACTTCTCAAATATGACGGCGGATTCAACGGTACGCAGATCGGAATACTTGCAGTCGGTATGATAGTTGCCTTTGCAGTTTCTATTTTCGTTATCAAATTCCTTATGGACTATATCAAGAAGCACGATTTCAAGGTGTTCGGCTGGTACAGAATCGTACTCGGCGCACTGGTTCTCGGTTACTTTGCATTGGTTAAATGATAATCACAATAATCAGGCGGACAAGAAATTGTCCGCTTTTTTATAAAAACTATTGCAAAATAATGAAATATTTGTTATAATTAGAGTGCCAATAAACAAAAGCGAGGTTTTATGAAAATGAATAAAATACTTGACTGGAATAAATATATGAAACTTGCTGCCGAAACTGTCGCAGAGGGAATTGTCATGCTTAAAAACGACAATTCAGCATTGCCGCTTAAAAAGAACGAGACTGTCTCGGTTTTCGGTCGCATACAGCTCCACTACTACAAAAGCGGCACAGGCTCGGGCGGAATGGTGAACGTATCAAAGGTCACGGGCATAGTTGACGGACTTCTTGAAGCGGGCGTAAAGCTGAACGAGGAGCTTCTGAACGTTTACAAAGAATGGGACGAAAAAAATCCTTACGACCTCGGCTCGGGCTGGGGAGCAGAACCGTGGTCGCAGAAAGAAATGCCGCTTACCGACGAAACGGTGAACAAAGCCGCCGAAACAGGCAGCACCGCAATTGTCATAATCGGCAGAACGGCAGGCGAGGAACAGGAGGTCACGCTGAAAGAGGGTTCATACCTGCTGACCGAGCTTGAAAAGGACATGCTGACGAAAGTTCGCAGAGCCTTTGAAAAAGTGGTCGTGCTGCTGAACGTCGGCGGACTTATCGACATTGAATTTATTGAAAGTCTCGGCGTTGATTCTCTGCTTTATGTATGGCAGGGAGGAATGACGGGCGGCACTGGTACGGCAATGGTTCTTACAGGAGAAGTATCGCCGTCGGGAAAATTGCCCGATACGATCGCATACAGTATCGAGGACTATCCGTCACACCCTTATTTTGGCGATTTGAAGCGGAATTTCTACGTTGAGGATATTTACGTCGGCTACAGATATTTCGATACGTTCGCTCCCGAAAAGGTGCGTTATCCTTTCGGCTACGGACTTTCCTACACGACCTTTGATAAATACGTTGATACTTCTGCTATTTTTACTAAAAACAGAAACGGAGCAAGATTTGAAGTATGCGTTAAAAATACGGGAAAATACAGCGGAAAAGAAGTCGTTATGGTATACGTTGAAAAGCCGCAGGGGAAACTCGGTCAGCCGAAAAAAGTTCTCTGCGGATTTGAGAAAACCAAAACTCTTGCTCCTAATGAAACTCAGAAACTCACGATAGATATTTGGTTAGACGATTTGGCGGCTTACGACGATACGGGCGTTACGGGTCATAAAAATTGCTGGGTACTTGAAAAGGGCGAATATGTTTTTTATATTGAAAAATCAAAAAGGACTTTAGGCTTTAATATTGAGGTAGTCGAAACAAAAGAGGTCAGAAAATGCAGTCAGGCTCTCGCACCCGTTGAGCCTTTCAAGCGTATGGCAAATCACGGTGGACTTGTATTTGAGGACGTTCCGCTCAGCGAAGTTGACGAACCTGCAAGGCGGCTGAAAAATCTCCCCGAGGAACTTGAATACACGGGCGACAGGGGCATAAAGCTTGCGGACGTTTATTCGGGAAAAAATACTATAGACGAGTTTATCGCTCAGCTTTCGGACGAGGAGCTTTCCTGCATTATACGCGGCGAGGGAATGGGAAGTCCGAGAGTTACGGCAGGTACTGCTTCGGCATTCGGCGGAGTTGCGGACTGCCTTACAAAATACGGCATACCTGCGGCATGCTGTTCGGACGGACCTTCGGGAATGCGGCTCGACTGCGGCACAAAGGCGTTCAGTCTGCCTAACGGAACGATGATAGCCTCGACCTTTAATAAAGAGCTTGCGGAGGAGCTTTTCGAGCTTATGGGACTTGAAATGGCAGCCAATAAGGTAGACTGTCTGCTCGGTCCGGGCATGAACATTCACCGCCACCCTTTGAACGGACGTAATTTCGAGTATTTTTCGGAAGACCCGTACCTCACGGGAACTATGGCGGCGGCTGAACTGAGGGGACTTCACAAGTCGGGCGTTACGGGTACGGTCAAGCATTTCTGCGGCAATAATCAGGAGACTAACCGCCACTTCATAGATACCGCAGCTTCTGAAAGAGCCTTGTGTGAAATATACCTTAAAGGCTTTGAAATTGCCGTAAAACAGGGAAATGCCGACAGCATAATGACGACCTACGGAAAGGTGAACGGCGTGTGGACTGCCGGAAACTTCGATTTGAATACAACGATTTTACGCAATGAATGGGGATTCTCGGGAATTACCATGACCGACTGGTGGGCAAATATCAACCGCCGCGGACAAGACGCCGATAAGACCGATTTCGCCGCAATGGCAATGGCGCAGAACGACCTGTATATGGTGTGCGCCGACGGCGGAAAAAACGGCGACAACACTCTTGAAAGCCTTGAAAACGGCGATTTGAAGCGTTGCGAGCTTCAAAGGAACGCTAAAAATATCTGTAAGTTTCTTCTTGGGACAAACGCCTTTAAGCGGACGGTCGGAGCAGCCGATACGGTGGAGATAATCGGTCGTCCCGAGGAGGATATTTCCTCGGACGAGCCTGTTGTTTTCTATGAAATGGACGATAAGCTCACCTTGGATATAAGCGATGTAAAGTCGGAAAAGGGAAAAAATTACAGCTTTGCTTTGACGGTCAATAATCCCGGCTGGTATAAGGTGACGGTCACAGCATCGTCCGAACAGAGCGAGCTTGCGCAGATACCCGTCACACTTTTCACTATGGGAACGGCAAACGCCGTATTCACATGGAACGGAACAGGCGGCAAGGCGGTCTCTTATTCAAACGAAATTCCAATGTTTTCGCATTTTACGGCAGTACGGCTGTACTTTGCGCAGAACGGTCTTGACATGATAAGCATTGATTTTGAAAAGACAGCAAGAACGGACAGACCTATGGACGCAGGGGAGTTTTAGTAATAGACCTCCTTGGAAACTGAAAAGCACGGTCTGACTTGTCTTTTTAGCGTTCGGCTTTGCCAGCTTTCCTTGCAATACATACAGTATTCCTGCGGAAATCTGACTTTGCCGAGCGCAAAAAATCCTGCGCCATACACCACTTCACAGTTCCCAAGGAGGTCTAATGAACATTAAATTTCTTGCTGAATACATAAAGCACCCGAAAACAGTCGGAGCAGTCGCGCCGAGCAGTAAATATCTTGCTGAAAAAATGCTTGAAAATATCGACTTTGAAAACTGTTCTGCTATTGCGGAATACGGAGCGGGTACGGGAATATTCACGGCGGAAGTTATCAGGCATAAGAAGAAAGATACTAAATTTCTTGTAATAGAGCGTAATGAACGTTTTTACAGGATACTCCGCAGGAAATTTGCAAAATGCAGCAATGTTTTTGTGATAAACGGCAATGCTCAGGATCTCAGGAAATACATGAAAATGTGCGGCGCGTATCCTGTTGACTATATAATATCGGGACTTCCTTTTGCGTCGCTCCCACACGATATATCGGATAGGATTCTTGCGGAGACTAAAAAAATAATTGCAGAAAGCGGCGGAAAGTTCATAACTTTTCAGTATACGCTTTTCAAGCGGAAACTTTTTGAGAGATTCTTTGATATTGACGATATTTCTGTTGCGATCCGTAATATTCCGCCTGCTTTTGTACTAACTATGACATCGAAACAGAGGTAATTATTATGAATATACAGATTTTCGGCACAAAAAAGTGCTTCGATACGAAAAAAGCCGAGCGTTATTTCAAGGAACGCAATATAAAAGTCCAGTTTATAGATATGAAAGAAAAGGGCATGAGCAGGGGAGAGTTTACTTCGGTAATGCAGGCTGTCGGAGGTATCGGCTCTATGATAAACGACAAGGCTAAGGATAAGGAAACGCTTACCCTTATGAAATATCTTTCGGACAGCGACCGTGAGGAAAAGCTTTTTGAGAATCAGCAGCTTATAAAAACTCCCATTGTGCGGAACGGTAAAAAAGCGGCTGTCGGCTACTGTCCCGAGATATGGAAAAGCTGGGAATCCGAACAATAAATCAAAAATAAGAAGATAAAAATATTTTCTTGCATTTTTGTAGCTAATATGTTATAAGCAGCGTGTCGCTGCACCCTGTGTCGCGTTAAAAAAATATTTATCGAAATTTATTTCCACGCCTGTTGCAATGTTCGGGAAAATATGATATAATTAAATGTACCGAGAAATTTCGGCAATGATATAGGTAATAAGTATAGGCTTATTATCGAAAGGAGTTATAATATGGGTCTTATAAAGGCAGTTCTTACGGGAACAGGTTCGGCGTTTGCAGACCAGTGGAAGGAATTTTTCTGCTGCGACGCAATTCCGACTTCAACGCTCGTTGTCAAAGGTTATAAAAGGACGGGTAAAAAGTCCTCAAATACAAAGGGCAGCGACAATATTATTACAAACGGCAGCGTTATAGTTGTTAATGAAGGTCAGTGCATGATAATCGTCGATCAGGGACAGGTCGTTGAAATATGCGCAGTTCCCGGCGAATACACTTACGATATGTCCACAGAGCCGAGTATTTTTGCAGGAAGTCTCGGCAGCGGAATCAAGGACACCTTCAAAACTATCGGTAAGCGTATTTCATTCGGCGGTGATACGGGTCACGATCAGCGTATCTATTACTTTAACATAAAGGAAATAACCGATAATAAATTCGGAACTTCTCAGCCTGTTCCGTTCCGTGTGAGCTATGCCGATCTGGGCAGAAGCTTTACCGTGGGACTTCGCTGCAACGGTATTTATTCCTATAAGATCGCAGACCCTATGAAGTTTTATACAAACGTCTGCGGAAACGTTACGACGGTTTACAGCCGCGAGCAGCTTGACAACACGCTTTACAGCGAGTTTATGAATCAGCTTCAGCCTGCATTCGCCAAGCTCTCGTCGCTTGTGACATACGATCAGCTCCCGAACAATACGGTAGCTATCACAAACGCAATGAAAGAAGTCCTGAAAAAGGAATGGCTGGAGGACAGGGGCATCGAGATATGCAAGGTAGCTATCCGTTCCGTTTCCATTCCCAAGGAGGACGAGGACAGGATAAAGAAGTACGAAGATCTCGCATGGAACAGAGATCCCCTCAACGCTGCCGCAAAAATGGTCGAAGCTCAGAACGAGGCTATGGTCAAGGCTGCGGACAACAAGGGCGGCGCGGCTATGGGCTTTTTCGGTATGAATATGGCTCAGCAGGCAGGCGGACTTAATACTCAGAATCTGTACTCTATGGGAGCGAAACAGTCTCAGGACGGCGGCTGGAAATGCTCCTGCGGAACTTCAAACACAGGAAAGTTCTGCGCAAACTGCGGCAAATCAAAGCCCGAAGACGGCGGCTGGAAGTGTTCGTGCGGTCAGATGAATACTTCAAAGTTCTGTTCAAACTGCGGTAAGCCAAAGCCTGCGGAAAACGGCTGGACTTGTTCATGCGGCGCGGTAAATAAGGGAAAATTCTGTGCCGAATGCGGCAAACCGAAGCCTGCCGGAGCGCCGCTTTACAAGTGCGACAAGTGCGGCTGGGAGCCTGCCGACCCTTATGATCCTCCGAAATTCTGCGCAGAATGCGGAGACCCGTTCGGTGACGAGGATATAGTAAAATAATTAAAATAAATTTCGGAGGTTCTTATGTGCGGAATAGTTGGATTTACGGGAGATCATCAGGCTGCTCCCATTCTGCTTGACGGTCTGTCAAAGCTTGAATACAGAGGATATGATTCGGCAGGAATTGCCGTTCGCAACGGTTCTGAGCCTGTGACAGTCATCAAGGCTAAGGGCAAGCTTGAAGTTCTTAAAAAAATGACAAACGACGGCGAGGCTGTCAAAGGAAGCTGCGGTATCGGACATACCCGTTGGGCAACTCACGGCGAGCCGTCTACCCTTAACGCTCACCCCCACGCAAGCGACGATGAAAACGTTGTTGCCGTTCATAACGGCATTATCGAGAATTATCAGGAGCTTAGAGAAAAGCTGATGAAAAGCGGCTACAGCTTTAATTCTCAAACCGATACAGAGGTCGCTGTAAAGCTGATAGACTATTACTATAAAAAGTACGGTCAGGGTCCTGTGGATTCGATCGCCCGTGCAATGATACGTATCAGAGGTTCTTACGCTCTCTGCGTTATGTTCGGCGATCACCCAGGCGAGATATACACTGCCCGTAAGGACAGTCCTATGATAATAGGCATAACGGGCGGCGAGACTTATGTAGCGTCGGACGTACCTGCTGTTCTGAAATATACCAGAAGCGTTTATTACATCGGCAACATGGAGATCGCAAAGCTCGAAAAAGGAAACGCGACTTTTTACAATATTGACCGTGAGGAAATAGAAAAAGAGCTTGTTGAGATAAAGTGGGACGCCGAGGCTGCCGAAAAAGGCGGATATGAGCATTTCATGCTCAAAGAGATACACGAGCAGCCCAAGGTCATCAAGGATACTATAAATTCCGTTGTCAAGGACGGCAGGATAGATTTTGGCGAACACGGTCTTACCGACGAGGAAATGAAAGAAATTCAGCAGATATATATAGTGGCGTGCGGTTCGGCTTATCATGTCGGAATGGCGGTGCAGTACGTTATCGAGGAATTTACTTCAATTGCGGTTCGTGTTGAGCTTGCTTCGGAGTTCCGCTACAGAAAAATGAAGCTTGCCAAAAACAGCCTTGTAATTATCGTAAGTCAGTCGGGAGAAACGGCGGATAGTCTTGCCGCGCTCCGTATGGCAAAGGATATGGGCGTAAAGACGTTCGGTATCGTGAACGTTGTAGGCTCGTCCATCGCCCGTGAAGCGGACAGCGTGTTCTATACGCTTGCAGGTCCTGAAATTTCCGTTGCGACTACCAAAGCGTACAGCACTCAGCTTATTGCCGGTTATCTTCTTGCAATGCAGTTTGCTCTTGCAAGGGGCGAAATGGAGCAGGAGACTTATGACGAGCTGCTTGCCGAGATGAATACGCTCCCAGAAAAAATAGAGAAGATTTTGGAGGATAAGGAGCGTATCCAGTGGTATGCAAACAAGCTTGCAGGCTGCAAGGACGCATTCTTTATCGGCAGAGGAATAGACTATGCTATCGGACTTGAGGGCAGTCTTAAAATGAAAGAGATAAGCTATATTCACTCCGAGGCATATGCGGCAGGCGAGTTGAAACACGGTCCTATCAGTCTTATCGAGGACAAAATGCCCGTTATCGGAATCCTTACTCAGCCCGACCTTTACGAAAAGACAGTCAGCAATATGGTCGAGGTAAAGAGCAGGGGAGCATCGCTCATGGGACTTACCGAGTATGGCAATTACGGCATGGAGGATCTTGCGGACTTCACTGTGTACATTCCTAAGACAGACCCCCATTTTGCAGGAAGTCTTTCGGTAATTCCGCTTCAGCTTCTTGGTTACTATGTTTCTGTGGCTAAGGGATATGATGTCGATAAGCCGAGAAATCTTGCTAAAAGCGTTACCGTAGAATAAAGCTGTTTATTATAAAACGCCCTCATTTGCAGGGCGTTTGCTTTTTTCGGAACTACTATCCACAACTTAGTTGGATATTGTTTCTCGTATCTTTTGCCAAAAGGTAAATTCTTGAACCATATATCGTAAATTCTCCTGCATAAAGCCCAAAAATATATGGATTCGGATTTATATGGCAGGCTTTATGCAGG
The DNA here is from genome assembly GCA_017622925.1 of Ruminococcus sp. Classification (GTDB taxonomy): domain Bacteria; phylum Bacillota; class Clostridia; order Oscillospirales; family Ruminococcaceae; genus Ruminococcus. Next base: position 11,794 of record JAGAQC010000061.1, read on the forward strand.
AAAATTTACGACAACAGAGATTCCAAAGGGGTCACCCCTTTGGCAGGGGTGCGGGGTGACTCCCTACAGTGTAGGGAGATGTCACGAAGTGACAGAGGGTACGGGGCGGTTAGCCAGCGTCCCCCACTAAAGTTGTAGACAGTGTTTTCGGAACAAAAAAAGTCCCGTCAAATTTGCGGTAAATTGCAGATTTGACGGGATATTTTTATAATAAAAATGCTTTTATTTAAATACCAAAATCAATACCTGAGAAACTATAACTACAGATATAAGAGCGACAGGGTAAGTCGCAGCGTAAGCGGAAGCAACGTCCTCAGTGCCTGCCGTACTGATAAGCGTACCCAATGCAGGAGTGGAGGTCATACCGCCCGTGATAGAGCCGAGATTGTTCAGCAGACTAAGTTTAAGCACGTACTTAGCAAAGAGGAAACCTAATATCATAGGTACGACAGTCATTATCATGCCGTAGAGGAAGTATACAGGCTCGAAATATTCGGCAAATCTTGCTCCGCCGGATACTCCTGCGCCAATGAGGAACATAACAAGTCCGAACTCACGGAACACCTTTAGCGTGGAATCCTTCGGCATAATGCTGATTTTTCCGATATGACCGATGTGACCGAAAATAAGCGCAACAAGCAGACAGCCGCCCGTAGTTGAAAGTGAAAAATTACCTATTTTGAATGCGCCGACGATTATTCCGATAAGAGCCGCCGCACCGAAAGGCATGATACCGAAGCCGTCCATTTCAAGCAGTTTGCCTTTAACGGTCTTTTTATCGCTTTTGGAATCAATATTTGCAAGGAGCTGACGTTCCTCCGCCATATTAGCTTTGAGCATTTTCGGGATTATCTGAACGAAGAACACAACGCCCAGAACTCCGAAGATATAGGCTATTCCGTAGCCTACCGAAACAGCGTCAACATAATCCTTTGCCGCTTCTTTTGCTGCCGAGAATCCCGGAGTACTTGTGAGCGCGCCCGAAAGTATACCCGTAAGGAGCGCAGTAAATTCGCCGCTTTCAAGGTCTGTGAAATTGCGTCCCACAAGAATGCAGCCTGCGCAGGCAAGTCCGCCGCTTAAAATAATGATAACCGCGAGTACAACATATGATTTGAAATTCTTTTTAAAATTGCCGAAGAAGTTCGGACCTGCTATGAACCCTACTGCCGTGACGAACAGGATAAGTCCGATATTATCAATAATTTTCAGCGCGGACGACACGAACGTTTCCGTATTGACGACGCTGCCTGCTTCGTCCTTCCATTCGACGAAAAGCTGCGCCGACAGATCGTCGTAAAAAAGGCAGCCGTAAAGCAGCGCAACAAGGAATACTCCTGCTGTGCCGAGGGATATGCCCTTTATTTCGATTCTTCCTAAAATATAACCTAACGAAATTATTCCCATGACCGAGAATAAAAGAAAGGAAACGGCTTTGACAGAAAGAATACCGCCAAATAGTTCCATTTTTATCACTCTTTCTTAATTACAAATTGCAGGGACGTCAAAGATACTCACCGCTATTGCAAAATATCCAGTAATGCCGACATAAAATCCGTCTGTCTGCGTCATCTTCCTCACCATACAGCAAGTATGCTTTCGTCATCTTCCTTGACATACGAATTTTCTGTTCAGCATTCTTTGTATATTTTGCAATAGCGGCGAGTATAAAAGGCGTCCCTTGAAAATATTTTAAAAATTATTACTTTCTTGCGTAATGGGGCAGCAGCATGGGTGATACAGTATCTCCTGCAACTCCTGCTTCTGCAAGCTCATTGTTGAATTTTTCGATATGCGCAAGGGTGAGCTTTTCGGGAACAGGCATATCCTTAGCCTTTGCAGCCGCATTCTTGCCTGCATCTCTGCCGAATACGATAACGTCAAGGAGCGAATTGCCCATAAGACGGTTTCTGCCGTGAATACCGCCTGCGACCTCGCCTGCCGCATACAGATTTTCAACGTCTGTAGAGCAGTCTACCGAGATATTAAGTCCGCCGTTCTGATAGTGAAGCGTAGGATAAACAAGTATCGGCTCTTTGCGTATGTCAATGCCGTACTTGCCGAACATACGCATCATGGCAGGTATTCTTTTCTCGATAGTACCCTCGCCGTGCTTATATTCGATCATAGGCGTGTCGAGCCATACAGCCTTTCCGAGAGGAGTTTCAACGCCCTTGCCGCGTTCCGAGCATTCACGTATAATTGAAGCCGCAGTTACGTCGCGAGTTTCAAGCGGATGCATGAATACTTCGCCGTCAATATTCACAAGCTTAGCTCCGAGTGAGCGGACTTTCTCCGTAACAAGCGCGCCGAAGATCTGTTCGGGATATCCTGTGCCTGTGGGGTGATACTGGAGAGTATCGGCATAGAGCAGACCTGCGCCGACACGGTAGCCGAGGATAAGTCCGTCCGCAGTTGCTCCGTAGTGATTTGATGTCGGGAATCCCTGATAGTGCAGACGTCCTGCGCCGCCCGTAGCGATAATAACGGTCTTTGCACGGGCAACGAGCAGTTCTTTAGTTTCCATGTTCATGAGGACTGCGCCTGCCGCTTTGCCGTTCTCATCAAGAATTATCTCGATAGCAGCCGTGAAGTCGATAACGGGTATGCCCCTGTTAAGTACCTCGTCCCTGAGTGTACGCATGATCTCCGCGCCTGAATAATCCTTTGCGGCGTGCATTCTCTTTCTTGAAGTACCGCCGCCGTGGGTAGTCACCATTGTGCCGTCGGGTTCTTTATCAAACTCAACGCCCAGCTTATTGAGCCAAAGAATAGCTTCGGGAGCTTTTGTAACAAGGTTCTTTACAAGCTCTGGTTTAGCGGCAAAGTGACCGCCTCCGAAAGCGTCTATGTAATGGATAGCAGGGGAATCGTTCGGCTTGTCGGCAGCCTGTATACCGCCCTCAGCCATCATTGTATTTGCATCGCCGATACGAAGCTTGGTAACTATCATAGCCTTTACGCCTGCTTCGTCAGCTTCAATGGCAGCGGAAGCGCCTGCTCCGCCGCCGCCGATTATCAGAACGTCCGTTTCATAGTCGGGAGCGGAAAGATCGACGTCATCGGCGGATATCCTGCTCTTGCCCTGCAAAAGCTCCGCAAGCTGCGATGGAACTTTTTCGCCTTTGTTTACGCCTGCGGAAAGCACGGTAAACTCGTCTTGCTTATAATCGGGGTGAAAAGCGGCAAGGAGCGTGTCCTTTTCCTCCGCAGTCATTCTTCTCGGCTCTAAATCGGCGTTTGCGGCTCTTTTTTCCGCGACCTTTTTTGCCAGCTCATTAAGCTTTTCGATTTTATACATTGCCTGCTCCTCCTTACTTCTCGATCTCTCGTGTATTGTAAAGCTCCTTGATCTCGTCAATGGGCTTCTGCATCAGGCTTTCGATAAGCTCCTCGAAAGTACCGTCGTTGATCTCCTTTACACGATCTTTGAGGTGACCGCATTCGGGGGCAAGGTATTTTCCGTTAAGACGGCGCGCAAGCATAGCTACCTGTGGGTGTGAAATACCTGCGGGGCAGCGTGACGAGCATACGCCGCACATTACGCAGTCAAAGCTCTCCTCGGCGCATTTTTCGTATTCGCCTCTCTGAGCGTATGCGATGTACTGCATAACGTTAAGTTCCTGAGTACACGCCTTAGTACAGGCGTTGCAGCCGATACAAGCGTATATTTCGGGATAAAGCTGCATCATTATCTGTTCGGTGGGCTTTATGTTTTCGATGTTGTAGACCTGCTTGACAAGCGGAAAGAAAGGAAGCGTGGCAACGTACATTCCCTCCTGAACCTCGGTCTGACATGCAAGACAAGCGTTAAGCTGCTGCTGTCCTTTGATTCGGTATATAGTGGCACATGCGCCGCAGAAACCGTTACGGCAGCCGCAGCCGCGTACAAGCTCATAACCTGCATATTCCATAGCCGTCATGATAGTCAGTCCTGCCGGAACGCTGTATTTTTTGCCGAACAGGTAGACATTAACCATATTATCCATGCTTAAACTCCTTTTTAAAAGTTGTACTGATCAATATTCATCGGGAAGCGCGTCAAGCTGGTCGAAACGGAACACAGGTCCGTCCTTGCAGACGTACTTATCGCCGATATTGCAGCGTCCGCACTTGCCGACGCCGCACTTCATGCGAAGCTCCATAGTGGTGTATACCTGAGTTTCGGTAAATCCGAGTTCCTTTAGACCTGCAAGAGTAAACTTTATCATTATAGGCGGACCGCATACAAGAACGGTCTTGTTTGTTGAGGGATTCAGCTCCTTGACGTAATTCGGAACGAAGCCCACATGACCGTCCCAGCCCTCCTGCGGATTGTCGATGGTGAGATTAACCTCTATATTGGGGTCGGCAGTCCATTCGTCGATTATTTCCTTATAATCAACGAGATCGTCCTTTGAACGAGAGCCGTAGACGATCTGAACGTCGCCGTAATCGGCTCTTTTGTCACGCACGTAATTTATAACGGAGCGTAGGGGCGCAAGACCGATACCACCCGCTACAAAAAGCAGATCCTTGCCTTTCAGCTCTGTGTCAACGGGAAAATAATTGCCGTAAGGACCTCTTATCGTGATCTGCTGACCCACGTCCATAGCATGGAGCCATGTAGTAAGGCAGCCGCATTTTTTTATGCTGAACTCCATAAATTCCTTGTTTGTGGGCGACGAGGTAATGGAGAACATGCCCTCGCCCACACCGGGGATAGAAAGCATAGCGCATTGACCGGGCATATGCTCGAAAACCTTGCCGCCATCGAGGGCGTTTACTCTGAATGTTTTGACATCGGGGGTATCCTGACGTATATCCGTAACCACTCCGATGAGCGGTATTAAAGTATCATTATTCATCACTTATCCTCCAACGCTTTCATAACCTTAACGATATTCATGGATATAGGGCATTTCGACAAGCAGCGTCCGCAGCCCACGCAGCCGAATTCGCCGTCGTTGTTTGCAGGGAAGTACACAAGCTTGTGCATGAAACGCTGTCTGAACCGTTCAAGCTGCGAGTTTCTGGAATTTCCGTGAGCCATTTTCGTAAAATCTGAATACATGCAGGAATCCCAGCAGCGGAAACGCTTTATGCCGTTTCCCGTGTCAAAGTCGCGTATATCGTAGCATTGACATGTGGGGCATACGAAAGTGCAAGTGCCGCAGCCGAAACAGGATTCCGAAAGCTCCGCCCATTTATCGGAATTGAAATGCTCCATAAGTCTTTCGCCGCCGAAAGAATCCGTTGAAAGACCTGCAAGGGGGAGTTTTTTCATGATATTTCGTGCATTCTCCTGAACCTCAGCAAGCTTTGAAGCGTCGCCGTTCTCCAGCAAATCGGAAACGGAGGCGACAAAAGCCTCGCCCTTTGGGGTATTATCGAGGAAGAAATAATTCTCTCCGTCAAAGAATACCGAAACGTCGCCGCCCGGAACAGTGGGGTCGATGCCGAAAGTCGTACAGAAGCAAGTCTCGGCAGGACGTGTGCATGCCATAGTTACGATAGTACCGTGGTCACGGCGGTTTTTATAGAAGCTGTCAACGGGTTCTGAAAGGAACACCTTGTCGAGTATACCGAAGCTGCGAGCGTCGCAGGCGCGCACTCCGAATACGACGAAATCCTCGTTTTCCTTACGAATGTCCTTGACCTCTATGGTCTTGCCGCTCATTTTAAATTCCGCAAGGTTTTCGGTCTGCGGAAAGAAGAAATCCTTTGCGCTGCGTACCGTATTCAGAGCCTTGCTCATAGTCATGCCGCTCTCGTATTTTTTGTACTCGGAAACGTTCGGTTCGCGGTCAACGGGGATATACAAGGTCTGTTTTTCGGCTATCCTGTCAAAAAGCGCGTTTAAATTTGAAGCAGAAATTTTAAGCATTATTCAGCGCCCCTTTCATGAACGACAGACGGTTCGCAGTCGTCCGTTCTGTAATCGGTAAGAGGAGCTTTGGAGGTCGTGTCCGCGCCTGCCTGATATTCACCGTAAAGGCAGTTTATATCCTTGATGAACTTTCTGTTGAGCAGGTGCAGCGGAATATTCTGCGGACACACTCTCGAGCATTCTCCGCAGTCGGTACATCTTCCTGCAACATGGAACGCGCGGATAATGTGGAACATATTCTCCTCAAAGGAATCGGCAGCCGCTTTCTGATCTATGCCCGACTTGGGATTATCGAACACGCAGTTTTCGCACGTACATGCAGGGCAGACGTTGCGGCAGGCGTTACAGCGGATACATCTGGAAAGCTCGCCCCTCCAGAAGTCGTAACGCTCCTGAGCGGTCATATTTTCAAGCTTTTCCACCATATCGAAGCGGTTTGAATCGAGAACGTCCCCGTCCTCTCCGATAAGCTCGTCATAAACAACGTGCTTTTTGCTCTTGCAGCTTTCGCACTTTACGCTTATCGCCTCGTAGAAAGGCATTGTCTCAACACCGTAGATAGTCTCGATCTTCAGGGTAAAGTCCTCGTTTTTAACGTTGGTGATACCCGTGATGCCCTTTGCCTTTATCTTCTCGATATCTATCTTAGGACCTCCGGGAATGCCGATAACATAGACGTTCTCACGGATTATTCTGTGTTCCTTGACAAGCTGATTGAAGCTGTATGTATCGCAGGGTTTGAGCAGGGCAAGAATTTTTCCCTCTTTCCGTGATTCTTTGATAAGATATTTTGACTGATTAGCCTGAGTAAAGTCGTTGTAAACAAATTCCCTGTCGATCTCCTCCGCCGTTTCAAAAACAGCAGGAGTCGTATCATAAGCAAATTCGCCCTTTTTCCAGCCCATAACACGGTTTACAGTGCCGTCTGCAAGGAGTTCCTTTGCTCTTTTAATCATTGCTTCCTGCATCGTAAATCCTCCAATCTTCGATTAGGACCGAGCTTTTTAACGTCCTCGACGAATTGGTTCATAACAGCCGCAAACTTCGCTCCCTCGGCTGCCGATACCCATTCAAGACGTGTTCTGTTGCGCTCGATACCGAGAAAATCAAGCATACTGTAAAGAAGCGTTATTCTTCTTCTTGTGAAATAGTTTCCCGAAGTATAGTGACAGTCTCCGGGGTGACAGCCGCAGATGATAACGCCGTCCGCACCTCTCTGAAAGGCTCGGAGAATAAACATCGGATTCACTCTGCATGAGCAGGGAACACGGATTATCTTTACATTTGCGGGATAATTCAGTCTGTTAGTGCCTGAAAGGTCGGCTCCTGCATAGGAACACCAGTTACAGCAGAATGCGACTATTACAGGCTCAAAATTTTCATTTACTTGCATATTGCGTCTACCTCCGCCATGATCTGACTGTTAGAGAAGCCGTTGAGATCCATAGCTCCCGAAGGACAAGCCACCGTACATGCGCCGCAGCCCTGACATACGGCAGGGTTTACGCTTGCAACACGGCGTATAGCTGTGGAACGGTCGGGCATTCTGAATTCCTTATCCTGATAAGTGATGGCTCCGTAAGGACAAACCTTTTCGCATGCGGAACAGCCGTTGCACATAAGCTCGTCGGAATGAGCGACGCAAGGGTTGCACGTAATGCTGTTCTTGCAGAGAAGTCCGATAGCCTTAGCCGCAGCCGCGCTTGCCTGAGCGACAGTCTCGGGAATATCTTTAGGACCCTGACATGCGCCCGAAAGGAAGATACCTGCCGTTGCCGATTCTACGGGACGGAGCTTCGGGTGAGCTTCTGTAAAGAAGTCGTTCGTATCCATCTGAGTTGTGAGCATCGTAGCAAGGGGACGAGCCGTTTTATCGGGTTCTATAGCCGCCGCAAGAACGACCATATCGGCGTTGATATGAAGCTGTTCGTTGGCGAGAAGATCGGACGCCTGAACGTCAATTTTTCCGTCCGCCTTTGGAGTTACCTTGCCGACCATGCCCTTGATATAGTGAACGTTGTATTGTTCAACGGCGCGGCGGTAGAATTCGTCGAAATTCTTTCCGGGAGTACGCACGTCTATGTAGAAAACGTAAACCTCGGTATCGGGGTATTTTTCACGGATAAGCATAGCGTGTTTTGCCGTATACATACAGCATATCTTTGAGCAGTAGGGTTTGCCCTTTTCGTCGTCGCATCGTGAACCTACGCACTGTACGAAAACGATAGTGTGAGGGTGCGTCTTATCCGACGGGCGAAGCAGCGTTCCGCCGTTAGGACCTGCCGCGTTCATAAGTCTTTCCAGTTCAAGGGAGGTAACAACGTCGGGACAGCAGCTATATGCAAATTCGTCGTATTTATCGAGCTTTATGGGATTGAAGCCAGTAGCTACTACGATAGCGCCGTATTTCTGTTCAATAAATTTATCCGTCTGCTTGTAGTCGATAGCGCCCACCGAGCAGACCTTTGAGCATACGCCGCATTTGCCGTTTTTCAGCATCATGCAGTAATTCGGGTCGATCGTTGCGACTTTCGGAACTGCCTGAGCAAAGGGAATATACACGGCTGTTCTGTTGTCAAGTCCCATGTTAAATTCGTTGGGAACTTTTTTCATCGGGCATTTTTCGGTACAAAGACCGCAGCCGGTACATTTTGTTTCGTCAACGTAACGAGCCTTTTTCTTGATAGTTACGGTAAAGTTTCCCACGAATCCCTTGACGTCGCTTACCTCGCTGAACGAATGTATCGTGATATGCTCGTTCTGAGAAGCCTCGACCATTTTAGGGGTAAGTATACATGCGGCGCAGTCGAGGGTCGGGAATGTCTTGTCGATCTGAGCCATTTTTCCGCCGATAGTGGGTTCTTTTTCAACAATATCAACGTCAAATCCTGCTTCGGCAATATCGAGAGCCGTCTGAATACCTGCAATACCGCCGCCGATGACCAGCGCGCGTTTTACAACGGGGCTTTCTCCTGCCGTCAGGGGAGCGTTGAGGTGAACCTTTGCAACAGCCGCCTTTCCGAGGATGATCGCCTTATCCGTAGCGGAGGCTATGTCCTTGTGTATCCACGAACACTGTTCGCGTATATTTGCTATCTCCACAAGATACGGGTTAAGCCCTGCGGAAGCTGCCGCCTTTCTGAACGTATTCTCGTGCATTCTCGGCGAACAGGAGCATATGACAACTCCCGTAAGTCCATGCTCTTTGATAGCGTTTTTAACAAGCTCCTGTCCCGATTCGGAGCACATATACTGGTAATCCTGAGAGACAACAACTCCCGGTTCATGGGAAAGAGCCTCTGCAACAGCCTTAACGTCCACCGTAGCGGCGATATTTGTACCGCAGTGGCAGACAAAAACACCAATTCTCTGCATATCCGCTCCTCCTTACTTCGTGTATTTTCTGAATGCCGTAACGATAGCCTGCTGGGGCAGATCGTCGTCGAGCATATCGGGTATCTGATCGGGGAGCAGGTGATTGTTCCCCTGTTTGCGTACTGCCGTAAGACGTACAGCCTCTATGACCTTTGCAGGCTCAACTCCTCTGGGACATCTTTCCACACAGGCAAAGCAGGTCAGGCATTTATACAGCGATTTTGAGTTCAGAAGCGGTTCAATATCTCCCTTTTCGACCATATAAACAAACTGGTGCGGATGATATTCCATTTCGTCGTAGGAGGGACAGGTCGCCGAGCATTTTCCGCATCTCATGCACTTGCGGACGTTTACTCCGCTTGTAATATCTATCCAGTCCTTTTCGTTCTTATTCATTGCCGACCTCCTTCAAGCCCAGAGCCTCCGCAAGAAGCTCCGTGAAGTAGTACACAGGCAGACTGCTGCCCGAATTTTTTTTCAGATTGTACAGACAGAGGGGACACGCCGTAATTATCATATCAGCTCCCATGCTCTCTGCGGAACTCATAACGGCATTGCTGCGTTTAGCCGCCTGAGCCTTATCCTCAAGGGTGATATATCCGCCGCAGCACTCGTTTCTCTGAGCGTAGATAACGGGCGTTCCGCCTATCGCCCTAATAAAGTCCTCCATGATAGAGGGATTTTCGGGGTCGTCCATAGCGAGAGCCTTAGAGGGGCGGAGCAGGAGACAGCCGTAATAAGCGGCGATCTTCTTACCTTTTAAAGGGTTCACGACCTTTGCTTTCAGATTGTCGAAGCCCACAACGTCACGGAGCAGTTCGAGGTAGTGGTAGACCTTTGTTTCGCCCGTGTAAGCTTCGTCAAGTTCAAGGTAACGCTGTACCTTGACAGCCATAGCCTCGTTTCTGGAAATATCGTAATTAGTCTGCTTGATAACGTTATGGCACGCCGAACATACGGTAACAAGTCCCTCTGTTTCCTTAGCAGCCATAAGCGTCCTTACGGCGGAGAGCTTTGTGGCAGGTTCGTTTGTTGCCGATGTATACGCGCCGCCGCAGCACTGCCAGTTCTCAGGTTCGATAAGACCGATACCGAGAGCTTCGGCAGACGCTCTTGCATAGGCGTCGAGGTCTTTCGCCTTAGTCCTCAGCGTACAGCCGGGGTAGTATGTAAATGTCTGCATAATATCTTCCTTTCATGACAGATTACGCCATCTGCTCGGGGTGGAAAACCTCGTCGAATTTTTCTTCCGTGAGGAAACCAAGCTCTACGCAGGCTTGTTTAAGTGAAATGTTGTCCTTGAAAGCCTTTTTAGCGGTCTTAGCGGCATTTTCGTAGCCGATATACGGGTTGAGCGCAGTAACGAGCATGAGGGAATTATGCAGATTATGGTGCATTTTCTCCTTGTTTGCCCTGATACCGACAGCGCAGTTTTTATTGAAGGACATTATCGACTCTGCAAGCAGACGCGCCGACTGTAAGAAATTATATGCGCATACGGGCATAAATACGTTAAGCTCGAAGTTGCCCTGAGAAGCCGCCATGCCGACAGCCACGTCGTTGCCCATTACCTGTACCGCGACCATAGTAGCCTGTTCGCATTGAGTGGGATTTACCTTGCCGGGCATAATGGAAGAGCCGGGTTCGTTCTCGGGGATAAAAATTTCTCCCAAACCGTCACGAGGACCCGAAGCCAGCCAGCGAACGTCGTTTGCTATCTTCATCATATCGGCGGCAAGAGCTTTCAATGCGCCGTGTGCGAATACGATCTCGTCCTTTGAAGTAAGCGAGTGGAACTTATTTTCGGCAGTAACAAAATTCTTTCCCGTAAGCTCGCTTATAGCAGCCGCCGATCTCTCGGCAAATCCCTTTGGCGCATTAAGTCCCGTACCAACGGCAGTTCCGCCGAGCGCAAGTTCTTTCAGTTCCTCGCAGGAAGAAAGTATCATTTTCTTATCCTTTTCAAGGGAAGCTCTCCAGCCGCTTATTTCCTGAGAGAACTTAATGGGGGTAGCGTCCTGAAGATGCGTGCGTCCGCTCTTTACGATGCCCTCGTTTTCCGCTTCAAGTCTTTTGAAAGTCCCGATAAGCGTATCAACAGCCGGAACGACCTTATCCTCAATGGCAATTACAGCGGCAATGTGCATTGCTGTGGGGAACGTATCGTTTGACGATTGGCTCATATTAATATCATCGTTAGGGTGAAGAAGCTTGCTGCCTGCTATCTCGTTTCCACGGTTGGCAATGACCTCGTTTGCGTTCATATTGGATTGAGTTCCGCTGCCTGTCTGCCATACGACAAGGGGGAAATGGTCGTTGAGAGAGCCGCTTATCACCTCGTCGCACGCCTGAGAAATCGCGGAAAGCTTTTCGTCTGTCATTTTCTCGGGACGCAGCTCATGGTTAGCTATGGCAGCAGCCTTTTTGAGTATGCCGAAAGCGTGAGTTATCTCACGGGGCATAGTCTCGATACCGACGCCGATAAGGAAATTTTCGTGACTTCTTTCGGTCTGAGCTGCCCAGTATTTATCAGCAGGCACTTTTACCTCTCCCATAGAGTCATGTTCAATACGATAATCCATTGCAGTTACCACCTTTAATTAAAGAATTTATTTACTCACTTTCCAAAAGATAGTGATTTTTTTAACAAACATTACTGTTCGGATTAAGACGATAGGACAATGTGGCAAGACTGTCGCCGAGGTGAACGTTTTCCACTGCAATATCCGCATGGTCAATACGCAGGTCGTAGTGGGTGAAGTTCCAGAAAGCCTTTATCCCCAGTCCGATAAGCCTTTCGACTTCCTTTGCAGCAGCCTCTTTCGGAATGCAGAGGACTGCGCCCTTGGGTTTGGTCCTTCTGCAAAAGGAATCCAGACCGCTTATGTCGGACACGGTAATATCGCCTATCTTTCTGCCGATAATTTCTTTGCTTGCGTCAAAGATACCGACAAGCTCGAAGCCCTTGCTGCGGAAGTCGATATGCGAAGCGATAGCTCTGCCGAGATTTCCTGCGCCGAGCAGTATCATCGGGGTCACTCTGTCAAGCCCCAGTATTCTTCCGATCTCTCCTCTGAGCGCGCTGACGTTATAGCCGTAGCCCTGCTGACCGAATTCGCCGAAGCAGTTAAAGTCCTGACGTATCTGAGAAGCGGTAAGACCCATTTTTTCGGCAAGCTCTCTTGATGAGATCCGAACGTATCCGTTAGCTTCCAGTTCGCCGAGAAAACGGTGGTATCTCGGCAGACGTCTGATAACGGAATTGGAAATTGTGTTTTTCGACATTATATTGTCCTCCCGGAGGGCAGAAGTCTGATTTGCGGCTTCTGTCATCCTTTTTGTTAAATGACTATTTACAACATAAGAGAATTTTGTTACCCTTTACTCTTGTCAGAGAAGTAACTCTTGGTGTTCGTTCTCGTGAATCGGACTGTGGAAATCATGGGGACTAACAATATCGAACTAATTCGAGGATTTCCACAGCCCGATTCACGACAACAGAGATTCCAAAGGGGTCACCCCTTTGGCAGGGGGTGCAGGGGGACGGAGTCCCCCGCATAAGTTGCAGACGGTTTAAATAAGCTTATCGAGATTTTTTCTGATCTCCTCAAGGAATGTCTTGGAATCGACCTTTTTCTTGTTTTCAAGCTTTGAGATGAGATACAGATCGCCTGTCATAACGCCGTTTTCGATAGTCTGAATCGTTGCCTTTTCAAGCTTATCCGCAAATTCGCAAAGCTCGGGAGTTCCGTCAAGCTCTCCTCTTTTGCGGAGTGCGCCCGACCATGCAAAAATGGTTGCAACGGAGTTTGTGGAGGTCTCCTCGCCTTTGAGGTACTTGTAATAGTGACGCTGAACAGTGCCGTGAGCCGCTTCGTATTCGTAAATTCCGTCGGGAGAAACAAGAACGGAGGTCATCATAGCAAGCGAACCGTATGCCGTTGAGACCATATCGGACATTACGTCGCCGTCATAGTTTTTGCATGCCCAGATATAGCCGCCGTTGGAACGTATAACACGAGCGACCGCGTCGTCGATAAGCGTATAGAAATACTCGATACCGGCAGCTTCATATTTTTCCTTATACTCGTTTTCGTATATCTCTGCAAAAATGTCCTTGAAACGGTGGTCGTACTTCTTGGAAATAGTGTCCTTTGTGGCGAACCATACGTCTTGTTTCAGGTCAAGACCGTAGTTAAGACACGCTCTTGCAAAGCCTGCAATGGAGTTGTCGAGATTGTGAAGTCCCTGAATGATACCGTCCGATTTTGCAAAATCATGGATAAGCTCACGAGTTTCGTTTCCGTTCTCGTCCGTAACTACCAGTTCAGCCTTGCAGCCCTTTTCAACTCGCATTTCGGTATTTTTGTATACGTCGCCGTAAGCGTGACGGGCGATAGTTATGGGTTTTGTCCATGTAGGAATGTACGGCTCGATTCCCTTAACGATAATGGGCGTTCTGAAAACTGTTCCGTCAAGAGCCGCTCTGATAGTGCCGTTGGGAGATTTCCACATCTGAGTAAGATTGTACTCGGGCATTCTTGCGGCGTTTGGCGTAATGGTCGCGCACTTTACGGCAACGCCGTATTTTTTTGTAGCCTCTGCGGAATCTATAGTGACCTGATCCTTGGTTTCCTCACGGTGCTGAAGTCCGAGGTCGTAGTATTCCGTGTTAAGTTCAACATATGGTTCAAGAAGAATTTCCTTTATCCACTGCCAGAGGATTCGGGTCATTTCATCTCCGTCCATTTCCACAAGGGGCGTTTTCATAGTAATTTTTGCCATTGGTTTGTACCTCCGTAAATAAGTTATCCGTCTGCTTTTCTCCATTAACTGTTATACTAATTGCCGAATCTCTCATTCCAACAATCAATACACATTGTTACACCATTTTCTTCAACCATAAAAGTTGCTAAATATTCCCCGCCACATTTAGGACAAGTGTAGAAAATATGACCAGGTGAATCTGAATATGTATGCTGTTCTAAGCTGTCATAATCAACGTTTTCATCATAAATAACATCTTTTTCTTTTTTACTCATTTTAATTCCTCCGTCATTTTAGTTTGTAATTAGAGATTGAACTCAAAAACTTTAGAGAAACATAGTAAGGACTATTTTTATCTCCGATAATCTCTATTAGTCCCACGTTTCCATCGGTTTCTAAGACTTTGAACTCATCTTTTTCATTAAAGCGAAGTCCTTCATTACTGAATCCCCCTTTATTAACTGTATAAACTATTGCAGCGTCAGCTAACTGTTTTTTCTTTTTATGTTTAGTATCAATCTTTTTTTTCAGTTTAGTACAAACATGAACAACTCCACCTCCGATAAAAGCACCAAAACCCAAGAGCAAACCTATTAAATTCTTAGGTCCTCCAACTTTTTTTGCAAATGTAGTTAAAATTTGATACCAACCAAGATTTCCCATTATATTCCTCCTAAATTGTCAATTTTAAAAGGGTAAAAATCCCGACTTGCAGATGTATCATAAATCATTGAAATATGACATATTTACAATATATAGCTTGCATTTTATGTAATTTTTGAAAAATAAAAATATCATTTTCGCTGTTTATACTGATTTCAGGTGCATAAACACGATGTTTCTATGACCCATGTGCAAGTCGGGGCTTAAAGGTAGTGTATATATTGGTTTGTCATTGCATTAAACAGGCAATAACAAAAATAAAACAATAAAACAGAACTATAATGATATTTCTGATAACGGCTGATCGCAGGTTCATTCCGCCGAATACGGTATATTCAAGCGTTCCGACTGCGACGGCGAACAGTGTACCCGATATAAGATACGGCGCAATACCCGAAAGTCCGAGCAGTCTCGCAAACGCAAGTCCTACAACAAAGCCGATAAGGTTCGGCAGGGCGACTTTCGTAAGTCCGCCGCCTTGTCGGGGTCTTCTTGCGCCCATATCTTTTGCCGACTGATTTATGCGTCCCTGTTCTGTATCAACGTCAACCGAAATATCATGTATAGTTTCTTTTATGTCATTCCATAATCCCATAATTTCACCTATCTCATAATAGGAACGATCAGCGAAATGAGAAATCCTACAAGCATTATCACTCCGACTGTATCGGTCACTTTCTGAAATTTAGTCCAACTGCCGCTTTTTATATGTCTGAATACGTTTATCCCCCAGAACGCAAGCATCAATACGGTAAGAAATATTAAAATTCTTATCAGACCGTCTGCGTTTTCGGGCAGTTTTGGAGCAGTCATCAGCGTTCTCATGAATATTTCCAATTGACATACCCGAGAAGCAGCAAATGCAGCGGATAAAATACATAGAATACCCACTTAGTATACTTGCCGCCGCCCTTTTCGCCGTTATACAGCAGAAGAAGCGGAACTGGGAGAAATACTCCGAGAACGTAGAAGTTCGACGCAAAAATCGACGGATCTCTAAGTGTTATTTTGATAAGCGGCAGCAGCTTGAATACGGCTGCCGCATCGCTGTAGGCGATAAGCTGGGTTTTCTTATTTTCCCTTGCAAGGTCGAAAACAACGGTATATATCACTGCTTCCGCGCCCCAGTCGCACTTTTGAGCCGCATATGCTATCAAAAGCAGCAGGGGCAGTTTAAAGCCGAGTTTGATTTTATCAAAATGAATAACATGAACTGCAAGCAGACACAGAAAAGCGTTGTTATCATGCTTTCACGGCAGTTGGCAAGAAAGCCGCCGCTAAACGCAAAAGCAAATGCAAAGTGGGAAATGACTGCAAAAACCGCCAAACGTGAAAAATACTTTTTCAGATTTCGCGTATAATGATAGCCCTCCGAAATAAAGAAACACATTATCGGAGCAGTCAGACGTCCCGCAAACCTCATACAGGCATAAAGCGGTTTGTCCGAAGGGATAAACAGTACGGCAATGTGGTCGATAAGCATAGCGAGAATAGCTATATATTTCAGATCAGAACCTGTAATGCCTTTTTTATTTTTCATATCGGGATACCTGTTTTTTCTTTTTTCTTTTGCGTAGTTCTGCATCTGATCATAACCTTTAGAAAGGCTTCGGCGAAATCGTCGATCATCAGTTTAAGAAGTCCGCTGATTTATTACTTCATGCTTTCTCTTGTGTAGTCGAGCAGTCCGCCTGCAAGGATAATATCCTTTGTACGACCCGAAAGCTCGCAGAGTACGGGAATTTCCGCGCCGTTTGTCTTGTCGGTTATGATAAGCTCTGATTTTCCCTCAGCAACGGCTTTTCTAACGTCTGCAAGGAGAAGCTCGTCGCCCTCGTTGATCTTATCGTAGTCAGCCTCGTTTACGAAGGTAAGGGGGAGGATTCCGGCATTTATAAGGTTTGCGCGGTGAATACGGGCAAATGATTTAACGAGAACGGCTTTAACTCCGAGGTAAAGCGGAGCAAGCGCAGCGTGTTCTCTCGAACTGCCCTGACCGTAGTTTGAACCGCCTACGATGATGCTCTTGCCGAGTCTTTCCGCTCTTTTGGGGAAGCTTTCGTCGCATACCGCAAAGCAGTATTGGGAAATTTTCGGAACGTTTGAACGGAGGGGAAGTATCTTAGCTCCGGCAGGCATAATGTGGTCGGTAGTGATATTATCGCCGACTTTGAGAGATACGGGAGCATCGATAGTTTCGAGGAGGGGAGCGGTCTCGGGATAGGGCTTGATGTTCGGTCCGCGAAGTATCTCAACGCTGTCCATTTCCTCAACAGGAGCAGGAGGAACGACCATATTATCGTTGATACTGAACTCCTCGGGGAGCTTGAATTCAGGCATATCGCCTATTTCTCTCGGGTCTGTCAGGAAACCGTTTACAGCGGAAATAGCAGCCATTTCGGGCGATACGAGGTAGATCTGTCCGTCCTTTGTTCCCGAACGACCCTCGAAGTTTCTGTTGAAGGTACGCAGGGAAATACCCTTGGAATTGGGCGACTGACCCATACCGATACAAGGACCGCATGCGCTTTCAAGTATTCTTGCTCCTGCTGCGATAAGCGTTGCAAGCGCGCCGTTCTCAGCCATCATGTTGAGAACCTGCTTAGAGCCGGGAGCGATAGCAAGCGAAACGTCGGGGTGAACTGTCTTGCCCTTTAAGATGTAAGCGACTTTAAGCATATCGAGAAGCGAGGAGTTCGTACATGAACCGATACAAACCTGATCTATTTTGAGCTTTCCAATTTCCTCAACGCTCTTTACGTTGTCGGGAGAATGAGGACAAGCAGCAAGGGGAACAAGCTCGCTGAGGTCGATGTTAAGTTCTTCATCGTAAACAGCGTCCTCGTCGGCGGCAAGCGGAACCCAGACTTCCTCACGCTTCTGAGCCTTGAGGAACTGCTTTGTGATCTCGTCGGACGGGAAGATAGAAGTTGTCGCGCCGAGTTCTGCGCCCATGTTTGTAATGGTAGCTCTTTCGGGGACGGAAAGGGTCTTAACGCCCTCGCCCACATACTCGATGACCTTGCCAACACCGCCCTTAACGGACATTCTTCTGAGGACTTCAAGTATAACGTCCTTTGCGGATACCCACGGACGGAGGTTTCCCGTAAGGTTGACCTTGACAACTTTCGGGCAGGTTATGTAATATGCGCCGCCGCCCATAGCAACGGCAACGTCAAGTCCGCCTGCGCCAATGGCTATCATGCCGATACCGCCGCCTGTGGGAGTATGGCTGTCTGAGCCGATAAGTGTCTTGCCGGGAATGCCGAAGCGTTCAAGGTGAACCTGATGACAGATACCGTTTCCGGGGCGTGAGAAGTAGATACCGTGCTTTTTGGCGGCTGAAGCGATGAAGCGGTGGTCGTCGGCGTTTTCAAAGCCGCTCTGGAGCGTATTGTGGTCGATATAAGCAACTGAACGCTCAGTTTTGACTCTCGGAACGCCCATAGCCTCAAATTCAAGGTAAGCCATAGTACCCGTAGCGTCCTGCGTCAAGGTCTGGTCGATCTTAATGCCGATCTCCTGACCTTTGACATATTCTCCGTCAACGAGATGAGCCTTCAAAATTTTTTCAGTAAGTGTTAAACCCATTTTGATCATTCCTTTCGGTATTGATAATTATATTTTACACTATTTCAAAAAGTTTGTCAAGAAATAAACAATGTAAAAATCGGATATGCTTTTTATATTTGTTAGCACAGCAAAACAGTCCCGATTTCTCGGGACTGCTTTCTTATAGCTATTAGCCATTAGCCGTTAGCCATTAGCTTATCGAACACCTATAGTTATTTGTATACATAATTTGGATTTTTAAGTTTGCGATTAATACAACAGAATTTTACAAGCACGCTGATAGTTGCGATTGAGCATAGCAAAACGAATATTCCCACGGTGACAACTCCGAAACAATCGTTTATCTTCTTCGCAAATGAAGACCAAAAATTATACTCGTTTCCGTTGCTGTGATAATTGCCCGACGGATTAATCAAATAACTTGCGATCCTCATTATGATGAGCGCAAAAGTCGGTATATTCATAAACGATGATGTTATAATATATCCGATACACTCCCTGTCGCGCTGGCGGTATCGGCATTCAAAAACGATCAGTAAAATAATTGAAGCGATCGCACAGAAGAGCTGTTCGGCAAATGCAAATCCAAAAGAAAATATTGCCATATTAGCACCTTCGCTCAAAGCGAGGTTTGTAAGCAGACCGCTGATGACCATTGCAGGTGTAGAAGGTATCCACATAATAATTAGTGATATTGATATTGCGGTCGATTTTTTCATAGAATCACCGTCCTTTGTTTATATTTTACATAATTTTCCGATTACTGTCAATTGATATATTATTACAAATAATTACAAAACAGCCCCGATTTCTCGGGACTGCTTGATAAAGTCATTAGACCTGTTCAATTATTTCTGTAAACCCTCCACTCCGAATCAACGCTGTCTCTTTCCGCAAAACAGCCGAGAGGAAGTTCGTACAGTTCGCCTACAGAGTTATCAATACTGAAAATATCAAGGAGCGAGACAACTCTTGCGTCGTCCGTATCGTGAGATTTTCCGCATAGAAACTGCCACATACCGTCATCGCTGTCGTGGGAAACATAAAGGACAGGCTCGCCGTCCTCAACGATATGACGGCAGGCGATCACTGCGGTATCGGGAGCGTCATAAAAAGGATAATTATCATACATCATTTCTGATTATGTCGTCGAGAGTCTCACGCTTTACGGCAATACGGGATTCGCCGTTATTCACGAACACAACGGCAGGCTTTTGCAGTCTGTTGTAGTTTGAGGACATGGAGTAGTTATACGCACCCGTAGCGCATACAGCGATAATATCGCCTGATTCTGCGTGCTGGAGCGGCATATTTTCGCCGATAAGGTCGCCGCTTTCACAGCACTTTCCTGCGATAGTGACCTTTTCCGTGCGTTCCTCGTTCGCCTTGTTTGCGACTATCGCTTCATATTCGGATTTGTAGAGGATATATCTCGGACTGTCCGCCATACTTCCGTCAACGGAAACGTAAGTCCTTATATTGGGTATTTCCTTTCTTGCGCCGACGGTATACAGCGTAATTCCGGCAGGCGCGGCAATTGAACGTCCCGGCTCTATGTAAATAAAGGGACGGGAAATATTCAGCTCCGCACATTGAGCCTCTACGACCTTTGCAACGCGTTCCATGAATACCTCGAAAGGCTGAGGGTCGTGTTCGTTAAGATATTTAATTCCGAATCCGCCGCCGAGATTCAGACCTTTTATTTCGTAGTTCAGTTCGTTTTTTAACTTTGCAATGAAGTTCAGCATGACCTTTGCCGCTTCCTCAAAGGGTTCGATATCGAATATCTGCGAACCGATATGACAGTGAAGTCCGTAAAGCTCCACGTTTTCGCATGATATAGCCTCTTTTACGGCTTCATAGGCTTCTCCCGTTTCAAGAGCAAAGCCGAACTTGCTGTCTATCTGACCCGTCTTTACGAAATCGTGGGTATGAGCGTCTATGCCCGGCTTGATACGGAACATGATATGCGGCTTTTTACCCTGCTCGGCAGCAATTTTTTCAAGGCGGTGCAGTTCGCTGATATTGTCAACGATAATGTGACCAACGCCGACTTCAACAGCGTAATTAAGCTCCTCGTTTGTTTTGTTGTTGCCGTGGAATCCTATTTTGGACACGTCAAAGCCTGCTTTTACGGCGGTGTACAGTTCGCCTATTGAAACGGCGTCCAGACCGAGACCCTCGCTTCCTACGATACGGCACATTTCCATACACGAAAGAGCCTTGCTTGCATAATGAACTCTGCCCTTATCGCCGTAAAATTTCTTTATGCTCTCGTTGAAGCGGCGGCAGTTTTTACGCACAAGCTGCTCGTCCATGACGTAAAGCGGCGTACCGTATTTATTTGCCAGTTCTACGGTATCAGCTCCGCCGATAGTAAGATGTCCGTTTTCATTAACGCTTAAATTTTCCGATACAAACATAATATAACCTCCTGATGATCAGTTCTCAGCAATTTCCTCAACTATCTCCCGAAGTTCGTCAACGCCCTCAAAGGTCATTGACGAAAACGGGACGACGTGTATATCCTCAAAGCAAGGTATTTCGGTCTTGAAAGCCTCCATACGCTTTTCCCTCTCAGTCTTTTTCAGCTTGTCCGCCTTTGTGAGGACAAGGACGAAAGGCGTTTCGGTGTCTATCAGATAATCTATCATCTTGATGTCGTCCTTAGTGGGAGCGTGACGCATATCCACAAGCATAAATACAAGGCGTATATCCCTGTCGGAATTGAGGTAGCCGTCTATAAGCCCCGACCAACGTTTTATTTCGGACTTGCCGACCTTAGCGTAGCCGTAGCCGGGCAGGTCTGCAAAATAAATATTTTCCAGTCCGTAGAAATTTATGGTAGCCGTTTTTCCCGGAATGGAGCTTACTCTTGCAAGGTTCTTTCTGTTAAAAAGCTTATTTATAAGAGTAGACTTGCCAACGTTTGAGTGCCCTGCGAAAGCGATCTCAATGCGGTCGCAGGGCGGTATCTGGGAAAATGTGCCGTACGAGGCGATATATTCGGCTTTATTGTAATTAAGTTTCATAACTCCCCCTTAGATAAGAGCCGTATCGAGAACGTCCGTAAGAGTTTCCGCAAAAACAAAGTTGATGTTATTCTTTACGGCGTCGTCTACTTCTTCGAGATCGGGTGTGTTTCCGACGGGTATGATAACTGTCTTGATACCTGCCTTATACGCCGCCATTGTTTTTTCGCGAAGTCCGCCGATCGGAAGCACCTTGCCGTGGAGCGTTATTTCGCCTGTCATAGCCGTATCGGAGCGTACCTTTCTGCCCGAAAGCGCCGAGACTACGGCAGTCGTCATTGTAACTCCTGCTGACGGACCGTCCTTGGGGACTGCTCCCTCGGGAGCGTGTATGTGCATATCCTTTTTGGTGAAAAATTCGGGGTCGATACCGTATTTATCGGCAACGCTCCTTACGTAAGTGACGGCTATCTTAGAGCTTTCTTTCATAACGTCGCCGAGAGAGCCTGTAGTCTCGATCTTGCCCGAGCCGTCCAGAACCATTACCTCCAGCGGCATAACTGTTCCGCCCACGGAAGTCCACGCCAAACCGTTTACAACGCCGACCTGATCTTCCTTTGAAACAAGGTCGGAAAGATACTTCTTAACGCCTAGCCAGTCCTGAAGATCCTTTGCCTTGACGGTTATCCGCTTTGCGCTGCCGTCCGCAATTTTCCTTGCAGCCTTTCTGCAAATTGAAGCTATGCACCTTTCAAGACCTCTTACGCCTGCTTCACGGGTATAGAACTGTATAATATCTTCGATAGTTTCGTCCTGAAGCTTGAGCTGAGTTCCTTTCAGGCTGTGTTCTTTAAGCTGTTTCGGCAGAAGATGTTCCTTTGCAATATGGAATTTTTCCTCCGAGGTGTAGCTCGGCAGCTCGATTACCTCCATACGGTCGAGAAGCGGCGCAGGAATGTCGTTCACATTGTTCGCAGTCGTTATGAACACCGCCTTGCTGAGGTCAAAGGGAATTTCAAGAAAATGATCTCGGAACGTCGAATTCTGCTCGCTGTCAAGGACTTCGAGCATAGCCGACGAGGGGTCGCCTTTCATATCGCTGCAAAGCTTATCAATCTCATCGAACAGGATAAGCGGATTAGACGTGCCTGCTTGTTCGATAGCGGTGATGATACGTCCGGGCATAGCTCCGACATACGTTTTTCTGTGACCTCTTATATCGGCTTCGTCACGAACGCCGCCGAGAGAAACACGGGCATATTTTCTGCCCATAGCCTTTGCCACGGATTTTGCTATAGAAGTCTTGCCGATACCGGGAGGTCCTGCAAGGCAAATGATCTGCCCTTTTATCTCGGGGTTTAGAATATGGACTGCAAGAAATTCAAGGATACGTTCCTTTACCTTTTTAAGTCCGTAATGATCTCTTTCGAGGACAGCCTCCGCTTTCTCCATGGAAATTTTCGCTTTGGAGTATTTTCCCCACGGCAGTTCGAGGACTGTATCTAAGTAATTTTTTATGACAAAGGCTTCCTGAGAAGCAGGGGGGAGCTTGCCCAGTCTGTCAGCCTCTTTGAGAAGCTTATCACGGCTTTTTTCGTCTATTTTCAGCTCCATTATGCGGTTTACCGTGTTAAAGACGTCCTCGCCGTCCTCCTCACCGAGCTGTTCCTGAATAACTCTCATCTGCTCGCGGAGGTAGTATTCTTTTTGTCCCTTGTCGATGCTGTTTCGCGTCTGTTCATTGATAAGGCTTTCAAGCTCCAGTATTTCTATTTCCGAAGCAAGGCAGGCGTACAGTACCGACAGCTTGTTGAGAATGTTCGTTTCCTCTAAAAGAGTCTGCTTATCACGATAATTCAGGCTGCTGTTGAACGTGACCGCCTCAAAGAGCTTGATCGGGTCGTCCATAGACATTATCTTTTTCAGAAGGTCATGGGGCATTCTCGGGAAAAACGAGGTATATCGCTCAAAAGCGTCCTTTACTGAGCGCATGAGAGCTTCCGCTTCGGTCACGTCATATTTAGAGCGTGAATATGTCGGAGTGCGTTTGACCTCCGCACGAAGCGCATCTCCCTCGTCGATAAGGCGGACAAGACTTGCCTTGTACAGTCCCTCCACAAGCACCTTGACTTCGTTGTCGGGCAGTCTGAGGACTTGCTTTATTTCGGCTACAACGCCGACTTTATAAAGGTCGGACGCCTTGGGATTTTCCACATATGTTTCATGCTGTGTGATTAAAAACAGCTTACCGTTTTCTTTGAGGGACTTTTCGACAGCAGAAACTGTTTTGTCTCTTGCAACGTCGAAGTGCATCACCATTTTTGGAAATGCAACAAGACCTCTCATGGCAACAGTGTAAAAAATATTGCCGTTTTCCGTGTTTTTACTGCTTTTGATAGTCTGTTCCATAAAATGTATCTCCACTTTTGGATTATGTTTTTAATGTTTACGATGCCGTCTGAAACATCGTTGTTATTTATTATATCATATTAATTGAGAAATTGCAACAGTCGCAAAAAATTTTTCACGTTGTAGGGGACGGCGCCCACGACGTCCCGAAATGGGGTGACGATTACATTCTTAAAACGGGACGTCGAGGGCGCCGTCCCCTACAAATTTGTAACTGCCGCGGAAATAAATATGGGAACGCCCTAAAAAGCGTTCCCTGTAGATTTGTTAAAATTATTTCGCCAACCATTTGGACATATCAGTTTCAGTGCCGCCTGTTGAGAGATATGCGTAGAATTGCAGTATCGTTGAAGCGTCGGAAGAATCTATTTTGCCGTCCTTATCAATGTCGGCGGCGGCTTTCTGAGCGGCGGTGAATTTGGATTCCTTGCCTGTGGAGGTAAGGGCGTAGTCGGTGAGAACATCTGTCGCATCGCTGGAATCAACAGCTTTATCGCCGTTTACATCGCCCAAAGCGTTGCCCGTTACGGGAGCTTCGCCGAGGGATTCAAATTTATAGCCGTATTTTTCAGCATACGCCTGTGCGGTTGAGTTTTCGTAGCCGTAAATTGTGCCGTTGAAATAATAACCCTTTTTCCCACTGTCATAACTGGTTGAAATTGTAGTATCATCATCGTAAATTTCACAGTCGGGGTTTTCTATTGTTATTGATGTCAGATAATAACAACTTCCAAACGCCAATTCTCTGATACTTGTAACGCTATCGGGAATGGTGATCTTCAGACCCGAATAACCCTCAAACGCACTATTGCCGATACTTGTAACGCTATCGGGAATAACAACATCGTCAGAACAAGTTGTTCCATTAATAAGAATACTGTTTACAACTACTAAAGGATTTTCCTTTTGCTTATTTTCAAGCCACGGAGTATTTCTAAACGCAGAACTGCCGATATTTGTAACTCCGTTGGGAATCGTTATTTCTGCCAAGCTTGAACAGTTCTCAAATGCCCAATCGCCGATACTTGTAACGCTTTCGGGAATAGTTATTGATGTTAAACTTTCACAACAATAAAACGCATTCTCGCCGATACTTGTAACGCTTTCGGGAATTGTTATTGATGTTAAACTCTCACAACAATAAAACGCATAATTGCCGATATTTGTAACGTCCTCGGGAATAACAACATCGCCCGAGCAGGTTTTACCGTCAATAAGAATACCATTTACAATAACTAACGGATTTTCCTTTTGCTTATTTTCAAGCCATGGAGTATCGGAAAATGCATAACCACCAATACTTGTAACGCTGTTGGGAATAGTTATTGACGTAAGAGACGAACACTCACTAAACGCATTATATTCGATACTTGTAACGCTTTCGGGAATGGTTATTGAGGTAAGACCCGAACACGACTGAAACGCCCTATCGCCAATATTTGTAACGCTGTTGGGAATATTTATTGATGTCAACCCTGAACAACCCTCAAACGTACTTTCGACAATACTTGTAACACTGTCGGGAATAGTTATTTCCGTCAGACCCGAACACGTATAAAACGCCA
Source organism: Ruminococcus sp. (assembly GCA_017622925.1). Lineage (GTDB taxonomy): Bacteria > Bacillota > Clostridia > Oscillospirales > Ruminococcaceae > Ruminococcus. The sequence continues at coordinate 36,987 of JAGAQC010000061.1, forward strand.
TACTGCCGATACTTGTAACGCTTTCGGGAATAGTTACCTTTGTCATATCAGAACAACCACCAAACGCCCTATCACCGATACTTATAACGCTATCGGGAATAACAACATCGCCCGAGCAAGCTGTTCCGTCAATAAGGATACCGTTTATAATTACTAACGGATTTTCCTTTTGTTTGTTTTCAAACCACGGCGTATTGGAAAACGCCGAATCGTCAATACTTGTGACACTTTCGGGAATCGTTATCTCTGTAAGATTTTCACAGTAGTCAAACGCCATACTGCCGATAACTGTAACACTGTCGGGAATAGTTATTGAAGTCAGACCCGAACAATAAGAAAACGAATAAGCACCAATAATTGTAACAGGCAAGCCTTTAATTTCGCTTGGGATATTGACCTCTGTTACGGATTTATCACAGCTAAAAATCTCAATATGGTCGCTGTAAGCTCTATATGAAAGAGATTCATAAGTACCCTCTGTACAGTTCGCCGCATTAGCAGTAATGGCGATTTTAGGCGTATTCATCGAAACAACAGGCATAGCCGCCCCCACAACCGTAACCGCCAAAAGCGAAGCTAAAATTTTTCTGAATTTCATTATAAAACCTCCTAATTTTTAAACTTATTTTATTATATCATGATTTTTCAATGTTGTCAATTATTGTCTAAAAAATTTTTTCGTAAATTGGGTGCAGCGACACGCTGCCGTGCGGACACGGCACGCCGTGTCCCTACATCGGGAAATTATAGTGGGAATAAAATTTTTTTCGTGAATCGGGTGCGGCGGCTCGCCGACACGCTGCTCAAATCAGCTTATAATGAGCGAGCGCATTGTATATCCCGTCCTCGTGCAGAGGGGTCGTAACGTATGAAACATAGGGATAAATAGCCTCCGAACCGCCCATAGCTATGCTGTTGGGGACTGCTTTGAGCATGGGGAGATCGTTTGCGCTGTCACCGATCGCATAGGCGTTTTCAAGGGGGATATTCAGCTTTTCAAGAATAAATTCGATAGCCGTGGCTTTTGAACAGCCCAGCGGAACGTTTTCGTAGAAGCCGCCGCCGCGGTCGATTATCTCAAAGTTTTTGCCTATTTCATGCCTGAAAAGCTTCATATCGCAGTTGGGATTTTCCCATGCAACGAATTTGTCAAAAATGAAATCTTTATCCTCGACACGTCCGTCAACGGGTATGCCGTCCTCAACAAAGGATTCGAGAAAGTCCTCGAGGTCGGCGTTTTTCGGAGCAAGGTCGTCGAAAAAATAGCCGTCCTTATGCTCGTAAACGGGCGTAAGACCTGTTTTACGCATAAGATACGCTGTTTCACGGCAAAAATCCGCAGAAAGCCCGTTATAAAAAAGCGTTTCGCCGTTGTATTCTATGTACGTTCCGCAGCCGCAGATAAGCCCGTCAAAGCCGAGCGAACGTATTCTTTTATTGACGTTGAACTCCGTCCGACCTGTATTTATAAAGGTAAGGCTGCCGTTTGCCCTTGCCCTTGCGATAGCCGTTCTCGTGCTTTCGGGGATCGTCATAAGCCCGTCCTCGGAAATAAGCGTGCCGTCAATATCGAAAAAAACTACGGTTCTCATTTAACATCACCTTTTATAATTTTTATGCAGTTAATTATATCATATTAAGCACAAAATTGCAACAGTCACTAAAAGAAAATTAAACTGAAATTTATCGCCGCGCTTGTTGCAATTTCAGGACTTTTATGATATAATAATATTATTGGAATTTATGGAGGAGAATAAAATGAATAATAAAATCGGTTTCGACAATGAAAAATACCTTACAATGCAGTCCGAGCATATCCGCAGACGCATTGAGCAGTTCGGGGACAAGCTGTATCTCGAATTCGGCGGAAAGCTTTTCGACGACTATCACGCTTCACGAGTACTCCCCGGCTTCAAGCCAGACAGCAAGCTGCAAATGCTGCTCCAGCTTAAGGACGAGGCGGAGATCGTTATCGTCATAAACTCGGACGACATCGAAAAAAACAAGATACGCGGAGACCTCGGCATAACCTACGATGTTGACGTTATACGTCTGTTTAACATATTTACAAAGATCGGACTGTACGTAAGCAGCGTCGTACTTACCAGATATGACGATCAGCCTACCGCCGACGCTTTCCAAAGCCGTCTTGAAGCTCTCGGCGTAAAGGTCTACCACCACTACAGTATTAAAGGCTATCCCTCCGATCTTAAACACATCATCAGCGACGACGGCTACGGCAAAAATGATTACATAGAGACTTCTCGCAAGCTTGTCGTTATTACCGCCCCCGGTCCCGGAAGCGGCAAAATGGCTACATGTCTTTCTCAGCTCTACCATGACCACAAGCGTGGTATCAATGCAGGCTACGCTAAATTTGAAACGTTCCCGATATGGAATCTCCCCCTTCGTCACCCCGTAAATATCGCCTACGAAGCCGCAACGTCCGACCTCAATGACGTTAATATGATAGACCCGTTCCACCTTGAAGCATACGGCGAAACTACCGTAAATTACAATCGTGACGTGGAAATTTTCCCTGTTCTCAACGCCATGTTCGAGAATATTTTAGGCGGCTCGCCGTACAAATCGCCTACCGATATGGGCGTAAATATGGCAGGAAACTGCATAATTGACGATGAAACGGTCTGCAAGGCGGCGTGCGATGAAATAATCCGCCGATACTATATCGGTCTTTGCGACCGCCGTAAGGGTCTTATTTCCGAGGACGAGGTAATGAAGCTCTCTCTCCTTATGAAGCAGGCAAATATTACTCCCGAAAGCCGAAAAACCGTTTCCGCTGCTCTTGCCAAGGAAGCGCAGACAAACGCTCCTGCTGCCGCTATGGAAATGCCCGACGGAACTATCCTCACAGGCAGAACGTCCGAACTTCTCGGCGCAGCTTCGGGACTTCTCCTCAACGCTCTTAAATATATGGCAGGACTTGACGACAGCGTTCTGCTCATGTCTCCTCACGTTATCGAGCCTATCATGGACTTGAAAGTAAATCATCTCGGCAACAGCAATCCTCGCATACATACCGATGAAACGCTCCTTGCTCTTTCTATCTGCGCCACTACGGACGATAACGCCAAAAAAGCTATGGAACAAATATCGAATCTCCGCGGCTGCGAAGTCCACTCCACCGTTATCCTCTCACCCGTTGACGAACGTATTTTCAAGAGACTCGGCATAAATCTCACCTGCGAACCGAAATATAATTAAAAATATAACATATGGCGGCTGAAACTGTATCAGCCGCCATATAAATTTCATCAGCATAAATTTCTCAATCGCGTCAGTATTTCGTTTGCCGCGTCAAATTTGGACATAAGCTCAAGTTCTTCTTCTCCGTCTTTTGTAATAATAGTGATCACGTTGGTATCAGTGCCGAAGCCTGCTCCCGATCTTCTCAGAGAATTAGCGCATATCATATCGCATTTCTTGGAAACGAGCTTTTTTCGGGAGTTTTCAATAACATTGTCAGTCTCCATTGAGAAACCGCAGACGAGCTGTCCCTCATGACGGTTCTCGCCTATATATTTAAGAATGTCAACAGTTCGCCTTAACGGTATGCTCATATCGTCGGCGGATTTTTTTATCTTGCTGTCTGCCGTTGTAACAGGGGTATAGTCCGCCACAGCCGCAGCTTTAATGATAATATCCATATCTCCCATATGCTTTTTTACAGCGTTGAACATATCCGCCGCCGATACGACCCTTACCGTATTCACAAACATAGGCGGTTCAACGTCCGTATGAGCGGCTATCAACGTGACTTCCGCGCCCCTGAGCATTGCGGCTCTTGCAAGGGCTGATCCCATTTTTCCGCTTGAATGATTTGTGATGAACCTCACGGGGTCAATGCTTTCACGGGTAGCCCCTGCGGTAATGAGGACTTTTTTGCCTGCCATATCCTTTTCAAAGGCAATTTCACGTATAATATGCTCCACAAGTGTTTCCTCATCGGGAAGCTTGCCGTCGCCCATATCGCGATTGGCAAGCATTCCGTTGACAGGCTCGATTATCTCATAGCCGTATTTCCGCAGCTTTGCGATATTCTCCTGAACTATGGGATTGTGGAGCATATTGTGGTTCATTGCAGGAGCGACAAGCTTCGGACACGTACACGCCATTACCGTTGTAGTCAGCATATCGTCCGCAATGCCGTTGGCTATTTTTCCGATAACATTCGCCGTTGCAGGCGCGATAAGAACCACGTCCGCCTTTTTTGCTATTGCAACATGCTCCACGCTGTACTGAAAATTGCGGTCGAACGTATCTATAAGGCACTTGTTCTGCGTGAGCGTTTCAAAAGTAAGTGGGTGGACGAAGTTAGTCGCATTCGCTGTCATTGAAACGTGAACGTCCGCACCTAATTTTGTCAGCATTCTCGCAACGTTGCACATTTTGTATGCCGCTATGGAGCTTGAAACTCCCAATAATACTGTTTTTCCTTTTAACACAATTAAGACCTCCTTTTATTATTACCATTATATCACATTTTTTTTTTAAAATCTATAGATTTTTTTTCAAAAACATGATATAAGCAGCGTGTCGCTGCACCCTGTGTCACGTGACCGCTCGCAAACTCGCTAATATTTTTAAACTCAAATTTTTTCCACGCCTGTTGCAATTTTGTGCTTAATATGATATAATTACTTTGCATAATTATTTTGGAGGTGCTTTTATGCTTTTAGCAGTAGATATAGGCAATACGAATATAGTTTTCGGCTGTGTGACCGATAACGACAAGATCGTTGTTTCCGAAAGGATTTCCACAAATCATAACGCAACCGCCGCAGAGTACGCGTCGCTTATCAAAAACATTCTCGAAATGAATGATTTTAAATGCAGCGATATTGACGACGCCGTAATGTCGTCGGTAGTGCCGTCAGTCACGAATACCGTCAAAACGGCGATACGAAAGCTTTTCGGGGTCGAGGCAATGACGGCGGGTCCGGGAGTGAAAACGGGTCTTAATATTCTTATAGATAACCCCAAACAGCTTGGCAGCGATCAGGCAGTAGACGCTGTTGCGGCTATAAATACATACCCTGCTCCGCTTATAATAATTGATATGGGTACGGCTACAACTATCTCGGTAATAGATAAAAATAAAAACTATCTCGGCGGACTTATTATGACGGGCATGGGAGTTGCCGCAGACGCTCTTATCAACCGTACCGCGCAGCTCCCTAAGATAGACTTTGAACTGCCGCCTAATATTATCGGTCGAAATACCATAGACTGCATGAAAAGCGGCGCGCTCTATTCAAACGCCTGCGCCATAGACGGCATTATCGAACGTATAGAGGACGAACTTGGCGAACGTTGTACGGCAGTTGCTACGGGAGGTCTTTCCTCAACGGTAATTCCCCTTTGCAGAAAAAAAATACATATTGACAACGACCTGCTTATCCGAGGACTTACCATTATTTATCACAAGAATAAAAAGAAATAAACAGTTATGCTTAACACGAAAGGGATCAAATGGAAAAAATATTAATAATTTTAGCGGCGGTAAATCTGATACTTATCGCTTTCCTGATACTTCTTACGGCGAAAACCGCAGGCAGTCGGGGAACAAATAAAAAGGACATATCGGACATTCAAAAAAAACTGGAGCTTCTCGGAAAAACCGCCGAAACGCAGAACAGGATAACAATGGAACAATCCGTGCGAATGAGCGAATCGGTAGTCAGCCAAATATCGAACCTCGGCGGAGAACTGCGGCAGTCTCAGGAATCGCAGCAGAAAAAGTCCGTTGAAGCTCTGGAAAAAATCGAGTCTAATATGAAAGAGCTTGAAAGAAGCAGTCATGAAAGTCTCGAAAAGCTGCTGACCTCCAACGCCGAGAGCATGGAAAAGCTGCGCCGTGAAAACAGCGAAAGTCTTGACAAGATAAATCACGCCGTCAGCGAAAAACTTCAGAAAACGCTCGACGACCGTATTTCCCGTTCCTTTGAAACGGTCAACAAGAGACTTTCGGAGGTCTACGAGGGCTTGGGCGAAATGAAAGCCGTAGCTTCGGGAGTTTCCGATCTGAAAAAAGTCCTCTCCAATGTCAAGACGCGTGGAATCATGGGCGAAATACAGCTTGGCGCGATACTTTCAGAAATTCTCGCTCCCGAGCAGTACGCCGAGCAGACGGCAGTATTTCCAAATTCCAAAGAACGTGTGGACTTTGCCGTAAAGCTCCCCGGCAATGAGGAGGACGGCTGCGTGTTCCTCCCGATAGACTCAAAATTTCCGGGCGATACCTACGCGCGGCTTGTTTCCGCCTACGAAAACGGCGACCCTGCCGAGCTTAAACTTGCAAGGACGGCTCTTGAAACCGAGATAAAACGCTGCGCAAAAAGTATTCGCGATAAATACATAAAACCGCCGTATACTACCGATTTTGCCGTACTTTTCCTGCCCTTCGAGGGACTGTACGCCGAGGTCGTAAATATGGGACTGGTGGAGCTTTTGCAGAGGGACTTCCGCATAAATATCGCAGGGCCGTCCACTATGGCTGCAATGCTGAACAGTCTGCAAATGGGCTTCCGCACACTTGCTATCCAGAAAAAAAGCAGCGAGGTCTGGAAAATTCTCGAAAAAGCAAAAGCCGAGTTCAGCAACTTTGAAAGCGTGCTTGAATCCGCCCGAAACCGCCTCAGACTGGCGGATAAGGACCTTGAAGCTCTTATCGGCACACGTACCAATGCCATTAACCGCACTTTAAAAAATGTTACGCTGAATATCGACGCCGCAAACGACGACGTACAATAGCAAACAATAATATAAAAAACAGCCGTGGAAAATCTCCTCGGCTGTTTTCTTAAACCTCTATTTGAAGAAAACAACGGTATTCCTGTTTATAACAGCTCAACTTAAACTCCCCAAAAATTGCGAACATTACGTTTAACATCACAAAATTAACGTACAACGTAAAAAAATAGTTGACAAACGTATCTTTTTGTGATATAATGTGTTTATCAAAGGACAACGTATTGATCTTTTGAATAATTAATTTTCAAATTGGGGTGTTTTTAATGAAAAACAAAGAAAAAATTGATAAGGCTCTTCCGCTCATTTGGATAGCCGGATTCGCTGTATCAGCATTAATGATCGTGGTCTCTCTTATCCTTTCGATAAGACTGGGAATGATTCGTTTGATCGACGGAGCATTCTTCGGACTAATTAATGTGGCATTCTTCGCATTGCTTGCGGGATTCTTTTCAAAAATGCGTAAGGTTTTCGCCGATATGAAAAACGGCAAAACTCTTATTGAAAGCATTTTTCCACACTTGACCTTGATCCTGACAGCTTTTATCGGCGGAGTTGAATTACGAATTCTGAGTCAGGGGTTATTGAATACATATCAATTGTATTTCAACTTTGTGCAGGATAGTTCGCTTTCAATCTGGAAATGTACGGAGTTCTCAGACAATGTTGTTACTGTTTTATACACATTCGGTGTAATTCTTTCAGCATTTGAGCTGTTTCGGATTTTCCGCGGTCGTGACCGTGATGAGGTTCTTGGAATAAGTTCATTGGAAATGCGTGCGAAAGTTGCCGGAAGAATTTGTGCTTTTCTCAATATTTTGCTTGGATTCAGTATTATCATCTGTTTGACTTACTTAGTATTTTTTATAATTAGCATTTCAAAGGACTTATCTTACCTTTCAACATATTTTATTGTAAACATTGCCGCTGATCTGTTCCGGTATATTTTGGTATTTTCAGCAATATTCCTTATAATGGGTATTATGCGTCATGTTAAAAAAGATACGCCGTTTGCTCTTGAATGCGCACCAAAACTTCGGTTTCTCGGCATTTTATACGGCGTATACTTTGTTTTTGATCCTGCCGCTTCACTTATCGGGCAAATTATCCGTAACAATCAGCTTGCACAGGGAGAACCAACTTCCATTCTTTCATCAATAGGAAATAATATCAGTTTATCAATTTCACCCGTAAACCTGATCATCTGCATTATTCTGCTTGTTCTTGCCAATATTTTCAGCCACGCCTCAGAATTGCAGAAACAGTCGGACGAAACTTTATAAGGAGGAAAAATCATGACCAAACTACAAAAATCAGCTTCTTTTTCCAAAAAAGCCGTAACCATATTATTTGTTCTTTTCAGTATCGTAACTTTATGGCATATGCTTATGGTTATGATCGGCATTATGGCGTCAAATGCAAAAGAAGGCTCTAAACTTGCCGACGGCATTATTGATTTGGGATTTTATCAGTTTTACTTTTCAAACGGTGAAGAAAATAATGTTTTTTCCTTGATCGGAGTGCTGTTTCTCAGAGCTTTGCAGTTTTCAGTAACATTCGTTGGATTCAAGCTTCTCAAAAAGATTTTAGATGAACAGATCGGCGGAGAATACTTTTCCGACAAAGTTATCCACGGCTTTCAGAATATCGGCTTACTGATGATAGGATACAATGCGTTTACTCCGCTTATTTCAAAATTTGTTCAGTATATATGCAAAATGGCTGCATATACCAACGAATTCTGGATAATAAACGGTACAAGCATTTCTGTCGAATGGAATCCGTTTCCAAAAGGCGTAAGCTGGATGCTTTTCGGATTTATGCTCCTTGCTGTCAGCACGTTTTTCAAGCGTGGTGCAGTATTACAGCAGGAAGACGACGGAATGATATAAGGTACAAGATATGGCAATTATACTGCGTCTTGATCGTGTTATGGCAGATCGTAAAATGTCGCTGAATGAACTGGCAGCCAAAGTCGGTATCGCAAATGTCAATCTCTCAAAGCTGAAAAACGGTAAAGTAACTGCAATTCGTTTTTCCACATTAAACTCTATTTGCGAAGTCCTCAAATGTCAGCCCGGCGATATTCTTGAATTTAAAAGCGATATTGATGAGGAGAATAAATAGACAAAAAATTGAACCCAAAAAGTCAGACTAAAAAAACAGCCGCGGAAAATCTCCTCGGCTGTTTTAATATTTATTCGGTTAAAGGCAGCTTGGTTACTATCTTTGCGTCAAGCTTCTGAATTGCAAGCGCATCGCTCGTCTTAACACCGTCGCCGACGTTGCAGCAATCGGCGTTAATTGCGCCCTGCTTTGAAAGCCCGTACTTATCGGGATTTCCCAAAGCCTGAAGAATTGCCGTTGAATCTGCAATAGTTACCGTACCGTCGCAGTTCGCATCGCCGACAAGCTTAGTTCCGTCAGAACCGCCTGTAGGATCTTCCGCAGACGTTCCGTCAGGCTCAACGCCCCAAACGAGCTTATCGTCCGCATAAAGCGTGATCTTATCGGTAATTGCGGCTGCATCGTTGTCGTCCTCAAAGCTTACAAGATCGCCGTAGCTGTAGTCGTTTGACGAATCCCATACAGTGTCGAAAGTCTCGGGGTGCATCTTATTAAGCAGACCGAACTGATAAACACGGCTGCCGTAGAAGTCGCAGTTCTGCCATGAAATTTCAATGTAATAATTTCCCTTATCATCGTACTTTACAGGCTCGGAGATAAGCGCCTGATTCTTTCCGTCCGTAAAGCTTTTCTCCTGATCGTAGTCGATACGTGTCTCGATAAAGCTGATGTCCTCGCCCTTTTCAAGCTGTTCGCCGATGTTGAAATAGTATCTTGCTTTAAGATTGCTTTCAAATTTAGGCGGATCGACTGTTCTGTTGTGAACGACTATTTTTATCTGAATGCCTGCGTCTGTCTCCTGAGATTTTCCTCCCGAGATGTAAAGACCTGTGGGGAGCGGATCGCCGTTCTCGTCTACCTGATCGTAGCCGATAGCGTTCTCGGACATATTGAAATCGGGTATCACATAGTTCTTATCCTCAAGCTCCTTGCCCTTTGCGCCGAAGTAGTGGTAAAGACCTGCAAGGTCTCCGCAGATCGCAGCGTTGTAGTCGTCCGTAACCTCGTTGTAGATGTAATCCTTGGTGATGTCCGAATGGAAATCGTCCAGATCGGGACCGCCTACGAGCGCGCCCCAGAGAGTGTGAACCTGAGTTATGGGGTCTTCCATGCTCTGCGTAGGCGAACAGTGGGAAGAACGGTGGTGCGGCTGAGAAGCAAAGTTGCTTTCATATCCTACCATATAGGCGTAGCCCATGGGATTGTCGCCGAGGATATATTCCATTTGATCCTTAGCCCAGTTTGCAAAGATGAGATCGCCTGTTTCCTTAGCGTAAACCATAGCCTGCAAGCCTGCGGCGGTATTATAACGCGCGCTTCCGTAGCCTGCTACGACTGCGTAACCCTCGGGGGACTTTGCAATGAAGTTTCCGCCGTTTTCCGGCAGATCAGGAATTGTGGCAGGGTCGATAGGCTGATTCCAGATAAGATCGTCCATGCCGAAATACTTGTGTGTCGATGTGGGAACGTAGTAGTTCGCAGTTTTGGCTGTTTCCTCGTCAACTCCCGACCAAAATTCCAGATTCCAACGGAAGATGTACCAGTCACGAGCCGTATTTGTGACAGGAGCAAGCTTTGCAAAAACTCCGCCCCATACGGTGTCCCAACAGTGTACCCAAATGTTCTGCCAGCAGTTGCCCGTATCGGTCATGATACGCTTCAGATAGCCGACATAAGGGTGCGCGCCCTTGTCGTTGGTGGTATTCTCGTCAACAGCGATGATGTCGTTGATATAGTCGTAATTGTCGGTGCAGTAGTACAGCCATACAGCCGCCCATGCAAGCTCGTCATAGTCGTAGCTGGAGGTGTAGAAGCCGCCGTCATATCCGAGACTTGTTGCTGTAGGCGTTGTGCCGGGTTCCCATTCTTCAGTGTGGGTCTCAACGGCGAATTCGTAGAGAGCAAGGGCGTATTTCAAGCATTTTTCGGCATATTCGGGATCGCTTTCCTTGAAGTTGAGGTAGTTTACCGCCAACGATGCCGCCGCTCCGGCGCACTGGTCGGAGGCAGGCATTTCCCTTGTAGCGAAGTAGGCGGGACGCTTTACTCCGCATGAAGAAGACGCAACGTATGTGCCGTCAACCTGCAATTCGGGCGGACACCAGTAGTTGTGGTCGTTGTTTCCCTCGCCCACCTGATAGCAGTAGGCAACGACCTTTCCGTCGTCGTCAAGGTAAGTGACCTTCATGAAGTAGTCGTTTATCCAGCGCAGCTCGTCCTCAACGTGCTTGTCAAGACCAAGCTCCTTGTAAGATTCGGGGAACTCGTAATAGCCCCAGCCGAGAGTTGAAGCGGAGTAGCTTCCGGGGAGACCGAATTTTACGTGGTCGCCTGCATCGTGCCAACCGCCTGTCAGGTCGAGAGTGCCGTTGCCGTCGGGATCGAGGTACTTGCGGTTTTCCTCGATAAACTTATTCGACATATTAACGCCCTCGTAGAGACCCTCCGCAGAGCTTGAACCGCCGTCGCCCTCGCCGTCGTAGTTGCCGAGACCGTCGTCCTTGCCGTCGTCTTCTCCGCCGTCGCCTTTGTTTACAGTAGGCATGGGATCCATAGGTTTAAGGGGTATCTCGGCGTCCTTGACGTGGCAATCCGCACGCCATGAATAATATCCGTCCTCCGCAACCTCATCGCCGCACTTGTTAGCGTCGTAAAAGCACAGTCCGAGCTGGAGCGCTTCGGCGAAATTCTGGTAATTATTCGGCTTGTCGGGAGTAATTACGGCGGCGTTCGAGAATCCCGGAACGCACGACATAAGCACAGCAGCCGCCGAAACAGCCGCCGCAGACCTGCTTAACAGCTTTGATTTCTTCATAAGTAATTCCTTTCCGGACGAAAACGTCCATTTATTTCTGAATCACTATCCATAACCTAAGTGGGGGACTCTGGCTAACCGCCCCGTACCCTCTGTCACTTCGTGACATCTCCCTACACTGTAGGGAGTCACCCCACACCCCCTGCCAAAGGGGTGACCCCTTTGGAATCTCTGTTGTCGTAAATTCTCCTGCATAAAGCCTGCCACATAAATTATAATCCATATTTTTATAGCTTTATGCAGGAGAATTTACGATATAGTCTCCAAAAAGTTACCTCTCTGACAAAGAATGCAGAAAAACAATATCCCACTGAGTTATAGACAATTATTTCTGAATTATAAAAGTCCTTTTTCTTTAAGCCTGTCGAAAACTATATTATATCCGTCGCTGCCGTCCTGCAAAGAACGGTTTACACGGCTTATTGTCGCGGTACTTGCTCCCGTTTCGGAAACGATGCTGTTGTATACGCGATGCTCGTCAAGAAGCCTTGCAACGTGGAAACGCTGAGCAAAGGATTTTAATTCTATAGTCGTACAGAGGTCAACAAAAAACTTGTAGCAGTCGTCAACAGTTTCAAGCGTAAGGATAGCTTCAAAAAGCTTATCCATATTTTCGGATCTTATCTTTTCGTTCATTTATATATAGCTCCCATCTGCCGAACGGCAAAATTTCCATACAACCATTTTATCACATTAATGTGAAAAAGTAAAGAGCTTTTAAATATTTTTTTACTTCACCTACTGTATATCATATCACAAAATAAACAATTTGTAAATAGAAAATATGAATTTTTTGTAAAATCGTGAAATTATACAAAGCAGTATATGCCGTTATGTGAATTTTAACAATAGACCTATTCAATTAAGTATAAAGCAAAAAAGGAGAACCTGAGTTCTCCCTCTTAGAGCCTGTTTAGTATCTCGGCGTGTGCGGATTTTCGAGCATAAATTTGTCGAGTACAAGGCGAAAAAGCGAAAGCATACTTGATGTATGGTGAGCTTTTTCAACGCAGTAATCGGCAAGTTTTGCCGAAAAGACGTGCGCGATGAGATATTAAGCAGGTTCTTAATGACCAGACCGATAAGCCGGGTTCTGTCGTGTGCGGCAATTTATCTACTCTTATCGTCGCCAATAAGCTCAAGCCGTCATTACTGTACATCCGCCGAGCCGGCGTTGAGATGCACAGCACCAATAGACGTTGCATCGGATAGGGTTTACATGGCGGTACGGTCTCCCGCACCCCGGTGAGCTCTTACCTCGCCTTTCCACCTTTACCTGATCTCTCAGGCAGTTTATTTCTGTTGCACTTGCCCTAAGGTCGCCCTCGGCTGCCGTTAGCAGCTACCCTGCTCTGTGATGCCCGGACTTTCCTCATAAACTATTTCGTTCACGCTGCCGCATAGTCTGCTCATTTATATTATATCACTTTTAGCATATCTTGTCAAGTGGATTTTTTGATTTGTATGTGTAAAGAAAACGTATGCGAACATTCTTTCTGCAAATACAAACTGTAGGGGACGGCGCCCTCGACGTCCCGTTTCCGAACTGTAAACGTCACCACATTTCGGGACGTCGAGGGC
>JAGAQC010000062.1 GCA_017622925.1 Ruminococcus sp.
GAAAAAATTCGCAGGCATACTGTCGTATGGCAAGGTGACTCCCCACAGTGTGGGGAGATGTCACGAAGTGACAGAGGGGACGGTTTCCCGTTGGGAATTTTGACGCAGGATTCGGCAAAATTTGCCGAAAAGACGTGCGCGTGGAGATTCTGAACAGGCTCTTATATAAGTCCCAATTCCTCTTTCTTTTCAAGGATACGGGTAACGCTCTCGTTTATCCTTTCAAGGGGGATCTTTCCCGTATTTACAGCGGCTTTAAGCCCGTCCACAGCCGTTCTGAGGTCGTAGGGCATAAGTATAACGTCCACGCCTGCCTTGACAGCCATTATTGCGGCTTCATCGCTTGTATAGACGTTCGTAATTGCGCCCATAGAGTGAGAATCGGAAATAATTATCCCGTCAAATCCCATTTCGCCCCTGAGCCAATCCGTAACGACTACGGGAGACAGGTCGCCGGGAAGATCGTCCCCCGAAGCGGAGGTAACCTGATGACCTACCATGACGAAATCCGTACCTGCCTCGATACCGCCCTTGAATGCAGGAAATTCCTCGATCGTAAGCTGTTCGTAGGTGCGGTCGATATGAACCGAATCATAGTGAGTGTTGCCGTCGCCTGCGCCGAGTCCGGGGAAATGTTTCAGAGTAGTGCAGATGTCCTGAGATTTAAGCCCCTTGACGACTGCCGCGGACATATCTGAAACAACGATAGGGTCGCTGCTGAAAATACGATTGCCAAGCTCGTTTGAGGGATTTATATTGACGTCGGCGACAGGAGCGAAGTCCACATTGAAGCCGTAATCCGCCAGATAGCCGCCGATAGTCCGACCTGCTTCATAAGCCTTATCAACGTCGTTGAGCTTACCGTAATGGCTCATATCGTACACGGGATCGGTCCACAGCATTTTCTGAACACGGGTGATAGAACCGCCCTCCTCGTCAACGGACTGGAAAACGCCGATACCCCTGTCCATAGCCGTTTCCTGAGACCTGCCGAGCAGATCGCGGAGCTGCTGGTCGTAGGAAATATTCGCATCAAAGTAGATGAATCCGCCTATTGGATATTCTTCATAGCAGGTGTTGAACCAGTCGTCAACGTAAAGCATACTGTTGTAGCCGGGGACAGCCTCGGGAACAGCCACGAACATCTGACATATCTTCTCCTGCAAGTTCATTTCTTTAAGCTTTTTAGCGACTTTGGGTGAAACTGTTTCCTCAGCCTCGGTCGGAGCTTCCGAAGCCGCTTCGGTAGTTTCAGCCTCCGAGGTTTGGGGAACTGTTTCAGGCTCGGAAAAATTCGCAGCAGGTACGCTGACCGCCGAAAGCTCTACAGGCGAATCGCCGCAGCCTGTCAGCAGCGATAAAATAAGCATGGGCAAAACTAATTTTTTCAATGCAAATTTCTCCTTTTCATTTTAACTCTTTTTCTGATATAGCGGAACGTTTCATCTTCGCCCTTATCGGCGAGAAGATGCAGCAGAAATTCCAGTTTTGCAGCCGTAAGCGGCTCTATATCACGCTTTGCTTTCCTTGCATTGTAATATTCAAGGGGACAGCGGTCGTTGTATTCGGACTTATTGTATATTTTTGAAGCCGCCACACGGTCGCAGAACATCTCGAAAATGTATTCGTCGGGCATTCTCACAGGGTCGAGCGTACCCGTTTTCATGGAATAGTCGGTCCAGTATTCAAAATGGTGACGATTTCTGCCTTTGTGGTGCATCCATGCTTTTGAGAAGCCGCTTACCTCACGTTCGCGTTCGTTGGGACTGCGGCTGCCCTGATAGTACAGTACGCCGGGGATAAATTCCACGGGGGAAAATTTTGACAGGTCGTGGAGAAGTCCTCTGCGGAAAATACCTGCCTTAAAGCAATGTTTCATGACCATATGTCTGTGTTTCAGAATAGTATTCAGGTGTCCGAAGAAATTTCTGATAAGCAATTTGCAGCCTTCTTTCGGGAGATAATATATAAAGTAATGAGAATAAACAAACTCCTATCCCGATATATCAAGCACGCTGTTTTTTTCAATAAGTTTGCCGCTTATAATGCGTCTGCCCTCGCTGAAATGGGGATCTTCAAGTTTTTTGATTATCATATCCACTGCTCCTGCCGCCATTTGTTCAATATCGACCTCTACGGTGGTAATGGCAGGTATACAGATGTTCGACACGGTGTAGTTGTCGTAGCCCACCACCGAAATATCGTCGGGAACGCGCACGTCCTTTGACCGCAGAGCCGAGATCACACGAAAAGCCGTTTCATCGCTGTTGCAGACGAAAGCCGTAGGCATATCGCTGGGGAAGTCGATACGTTCAAACAGAGTACCCGTGTCGTCGCGATCCTCTAAAAGCCATTCGCTGCGGTAGGTAAGACCGTTTTCCATAAGGCATTTTATGTAGCCGAGAAAGCGGTCGTTAATGCTGCTTGTGGCGTTGAGCGAGCCGACAAAGCCGATTTTTTTGTGACCCTTTTCAACAAGGTAGTCGGTGAGCATATATCCGCCGTAGTAGCTGTCCGAATTTATGGAGTCCACATTGCAGCGGCTGACGTAAAAATCCACAAAAAGCATGGGAATATCCGTTTTGCTCAGTGATAGAGCAAAATCGCGGCTTATCTGTCCGATAACGATAACGGCGTCCACACGTTCTTCAGTCACGGTCGGCGGAAGAACGAGCTTTTTCTCGTTTTCTCTTGTAATACATTCATAGACCGTCAGCACGTTCATGGCGGAAAGCTTGTTGGAAATATTTGCGGTAAGCTCCCAGTAAAAAGTTCCCATAGAGCCTACGAAGCGTTCGGAAGTAAGTATCCCCACGCTTTTTCCGAGTTTGGGCAGCTCGGATTTTTTTCTGCCGTTTGTATTTGAGGGCTTATAGCCCATTTCCTCGGCAGTTTCGCAGATCTGCTGTCTGACCTGTTCGCTTACGCCGTCCCTGCCTGCAAGCGCATTGGAAACAGTAACAACGCTTACCCCCAGTTTTTCGGCGATGTCGAGCATACGCACACCGTTTTTCATATATAACACCCTCTGCATTTCCGTAGTTCGTATTGTTTTCTGCATTATCAATTAAATTATAGCATAGTTTAAGTAAAAAATAAAGAGTTTTTTTAATTTTTGTTGATTCCGATATTTTTACCTTGAATTTTAGGTAATATTATACAATTTTAACGGTTGAGAAATTCCCGATTGCTAAAATAAAGGCAACACCGTACAAATCCGTAAGGCGGTCTTTGTGCGGTGCTGCATAAAGTATTTAATAGCTGTCTCTTGCTTCCGGTGTCGGGAGATACGGGTAAAGCTCCTCGTACTCCTCGGAAATCGTTTCGGGAGAATTATTCGCAGGGATAAGACCTGTCATATCGCCCCATGAAGCCGAGGGGCAGACGTACTCCATATCGCTTGAATCAGGGTCGGGAACGGGAATGTTTTTTCTGTTTTTCTTGTTCATAGCAATACCGCCTTTCAAAGCTTTGGCGAGCCGTTATCAGACTCTAAGGCATAGTATTTGCTGTTTTTTTCTGAAAATTCATTGCTTTTCAGTTTCAGGGGAGGTCTATTGCTGTTCTCCGAGAAGAATTTCTACACGGTCCTGAATGTAAGAAGCGCATTGTTCGGCTGTAATTTCATCGTTGATGAAACGGTTGTATTCTTCGTAAAGAATATTGTTCACATCATTGTTATCGTATTTGAGCTTTGTGCAGTTCATGACGAAGCTGCGGTATTCCTCAGCCTGTTCAGCGGTGACCGTACAAGGATAATCAATTTTAAAAGTAAAGTCATTTCCGTCATATACTATGCTGCTCATTTCAGGCTCTGAACCCTCGTGAATACATTGGCTGAGAGATAAATCAAACGCCTTTTTGTTGACCCAGTTAAAGCCGCTGCCCATTTTGGCATTGTTGCATTGACGTTCTTCGCCGAGCAGAAAAGAAACGTAAGCCCATGCGCCCTCCTTGCAGTCGCTGCTTTCCATTACGGATATGGAGTTATTTGCCAAGACCGTGCCTGTTCCGCCGTTTTCGGGAAAATTGAGTAAAGACGCAGTATCGAAAGTCAGATTTTTTCTGCCTTCTTCTGCTATGATCGAAACGATACCTGCATCTCCTATTCCCCCTGCGCATAACATGGCTGTATGATCTTTTAGTGAGACTGAAATCTGCTTCTGATAAAGAAGATCGGCGTTTCCCTCAGCGCTGTTAGGCTCGGGAATATAGGAATCTTTCGTTTCCTTGCAGAATTCAAGAAATTTCACAAATTCGGGCGTTCCGAATTTGCAGGTATTATTTTTCGTATCTATCCACGCAGAAAGATTGTTCATGCAAAACAGATTAAATGCTCCGTCCCAACTTTCGGTGAAAAGGTACATTCCCTCGGGACGTTCTTCATAAAAACGATAGAGGTCGTCATATGTCCAGTTAATATATTCTTTACCTATATAATCGCTGTTTGCAAAAAGGGTTTTAATGGAGAAGTGTTCGGGCAGAGCGTAAATATGTCCGTCCATATCAAAGGCTTCAAGAACGTTCGGCATAAGCTCCTCACGCTCCAGACTGCCGTATTCGTCCATAAGCTCGTTCATATCCGCCAATGCGCCGAGGTTCGTAAGCTTGCGTATAAGATCGCTGCTGCCGTATTCTATAACATCGGGAGCTTTATCGGTGAGGACTGCTTTTGTAAGATCGTCGGGAGTTTTAAGCGAGGGATTCAGCTTGCAGAGATACTTGTCGTTAGATTTGTTGAACTCCGTTATTTTTTGTCCTCCGTCGCCTCCGCTTATGTACCATATATCAACAATTTCTCTGTCCTCCGTATAGTCGTCGGGACGGCGGGTATATAACAGCAGGGAGTTTGACGAATTGCCTGCCGTGAGGAACATTCCGTCGCCGCATGGCGTAAAGCATGTAATATCAGAGTCCTTGACGAGCGATTGTGTAAAATCAAATACAAGAACAAGCTCTCCGCTTTCCGTAAGACCGTAAATACCGTCGCTGCGCTTGAAATACGCCTTGAATCCGTTGTTTCCGGGCATAGCGCAACTGTCGATCTTTAGCATTTCGTCGTACTCTCCAAGCAGTTCTTCGGGAAGAGCGAGCGTTTCACCGTCCATATGACCGAATCCGTGAAATTCCGACGCTATAACTTTTCCGTCGCTGTCGCAGCCGAGGTCGATGAGCTGCATCTCATATCGCTGAGATTCGAGAAGCGAACCGTCCGTACCGATAACTGCAAGACCGTTTCCGTAGGAGAGAATAAGCTTTCCCTCACCGTAAGGGCAGAGGTCGCCGAGCCGTGAGCCTTTTTTGTCAAATTCCTTATCCAGTCCGATAATTTCATGTTCCGAGACTACCTTTCCCGAGCTGTCGTAATTGGTGAGAATAAAGCCGAGACTGCCGTTTTCGAGGAAGTCCTCGTAGTTTTCGATGTTTCCCGATTCGCTCATTTCAAATTCAAAATCCGTGACAGCCGAGATAACGCAGAAGCTGCCGTCCTCGTTCACATTTACCGAGAATCCCATATTGATAGAACCGCAAAGCGCAGTATCGCTTACAATATTAAATTCGCTGTCCAGAACGGCAAGCCGCAGTTCGTCTTTATCGCTCTTGTAAAAATAGTAGTATCCGTTGCTGAACGACGATACTTTTATCGGCGTATCGACTGTGTTTTCAAGGGCTATTTTTCTTTCCTTGTAAAGGGTCTGCTTGACCTCGACAGTCTCGGAAACAGGCTCGGCTGTGCTTGAAGCGTTTTTTTCAGCCGAACACGAAACAGATGTGAGCATGGCAAGCGCGATCAGAAATAATTTGATTTTTTTCATGGCAATTTCTCCTTTAATTTTCTGAGTTTTATTATTATGTAAGTGTCGCAAATTCTTAATGTCTATATATAAGTGATTTAAAATGGCAAAAAAGACGAAATAATTTTTAAAATTTCAAAACTTTGTAGGAAGTCACAAAAAACCGAACTAAAATTTGTACCTGTTTTACAAAATTTACACTATTTATTCGGTATCTTTACATTGTGGTGAGGAAAGTTTATAATAGAATCATGGCAGACAGTGAAAAATAATTCTGATCGAAAACCTGCCATACAGTTTATTTTTATTAAATGAAAAAATTATTTAGCTCGTTGATAAAAACGGCAGAAATGCTTCGTATTGGTAAGTGAAGGAGGTAAAAATCTAAGAGCCTGTGCAGAATCTCCCCGTGCACGTCAGCTCTGCATATAGCATTGTCATCCAAATCAAAGATTTGGGACACTGCTTATTTTCGGCAAATTTTGCCGATCGCTACGTTGAAAAAGTTCACCATACGACAGTATGCTTTCACTTTTTCGCCTTGCTCTCGACAAAATTATGCTCGAAAATCCGCACACGCTGAGATTCTGAACAGGCTCTAAAGTCAAGGAGGTACTGAATTGAAAATCAATGACAATAATTTCATTAAAGAATTAAAACGAAAAAACGAGGACGCTCTTGAATTCGTTTTAATAAAATACGGCGGATTGCTGAGATCCGTTATATGCCGTATACTATACGATCATCCGCAAGATGCTGAGGAATGTCTGTATGATACGATACTTAAAATATGGGAGCATATCGAAAGCTATGATGCTTCTGTTCCGTTCAAGGGCTGGGCGGTTGTTGTGGCAAAGCATACCGCGCTCGATAAGCTGAGAAAGCTGAAACGCCTTGAGCCTGCGGTCGATATTGACGAGCTTCCGATCGCTGATATATCGGGACTTACAGGTGACGCGCTGTTCGATAATGTTTTTTCGGAGCTTATTTCCTGTCTGAACGATACTGATAAGACGCTGTTTACAAGAATTTTCTGGAACGGCGAGGACATCGAAAAGGTATCAGGCGAATTGGGAATGTCGCGTTCTATCGCATATAATCATATTTCAAGAGGTAAAAAGAAGATCATACAAAATAATCCGACACGCTTTGCAGGAGGTAGCAAAAAATGAGAGATACACTATATGAGCTGCTCAATAAATGCGCAGACGACAATATCGAAAATGCAGAACCGCTTTCTGCACAGGAGGTAAATAACTACATGAAAAGATTCAGAAACGAAATATCTTCAAGGGAAAATAAAAAGACAAGGAAATTCAAGCCGAGCATTGCTGTTTCTGTTGCAGTGGCAATTGCCGCTTGTCTCGGAACTACGGCTTATGCTGCCGAAAAGCTTGGCGCGTTCGATAAGCTCAAAAATGAAACGCGTACCGTTGAGGACGCTGCCGGAGACGTGTTCCCCATTAAAAAAAATGACCGTATTGATTATGAAAATATCGGCAGCGCAGCAGAATCGCTTGCAGAGCCGATACAGTCTGAAAATGAGAATATTTCTCTTGCTGTTGACAGCATTTATTGCGACGGTCAGATGCTCCTTGTCGGCATTACAGGCAGTCTCCTCAATGATAATGCCAATGGCTGCGGCTATCTTCATCTTTACGATTTCGACCTTGAAATAAACGGCGAACCGTATACTTTTTCAGACAGCGAAAGAAATAACCGCTATGGTTATATGACGCTCGATTATGGCGCAAAAAACAGCTTCACGGGAAGTATCAGATGTGTATTCGACACTGAAAATAAGCTTACAGAAACTACCGATATAAAGGTAAATTTCGGGAATATCGAATGCTCTGAAAAATATTTTACCGACAGAACGCCCGTAGGTTCGGCAAGCGTGCAGTTTACCGTGACCCCCGATTCATCGCATACAAAGCAGATCGGCAGACTTTATGAGAACGACGGCTTTACATTTACAGTTCATGAGGTAACGCCTGCGATGATGACCGCCTCGTTCACATATCCCGATGATTACCGTTATTTCAGAAAAGACGGTTCGGAAGACCCTGAAAATATCGTGTTTGTCTATGACGAAAACGGAAATGTTGTTGACAGGTATCCGAAGTACAGCATCATGGCTATGGTTTATGATGAATACGGCAACAGACTTGAACGAGTCCTTGATTCGCCTGTTGTTCTGGACAACGGTATCAATGCGGAAACGTTCGCCGCTCCGCCTACTGATACGATAATTGTAAAATTCTGTAATAAGCAGGAATCCGATGAAAACGGTATGCCTGTTGTAATGAAAGAATTGACGATCGACCTTACGGATACGGAATAACAAAAAGCCTGCGTTCTCTTTTGAACACAGGCTTTAGTTTTAATCCAATAATCTATATTTTACCTTTAATCTGTCAAGCTTTTGGAGCATTGGTTCTGCGCCGTACCACAGGAAGATAACGGTAGCGGCTGCGTGGATAAGGTCCATAGGAAAGCCTGTAACATAATAGGTCATTATTATTTTGAGGTTCAGCGTTTCGCTTCCCCATATCAAAGCCGATGCGGGATTCATAATTCCGCCGTAGATAAGAATGACCGCCAAAGCTCCGAAAATACACATAGAAAGCCTTGTTCTCCTCATTAGCCCTTTGCGGAACAATATGCCTGCAAGAAATCCTATCATGCCCATTGCAAACATCTGAAAGGGAGTCCACGGACCCTGCGAAAAAAGTATATTTGAAGCGAGCATGGTGACTGCCCCGACAAGAAAGCCCGTTTCGCCGCCGAGCGCGACCCCCGATATTATTGTAAGAGCCGCAACGGGTTTGAATTGCGGAAGCATGAAAAATGCCGCGCGTCCCGCAATTCCCAAAGCGCATAACGAGGCTATTGTAACAAGCGTGCGAGCCTGCGGTTTTCTGCCCTCAAAAATCATGAAAAAGGGCAGCATACATTCTGTCAGTATTGCGAGCGAGATCGCATAATATTGCTTTACCCCGACATAGTAAACGCCGATGTACAAGGTCAGCGGTATAAGCATGAGTATCAGCGAACCTGCGGCGACCGTTCTCTTGGAAAGCCGTCTTTTTTCCTTTGGAGTTTGTACCGCTGCCGACTGATCGGATTTTCGATAAACCGAAAGCGCGCATATAAAAAGCGCGAAAATTAATGCGGCATATATTTTAAGCTGTTCTCTGCCCGAATCAGTTATCCCAAAAGCATTAACGCTTTTGGTGAGGTCGGTTATTTTTGTTGCGTAAAGAAATATCAGTAATGCCGAAGTTCCCGATAAAGCGGCGGTAATTTTTCTCCACACGGGCAGCTTATCGGTACTTTTGGGACTGACAGTTTCCTGCATTATCAGTTCGGGCAGATCGCATTTTAACGGCTTATTTTCAATCGGTTCACCGCCGCATGCCGATATAACGTCGTGGACGGTAATTGCGTTTGGTATCACGTCCCTTGCGATACGGTTTGCGGAGGTCGTATAAAAACTGTTTCCGCTGAAAAATTTTTCGGGCGTACCCTCCGTTACAATGCTCCCGTAAAAAAACATGGCGCACCGCTGCGAATATTCCGCGCAAAACTCGATGTCATGGCTGACCATTATTATTGTTTTTCCACGTTCAAGGAGAGTTTCGAGAATGTCGCCGAAAAGCTGTTTGAACTCCGCATCGAAGCCTTTTGTAGGCTCGTCAAGGAGCAGTATATCGGCATCGGTCATGAGAATTTTTGCAAGAGCAGCTCTCTGCTGTTCGCCTCCCGACAGGTCGTATGGGTGACGGTCAAGAAGCTTTTCAAGCCTGCAAAGAGCTGTGACATAAGCAAACCGATTCTGCCCGATCTCCTTTGAAAGTCCCTTTGTCATTTCAAGCAAGTCCTCGCGGACAGTTTTTTTAACAAATAATGTCTGCGGATTTTGCGGCAGAGAGGCTGTTTTTCCGTTTACTGCGACCTCTCCACGATACGGCTTTTTTAGTCCGCTTATAAGCTTTAGCGTTGTTGTTTTGCCTGCGCCGTTTCCGCCTAATACAGCTAAAAACTCGCCTTTTCGCACTTTCAGGTCAAGTCCTCGTATAACGTCTGTTCCGTTTTTTGTGTAGCGAAACCATGCTTCTGAAACGTCAACCGCAGTTTCGTCCGAACATCGCGTGATACGCCTTGTGGGAAGTTCGGAAACATGATTTTTTTCCGCAAATTCATTGAACCATTTTTTGCCCTCCGCAGCCGTTACGGGACATTCCGCGTCCGACTTCACCGCCGCCCATATCCGCATCGGAGCAGGCATTGCAAGGAACATTTTGTTTTCTGCGGATTTCAGCATACCGCCGACCTCTTTCGGAGTACCCGTGCAGATTATTTTTCCCTTTTCCATTACGGCTGTTCGGTTTGCCATCGGGAACGCTTCTTCAAGGCGATGTTCCGTCAGTATGACCGTTATTCCAAGCTCGGCGTTTATCTTTTTCAGCACGTTAAGAAATTCCGAAGCGGCTATGGGGTCAAGCTGACTTGTAGGCTCGTCAAGTATCAGAATATCGGGGTGCAGCGTCATTACAGACGCCAGATTCAAAAGCTGCTTCTGACCTCCCGAAAGCTCCGTCACGCTTTTGTGAAACCATTTCTCAATGCCGAAAAACGCCGCCATTTCCGCAGTACGCCCACGAATTTCCGCCGTACCGTATCCAAGACTTTCAAGTCCGAATGCCAGCTCGTGCCAGACCTTATCCGTAGCTATCTGATTTTCGGGGGATTGTCCCACAAATCCGATCTTTTCCGATTGCGTTCTTCGCTGTACCGTATCGAGCGGCAGTCCCTCGAACATAATTTCCCCCGACCTGATACCGTTCGGGGCAAGGTCGGTTTTAAGCTGTCGGAGCAGGGTCGATTTTCCGCTGCCCGATGTTCCGCAGAGGACAAAAAATTCGCCCTGTTCAACGGTCAGACTTACATTATCAAGAGCCTTTTCGGTGCATTCTGGATATGAAAAGCTCAGATCTTTGATCTCAACGACCGCCATATTTTGTCCTCCCTCCGATCTATTATAATTGGCGTCATGCAAAGAAAAAAATATACGATAAAAAAGCATATCGTGAACGGCTCGGTCAGCGTTCCCTTGATAGAGGGGAAATAACGCCATTTCAAGCCCTTTGCCAATATTCCGCAGATAAGAAAAACGCCGCAGAATATCAGCCATGTCAACGCTGTTTTGTCCCTGCTGTCGAATCTGTATATCGAAAACGCGGTCCGCCCTTTTAAGCCGTAACCTCGGCTTTTCATGCTTTCAGCCGTTTCAACGGCATTTTCAAGCGACCATGTTATCATAATTGAAACGATAGTGACAGCGTTTTTTATACGCCTGAAAATACTGCCGTTGGAAACGTCCCGACCTATGCAGAATTGCGTGTCACGAACAGCTTCAAGCTGAGACATGAATTTCGGCACGAACCGCAGCGTCATACTTAATACGAGCGACAGTGAGGGGATAAATTTTCCGAAAAGATAAACGAACTTGTCGGAGGTCATGACGGCTGTATAGCAGCGAAACCACAGCGTTACAGCTCCGAGCATGACAGCGGCGGATATTCCGTAAATAATGCTTTCGAGAGTGAGCGGATTGCCTGACGGAAGATAGCGTAATATGGTCATTCCCTCATGGCTGAATGCCGGATTTATAATTGCGGCGGCAAGCGTCATGGGCAGCAGAAATTTCAGACAGAACATCAGCGTTCTCTTGCCGTCAAGGTATACGGCGTACATCAGCGCGGCTGTTAGAGAGATAACAAGCATGACGGGGTGCATTATAAACATTGAAAATGCAAAAACAAGTCCGAAAAACAGAAAATTTACGGTCGGGTGAAAGGACGAAAACGTATCGCGGTACATCATGTTCCCGACACCGCATAACCGCCGCCGACATCGTTTCCGAGGTCGCAGGTATACCGCCATTCCACTGTTTCTCCGTCGGTGAGCTGATAACGGCTGCAACCGTAATTGGGGTACCAGCCGTTTACACGGTACATCCAGCCGGACAAACTTCCGCAGTCAAATTCGTACAGATTATTTATCCCCTCGACATATGCGCTGTTGTAAATAGGAGTCCACGAAGCCTCCATGTGAATATTATTTTC
The DNA here is from genome assembly GCA_017622925.1 of Ruminococcus sp. Classification (GTDB taxonomy): domain Bacteria; phylum Bacillota; class Clostridia; order Oscillospirales; family Ruminococcaceae; genus Ruminococcus. Next base: position 11,927 of record JAGAQC010000062.1, read on the forward strand.
CTTGCAGATTCGCTGTAATACGTCGTATACCGATTCTCCCTCATAGAATTGCACCTCGCAGGCAGGGAGAATAATTCCGTCGGCAGGCAGTACGTCGATTTTTTCGGGATTCAGTTCGGCAAGATTATTGAGAATAGTGGAGCATTCTATGGAAAAAGTGCAGGTATAGGTCTTGCTGCTGTCTATTTGGGTATCTTCGGGCTCTACAGGCATTGGTCTGCCCTCGGGAACAGGGTCAGTCTTGTACTTGTCCTGCTCAGTCGCCGAGCCGTCCGAAATAACACGATTGCCGCCGCCCGTAACAGCGTTCGGAGTATCAGGCTCTACAGGCGTAAGATAAGGGTCGGTTTTTGTATTTTTTGTTTCGGTCGAAACGGGAGAAGCTTTTGTTTCCGTTGGCGTTTCGGCAATTATCGGAGCGTTTTCGCTTTCGTTATCGGCTCGGACAATAAATTCTCCAACGCTGTTGTCAACGGAAAAATTGATAATGCTGTTTTCGCTCCCCGTTACAGAAGCTCCGCAGACAGCCTTGTTGCCGCTGTCATATACCGTAGCGTTTTGGCAATCCCAGTTTGAATTGAGGTGTACGGACAGTACGGGAGCAAAACCAAAGCCGTCCTCCGATCTGAAGCTTAATCCCGAGGAACGCTCCTCCTGTTTTTCATTAATTTCAACGGCTAAATTCAAGGTTTTCGGCTCGGGAATATCGTCGCCGAAAATGACCCATTCGTAATCGCAGCCGTTGGAGTTCCCCTTAAAGGTCACAACTGCGCTGTCGTCTTTTATCTGCTTGAAAATTGAAACGTCAACTATGCCGTTTTCGGGAATTTCCATAGTTCCCTGATAATTTTTTCCGCCTTTAAGGTCGCAGCCGCAGAGAAGAAACATGATGCAGATAAATACAGGAAAAATTTTTATACGCTTCACTCCTTGACCACCACCTTTCCGTTTTCTGTTTTAAGCGTATTTTTAATGCTTGCAAGGCTTTTGCTTTCGTCCGACGCCGCAAAAGCTGCGTCCGCAAATGTCAGGTCGTACACATCTCCCGCCTTTGCGCTGCCTCTTAAACGGAACGACAGCCGCATAAGCAAGCTGTCGTCCTCGTCAAGGCAATCTTTGGAAAATGCGTATTTTCCGCCTGTCAGGTCAAGATACATAACGTTTATCTGTCCTATCTCGTTGGAGCGTTTTACGTCAACGCTCCAATCGGGGAGCTGATACGAACTTCCGTCTGCGCGTTCATCGCCGAGGGTCATGACGTTTCCCTCCTCGATGCCCATAAATTCAAGGTGTGAAGAATCGAAAACGATGCTCAGGCTTGCGGCAGGATAAAGAACGTCGCCCAAGTCGGAAAGCTCAACGTCAACAGTAAAGTTTTCCTTAGCGGATATACTTTGTTTTGCAGGCGTTACAATAGTCAGTGTCGGAATATTTTTATCGGTATGCTTTTTCTTAATGATGATAAACAGTAATATTATCAGAACAATGATAAGAACGGCAATTACAGCGATAAAAATCTTCTTTTTCTTTGATAGTTTTTTCTTTTGCGTTGCTTCATTTTCCATGATAAAAATTTCCTTTTATTCCACGGGTGAATAAGCCATAGCCGCTTTATTTACAATGATGTACTCGGAGCCGTGAACGAACTGCTCAACGATTCCCAAAGCGTCGAATGTATTTATCCTTGAATCGGAGTTCACGTTCAGTCGGAGTATTTCAATATCTGTGGGAGCGTCGGTTTTTCTCAGCCATGTGTTTACCGAATTAAGAGCGTCCTGCGCGTTGATAACGCCGTCGCCGTTTACGTCGCCGAAGTTCAGGGAATCTCCTGCTTTTGTGCCTATCGTGAAGTTGTCGGCATTAACAAAGCTTTCGACCGCAATAGAACTGTCAACAAGCGCAACGTAGCTCATAACGCCTGTTTTCTGCGTTATCTCATCGCTGTAAAGGAAGTTATAACTGTTTGTGCCGTCATTGTATGTAAGTTCGGACTGTTTGTCAAGATTTGCGACAGATACGCAAACAGCCATTTTGTTTTCGGGGATAAGGTCGATCCCGTCGCCCTGATAAAGTACGCATGCGCTGAACGATACGGATTCCACAACATTAACAGTTCCGCTTGCTTTAGAAGTATCTACAACATTGATAGAAACTTCGCTTTCGGAATCGGAGCTGAACTTCATGGACATTCCCGAAACAGCGACATTGAGCTTATCTGTTGTCAGTCTGTCCTTTGCTTCAAAACCGATGATAAAAAATTCCGCAGGGAAGTCCGTTCCGCTGATAGAAATGCTGTTGTTCTTCTCTGGGTCGAAATAAACGATACGGAGCTTGCCCGTTGCTTCTTCAAGATTATAGCTTATCTGTCCGCCTGAAACGCGTTCGCCCATTGTAACGCTTGTTACCGCAAGGGACTCGGGAACGTCAACGATACAGTCCATAAGCTTATAATTCGCTTCATTGTCCCAGCCGTCAATATTTACAACAGCGTTGAACGTCGTACCCTTTTTATTGCTTATTTCCTGCGGCAGACCGAGAGTTGCGGTAAGACCGTCAGCCTTTTCGCTGTCAAAGCTTACATCGGACATATCGTAAAGGGAAGTCTGACCGTTCAGGAATCTGTTGTATGCGGCAAGGGCATAGATCGCCTGATCTGTAGCCATTGCGTTTCCTGCCGTATCAGCCGTATGCTTGAACATTCTCGAATCAGCATCATAGAAAGTGAGAAGTGCGTCAACAGCGGAATTGCCGTTCTTGACGAATCTTTCATCTGTATCGGGATCTATTCCGAGAGTGGTACATGCAACGATGACCTGCGCTATGCTTTCTGAATTTATCGAACCCCATGAAGTATAGCCGCCTGTTTCCTGCTGGATCGTCGAAAGCGCGCTGATACCCTTATCAACGGCAGCTTTTACCTTGCTGTCGTCCGTATATCTTGCAAGAGCCTGAATAGTCATACTTGTCATGTCAGGGTCTGCGGCAGTTCCAGACATTGCCCAGCCGCCGTCCGCAGTTTGCTTGCTGAGAAGATAATCAATGCACTGTTGACGGATAGTAGGGTCTGTTGTCTGATAATTATTTGAATCGAGGGCGATCAATGCCCATACAGGACCGTTGATACCCTGTTTTTTTATCCAACTGAAATCATTGTACGGCGTAATGAGATTCCAGTCACCCACGCTTTCGGCATTTTTGCCGATAGAAGAAAGCGCAACGATAAGACGAGAATTTTCCGTTGATTTGACTTTATGCAAAGCTCCGTTCATATTAACGGACGCCGCTTTTTCATTTACGGTTGCAACGATGCGGTCATAGTAATCCGTGAAATATTTGTTGTTCTTGTCGAAGTAGCCTCCGCGAGCAAGGCAAAGTACGCTCCATTCGCCTGCTGTAGTGCCGAAAACAGGGGCGTTCACGGTTTCTGAAAGCTGTGCCATAGCTTCGTTGAGAATTGCCGAAACGTCCTGAGACTGCGCAGGAGCGGAAGCTTCTTTTTTTACTGTGATAGTATATGTATTTGCTTCACCGTCGGTATTCATGCTGAGCGAGCCTTCATAGTTGCACTCGACAATAATTTCCGTGCCGTCGGAAACGGGTACTTGCGCAGTACGCTTATAAGCTGTATCGCCTATTCTTGTGCGTACCTGATAGTTCTTGTTGCTTGCCGTCGGAGTTATTGTGAGCTTGTCCGCATCGGACGGAACAGTGAGAGTATATTCATGCGTATTTTTATCGAAAGCAGGGGAAAGCTCGCCCTTATCAAAAGCAATATCCTTGATCGTTGAGTCGCTGTTTTCCCAACTGCCGCCCAGATCGTCGCCGTATGAGCAGGTATACATTACGCGTATCTCATCGCCTGCTTCAAGTTCGCCCTCGGCAACAGTCCAACTGTCAAAGCCTTCGTTGGTGAACCAGTCGTTGAGAGTACCCATCCAGCCCGACATAAAACCGCCGTCAAATTCGCTCAGACCGTCAATACTTGAAATATAATTGTTTTCCGCGCCCTCTGCCGTATGACCGTCTGCTTCAAGAGCGTCAATGATACAGGTCATCATGGTGGAATTTTCATCGAGCGTTACCCACGTATCAACGAGCGTGCCGTACCAGAAGCTGTCGTTCCAGTCCTCCGATTCGGGAGTAAAGGTAGTGTTTTCAACAATTACGTGAACTGCGTCGTCATGCTGCGAAACGGCAACGGTTGTAAATGCCGCGCATGGGACGAAGTTCACCGCTGCGGCACACGCCGTCAGAAAGCTGACAAATTTTTTCTTCATAATTTTTTCTCCTTAATATTTCGTTTTTTGCCTTGCCGAGGTTTCTTTTCTTTCAGACCCGCCGCTTCCAATGCTCTGTTCCACGGACCGAGCCTGCTTTTTATCCTTGCAACGTCTGCGCCCTCAAAATCCTCTTTTTTCGGCAGACGTTCAAGCTCGTCAAATTTTTTCCTCAGCATTTCTACAGCCATTTCTTCGGTAAACATATCGACCTCCTATGTACTCTCCGCTATTGCAAAATATCCGTTAATGCAGACATAAAATCCGTCTGTCTGCGTCATCCTCCTCACCATACGACAGTATGCTTTCGTCGTCTTCCTTGACATACGAATTTTCTGTTCGGCATTCTTTGGACATTTTGCAATAGCAGAGAGTAAAAAGCAAAAAAGCGTCCCCGCTAAAAACGAGAACGCACAACTGAATATCAGGGCATAACAGCAAAAACTCCTTATTACAGCAAAAAAAGCGAAAAGAGCCGAAATATAAGGAGAATAAATATCTCTGATAAATCGGTTGCACTCTTCTCGCCCAAGCCCGTGATAAACCATCAGAGCCTGTTTAGTATCTCCCCGCACGCGTAATTCGGCAAAATCTGCCGATTACTGCGTTGAAAAAACTCACCATACGACAGTATGCTTTCGCTTTTTCGCCTTGTACTCGACAAATTTATGCTCGAAAATCCGCATACGCCGAGATACTAAACAGGCTCTTAGAAATTACGGCAGGTCTCCTGACTAATGACAAAGCAGCGTAATATAACGCCGCGCGAAAAACGCCTTCTCAGATCTTCGCCCGCAGACTAAATCCAATGGCTGTTGTTTTTCATTCATCAAACACAGTAATGGCGGTTGTTCCGGATTTGAACCGGATTCCCTTTTGATCTACTCAGTCAACAACTTTTCAAACCGTATTTTCTTTCTTGCTATTCAATTTGTTTTAGTATACCACTTTTGAGATTATTTGTCAAGTGCAAATTTTTTTCTTCGTCTATCGCACAGCTTGCAGTAGTGTTTAGCACAATAAATTTTATCATTTTTCACGCAATTTTCATTATTTTTTCACACATAAATATTGAAATTTCAGAAATTATGCAGTATAATTAAATTATGGAGGTGTATGCAGATGCGTAAAAAACTTTTTGCTTTATTAGGCGTTGCGTCTTTAGTTGGCGTTCTTTCGACATCAATATTTGTTAGCTATGCAGACGGCGACGATAAAAGTGTACCCGAAACTAAAAATGAATCCGTTGACTATGAAGCTATACTTTCTCCTTACAGAAACGTTTTTGATGATTTTAACAAATCGCATGGAACAACATACGGCTTTATGACAGACGAACAGTTGACTTTGCATAACATTGACAAGGAAGAGTATCTTCAAGATGTTGTGAATGAGTATTCTAATATGACAGCAGAGGAATTTTGGGCTGTTTTAGAAGAAGCGTACTCCAACGATGTAGGTTCACAATCTGATGAGGGAAAAATATCGGCAGACATTATGCCGTATTATCCGAATGAAACGCAATCGGGAACTAAGGTGACCGTTCATTCTCAAAAACCCGATCCAAACGGTAATAACATTTTCTTACTTAAAGACTGATTGAAGCAAACCCATATTGACTACTATTAAGTACATTTCCCACTCGCAAGCTCGTTAAATGTGCGATGCACAATTTTTTTCCGCGACTGTTGCAATTTTGAAACTTTTATTACATAAGAGGTCGTGTCGCTGCACCCAAAAATTCAGGCATATTTTATATTGTTCCTGCGATTTCCCGATGTAGGGACACGGCGTGCCGTGTCCGCTCAAAGAGATTACAGGAACATATAATTATAGATAGAAACGTACAGCCGAAATAACAATATACACGAATATTTACGGGTCACATAATACTATTTGCGGACACGGCACGCCGTGTCCCTACATCGGGGAATAATTATTTAATCAGAAAATTTTTCCGCGCCTATTGCAATTTTGCAGCGGATATGGTATAATATAATTAATATGAACAAATTATGTATGCAACGATGTGAATTTGTTTTAAGAGAGGGAATATTTATGAATTTAATTATTAAAAAGGCGGCGGCAGCTATAGCGGCGGTCGTAACGCTCGGTACGGCTTTATCGGTCAAGCTCCCGACCGAAGTTTCCAACGCTGCGCCCGACGAGTATCATGACGACTGGCTTCACGTAAACGAGAACGCCGAGATCGTTGATATGAACGGCAACCCCGTGTGGCTTACGGGCTGTAACTGGTTCGGCTACAACGTGGGAAGTCAGGTCTTTGACGGCGTATGGTCGCAGAACATGCACAAAATGCTCAACGAAATAGCCGACCACGGCTTTAATCTGCTTCGTGTGCCAATGTCCACTGAAATTCTGCTTCAATGGAAAAACAACGAACCCGACCCCATGATAAAAATAAACGAGTACGAAAACCCCGAGCTTACTCTCGAGGGGGTCGAGGGCGGTACGCCTATGTACAGCTTTGATATATGGAACAAGGCTGTTGAATGGTGCAGAGAAAACGGCATTAAAATCATGATAGATATTCACAGCGCAACTACCGCATCGAGCGGACATCAGGTGCCGTTGTGGTATGACAGCAATTTCTCGACCGAGGACTGGATAGAGGCTCTTACGTGGTTTGCCGATTACTATAAGGACGACGATACGGTCTTGGCGATCGACCTGAAAAACGAACCTCACGGAAAGAATGACGGTCAGGGAATGGCTATATGGGACGATTCTACCGCTCCGAATAACTGGAAGCACGCCGCCGAGACTTGCGCCGAGGCGATACTCGACATTAATCCGAATCTTCTCATTATGGTCGAGGGAATCGAGGTATATCCGAAATTTGAGATAGGCAGCACATGGGATTCTCCCTCCGTTGACTATGCGCATTACGGCGATGAAAGCAAACAGCCTTATCACGGAGCATGGTGGGGCGGAAATTTCCGCGGCGCAAGAGATTATCCTATTGATTTTGGCAAGTATCAGTCGCAGCTTGTGTATTCTCCCCACGATTACGGTCCGCTTGTATGGCAGCAGACGTGGTTTGATAAGGACTTTACCCGTCAGACGCTCCTTGACGATTACTGGTACGACACATGGGCGTACCTTGTCGAGGAAAATATTTCGCCGCTTCTTATGGGCGAATGGGGCGGATTTATCGACGAGGAACACGACCCCACAGGCGATAATCTCAAATGGATGACTTTGCTCCGTGATTACATGATAGAAAAGCGCATTCACCATACTTTCTGGTGCTTCAATGAGAACTCGGGCGACACGGGCGGACTTGTCTATGATAATTTCGGCAAATGGGACGAGGCTAAATACGCTTTCGTTGAACCCTCTCTCTGGCAGGACGAAAACGGCAAGTTTATCAGCCTTGACCATAAGATAAAGCTGGGTCAGTCGGGCAACGGTATTTCCCTTTCCGACTACTACAGCGGAAGTCCTCAGCCGCCAACGCAGGATAAAACAGACCCGACCCCGACAGCAGAGCCTACGACCGTTCCCACAAAGCCTGTTGAAGTTCCAACAAGCTCGGATAAGGAGCTTTTAGGCGACGCTAACTGCGACGGACAGGTGACTATTGCCGATTCTACGGCGATTTTGCAGGCTCTCGGAAATCCCGACAAATACGGACTTTCCGAACAGGGCGCAAAAAATGCCGACTGCTGCGACCCCGGAAGCGGTATTTTGCCGTCAGACGCGCTTGCGATACAGAAAATAGACGCTAAGGTAATATCAAAGCTCCCCGAGATAACTGCTGAGAAATAATTTAACATAATAAAAGCGAATCCTCTGTGGGTTCGCTTTTTTGTAGGGGACGGCGGCAGCGTGTCGCTGCACCCATTGCCGACCGTATTCTTATGAACGGGATATGTGTCCCCGTAGGCAGCGTGTCGCTGCACCCTGTGTCACGTGACCGCTCGCAAACTCGCTAATATTTTTAAACTCAAATTTTTTCCGCGTCTGTTGCATTTTTCCCAATGTAGGGACACGGCGTGCCGTGTCCGTTCAAATAAATTACAGGAACATATAATTACAGGTAGAAACGTACAATCGAAATAACCATATATCCGTATTTTTACGTGTCATGAAATATTACGTGCCTTTTCCTGTGAATTGCTGCTACGGGGACGCATATCCCGTTCATAAGAATACGGTCGGCAATGGGTGCAGCGACACGCTGCCGTGCGGACACGGCACGCCGTGTCCCTACATCGGGAGATTTTAGCGAAAATAAAATTTGTTGTCTGAAATTTTGTACAATTTTGTGCAAATAAAGTATAAAATATAATTTTTTTTGCGGATATTGAAATTTTCACTTGATTATGATATAATATAAATATCAAATACACAGGAGGTACTGACAAGACATGGAACTTAATGATTTTATCCAGATCGTCTGCCCGAAATGCAAGGCGCTTCTTTTTGCGGAAAAAAGGCGCGATAGCTGGTATTGCGGACATTGCGGAGAAAAAATTGATATTATAAATGACGAGGAGGAGAAAACCGACGAAAAGGCTGCGCCTGTTCTGACGGGAGATATTTTCCTTTGCAATAAGGATATTCTTGTAAAATATGCGGGACACGATGAGGACATCGACATTCCAGAATACATAACGAAGATCGACTCGGGCGCATTCAAGGGCAATACGGAAATAAAAACCGTTAATATCCCCGACACCGTTACGGAGATCGGCGATTCCGCTTTTGAGGGCTGCAATTCGCTTTCAAACGTTCGCCTGCCCAATAAAATAAAAAATATAAAATATAAGACCTTCGCCGACTGTGAAAGTCTGAGAGCGATAACCATTCCGGCTTCCGTTGAGCAGATCATGTATAACGCCATGTGCTGCGGATTGAAGGAAATAGTGTTTGAAAGCAGCCATACCACATGGGAGCCTGAGAACGATTATACGAATCCCTCGTTTGAAATAAGCAGAAAAGCTTCTGAAAACGGCGTAAAAAGCATTTTCTTCAAGGGAACTGCATACGAGGCTTCCGACGTTTACCGTTTCAAGTGTATTTCGGCTTACTTGAAATCGCAGGGGCTTTGTCCGAATTGCGGCGGAAAGTTCGGCATGTTCGGCAAATGCAAGCTTTGCGGCACAAAAAAGGAACAATAAGGAGTTTATATGAAATATACACAGGGAAAATATTTGATAACGGCTAAAACGGCTATAGCAAGGGAAATATACAGCTTTGAGATAAGCTGTCCCGAGGTCGCAGAAATTGCCGTTCCCGGACAGTTCGTCCACATAAGAACAGGCAGCTTCACACTCCGCAGACCTATTTCCATTTGCGGTATCGACAGGGAAAAGGGAACGCTCCGCATCGTTTTTGAAGTAAGAGGCGAGGGAACGGCGGAAATTGCGCAGCTTAAAAAGGGCGACACAGTGGACATGCTTGCACCTCTCGGTCACGGATTTACGGTTGACCCGAAGTTTAAGAAAGTCGTTCTTATCGGCGGAGGTATCGGAACTCCTCCCATGCTGCCGCTTGCTCAGTTTTACGGCGAAAAAGCAGTTGCAATATGCGGTTTCCGAAACAGCTCGGCTGTTATACTTCAGGACGACCTCAAAAAAAGCGGAGCTGAAACGATACTGTGTACCGACGACGGTTCGGCAGGAGTTCACGGATTTGTTACCGAGCCTTTCTCGGAATTGGCGGAAAAAGGCGGTATAGACGCTGTTTTCGCCTGCGGACCAATGCCCATGCTCAAACGTATCGCGGCTATTTGCAGGGAAAAAAATATTTACTGCGAGGTTTCCCTTGAAGAACGTATGGCATGCGGAATAGGCGCATGTCTCGGCTGCGCATGCCGTACAGTGCGGAATGACGAAGAATATTTTGCGCACGTATGCAAGGACGGTCCTGTATTCAACGCTGAGGAGGTGCTTTGGTAATGGCTGACATGTCTGTGAATATATGCGGCGTTGACTTTAAAAACCCCGTTATCCCTGCGTCGGGAGCGTTCGGCTATGGACGGGAATACGAGGAACTGTTTCCTCTCGGCAAGCTCGGCGGCATTGCGACAAAAGGAACTACGCTTCACAAGCGAACGGGTAATCTTTCGCCGAGGATAGCCGAAACTCCTGCCGGAATGCTTAATTCCGTCGGACTACAGAACCCCGGTATAGACCACTTTATCGACGTCGATCTTCCGTATCTGCTGACTAAGGACGTTGTGATATTGGCTAATATTGCAGGTTCGACCCCCGAGGAATGCGCCGAAGCTGCGGCTAAGCTCGACGATACGGAAGTTCACATGATAGAGCTGAATATTTCCTGCCCCAATGTCAAGCAGGGCGGAGCGGCGTTCGGCACAAGCTGTGAAATGGCTGCCGAGGTCACAAAAAGGGTAAGAGCGGCTACAAAAAAACCTCTTATCGTTAAATTATCGCCCAATGTTACGAGTATTGCCGACATTGCAAGATCTGTCGAGGCGGCAGGTGCGGACGCAGTATCGCTGATAAATACGCTTCTCGGCATGAGGATAGACATAAACACAGGCAGACCGATACTGCGCAATAATGTGGGAGGTCTGAGCGGTCCTGCCGTTTTCCCCGTAGCTGTGCGCATGGTATGGCAGACTGCTAATGCCGTCAAAATTCCCGTAATAGGCATGGGCGGCGTATCATCGGGACGTGACGCTATCGAAATGATGATGGCAGGAGCGTCCGCCGTACAGGTCGGAGCTGCGCTGTTTACAGACCCCTATGCGCCTGTAAGGATAGTTGAGGAAATGAACGAATTTCTCGATAATAAGGGCATCGCTTCTGTTCGTGATATTATCGGCAGCGTCAAGCCGTGGTAAGTCCGCATGATAATTATGTCTGTTGATTTCGGGGATTCACGCACAGGTCTTGCCGTCTGCGGAAAAAGCGAACTCATGGCAAGTCCTGTCGGTGTCATTTCCGAAAAAGATTTTGATAAATGTATTGAAAAAACGGCGGCTGCCGCAAAGGAACAGCATGCCGAGCTGATAGTTGTGGGTTATCCGAAAAACATGAACAACACGATAGGGGAGCGGTGCGAAAAATGCCGTTTGTTTGCGGAAAAACTCCAAGAGCTTACAGGCTGTCCCGTTGAACTTTGGGACGAGCGGTGTACCACAGTCTCAGCCCATAACTATATGAACGTTACCAATACAAGAGGTAAAAAGCGTAAAGCTGTGGTAGACGCCGTTGCCGCAACGATAATTCTTGAAAGCTATTTGGGATTCAGAAAAAACAATAAGTCCGAATAATATGTACGGAACGGCAGCTCATACCGTTCCGAGCAGGTCAAAATCAGCCGATAATAGAGGTAATATCTTCAAGGAGATTTCCTGCGGCTTTAAGGGTCTTGCCTGCGTTTTTCTTGATGCTGTGGCGTTTTCTTGCGCCTGTTGACGCTAAGGCATACCATGCGAAGCCCACGGCTGCTCCTGCGGTAACGCCTGTTGTAATAGCTTTTATATTCATATCTTACTCCATAACAATTATTTAACCGTTTTGTGTCTTGAACGGTTACAGAGCCTGTTCAGTACCTCGACGTGTGCGGATTTTCGAGCATAAATTTGTCGAGTACAAGGCGAAAAAGCGAAAGCATACTTGGTGTATGGTAAGCTTTTTCAACGCAGTAATCGGCAAAATTTGCCGAAAAGACGTGCGCGGAGAGGTGCTGAACAGGCTCTATTATTTTCTGAAAAAAATTATTTTTTATTCATAAGGAGAGAAAATGCCTTATCTTAACATAGTTCTTGTTGAACCGCAGATTCCGCAGAATACAGGCAATATTTCACGTACCTGCGCCGTTACGGGTGCAAAGCTTCATCTTGTCCGCCCTTTCGGTTTTGAAATTACGGACAAGCATCTGAAACGCGCAGGACTTGATTACTGGGATAAACTGGATATTACGTATTACGACAGTCTCGACGATTTTTTTGAAAAAAATAAGGGCGGTCACTTTTTCTATTTCACTACAAAAGGCAGGCGCGTTCACAGTGATGCGGAATATCCCGATAACAGCTACCTTATTTTCGGGAGAGAGGATAAGGGACTTCCCGAGCCGCTGCTGTACGAAAATCCCGAAAGCTGCGTGAGGATTCCGATGCGCAATGAACTCAGAAGTCTTAATCTTTCAAATTCAGTCGCTATAGCCGTATACGAGGTGCTTCGTCAATGGGATTACCCCGATTTGTCCCGTGAGGGAAAGCTGACGAAATATGAATGGTAAAAATATTAAAACAGGGAGATGATAATATGTCAAAAATTATGATAATGACCGATAGTTGCTGCGACCTTACCAAGGAAACTATCGAGGAACTCGGAATAACCGTTCTGCCCTTTGAAATAAATTTCTGCGGCGAGACTTTTCGTGAGACTTTTGATAAGTCAGCCGATGAATTTTACGAAATGATGGCTAAAACGGACGAGATACCCAAGCATTCGCAGATAAATCCGTCTGTTTTTGAGGAAACGTACAAAAAGCTTTACGATGAGGGCTACACGGATATTATTAATGTATCTATCAACAGCACAGGTTCGGGAACTTATAACAATTCCATTATCGGAAAGAACGATTTCTTTGAAAATAATCCCGATGCTGAGGGGAAAATCCGTATTTTCAATATGGATTCCCGATGCTATACGGTTTTCTACGGCTATCCTATCATGGAGGCAATGAAGAAGATTCGCAAAGGCGCAGAGGCTGAGGATATTGTGGCTTACCTTGAAGATTGTTTCAACGTGTGCGCCGTTTACGCCGTTCCGTATAACCTGAAATACGCGAGAAAGTCGGGCAGGATATCCGCAGCGGCAGCGTTTGCAGGGGAGCTTCTCGGACTTAAACCGATCATAGAGTTCGCCGATAACAAGACCACTACCGTTGAGAAAATACGGGGCGAGAAAAATATCGTAACTAAGCTTGTTGATTGTGTTGAAAAACGCATGACGCCTCAGACTCCGTACCTTATCATTCACGGCAGGGACGACACTCTTGCCAAAGAGGTCGAAAAGGAAATGGTCAAGAGGGTCGGCAGAAAGGCTGAAATGTTTTCAAAAATAGGCTGCGCAGTCGCTTCAAATATAGGTCCCGACCTTGTGGCTGTGCTGATAAGAAGAAAAAATAAGTAAATTTTTTTCACTCCCCTGAGCATAAGGGGAGTTGTTTTTGTAAAAACTTGCTATAAAAATAGACCTACTCGGGAACTGGGAAGTGCTGTATGACGCAGGATTTTTTGTGATGTGCAAAGTCAGGTTTCCGCAGGAATACTGTATGTATTGCAAGGAAAGCTGACAAAGCACAGTGCGAAAAAGACAAGTCAGACAGTGCTTTTCAGTTTCCGAGGAGGTCTAATGTAAAAAGGAGAAGTAGAATTGGGTTCACGTTTTTTAAAGGGCGTATCGCACGGAATACCTATAGCTCTCGGGTATCTTTCGGTATCGTTCGGATTCGGGATAACGGCGGCGGCGTCGGGATTATCAACGCTTGAAGCGGCGGTCATATCAGCTTCAAATCTTACGTCGGCAGGACAGGCGGCAGGAGTTGGAATAATTGCGGCAGGGGGAACTCTGCTTGAAATGGCTCTTGTTCAGCTTACCATAAACATACGATACGCATTAATGGGACTTTCGCTTTCGCAGAAGCTCGACAAAAGATTTACAGCTTCCCACAGACTTATCGCATCTTACGGGATAACAGATGAGATTTTCGCCGTATGCTCGGCGCAGGATAAGCCCCTCACGCCTGCGTACATGTACGGAATGATTCTTATAGCAATGCTCGGCTGGGTCACGGGAACTTTCCTCGGAGCGTCGGCAGGCGAACTTCTGCCACAATCCGTATCTTCGGCATTGGGGATAGTCCTGTACGGAATGTTCCTTGCGATAATCGTTCCGCCCTCTCGGAAAAACAAAAGCGTGCTGTGCGTAGTCGTGGCGGCGGCTTTGCTGAGTATCGTTTTCAGGTACGCTTTGTCGTTCGTTTCGGCAGGATTTGCGGTTATGATATGCGCAATTGCGGCGGCGGCTCTTGGCGCGCTGCTTTTCCCGATAAATGACGAGGAGGCGGAAGAATGAGCGTTGCGGCATATATTTTTGTTATGGCTGCTGTTACATATATTATAAGAATGATACCTTTTACTTTTTTTAATAAAAAGATAAAATCAAGGTTTATCCGCAGTTTCCTGAAATATATCCCTTACACGGTGCTTAGCGCAATGACTATTCCTGCGATTTTTTACAGCACGGGCAGCGTTGTTACGGCTGCTGTCGGAACTATAGCGGCTGTGGTTCTGGCGTTTTTCGATCTTCCGCTTATTGTGGTGGCGTTGTTTGCATCGCTGGCGGCTTATCTCGTCGGACTTTTTCTCTGACGTGATCTCTATATTCGGGGAGTTTTGTCACGTTTTTTTTAGTTTTGTCACTTTTTTATAAATGCCGCTTTTTGCCTATATTTCGTGGTTTTAGGGACTTTTGTCACTTTTGTCACTTTTGTCACCCTGCTGACGAAGTATAAAATAAAATCGGTTGTATAAATTTATATATATTTTAACTAAATCCCTTTATTAATATTGTTCCTACATCGAGAGATTTTTACGAATATTCTTTCTGCAAATACAAAATGTAGGGGACGGCGCCCTCGACGTCCCGCTCAAAAAGATTACAATATCATATAATTATAGATAGAAATGTACAGCCGAAATAACGATATATCCGTATTTTTACGTGTCACATAATGCTACGTGCGGACACGGCACGCCGTGTCCCTACAACGGGGAATCGCAGGAATAATATTAATAAAGGGATTTGGTTAAAATATATATAAATTTATACAACCGATTTTATTTTATACTTCGTCAGCAGGGTGACAAAAGTGACAAAAGTGACAAAACTCCACCAAACCACGTAATATAGGCAAAAAGCAGCATTTATTAAAAAGTGACAAAACTAAAAAAAACGTGACAAAACTCCAAAAAACAACGTAATAAGCTGACAGCTTTTTTCAATTTTTACCCTGTGTGACACGTGTCAATATGAAAAACTTGACACATACAAATTTTTCCGCGACTGTTGCAATTTCAGGACTTTTATGATATAAGCAGCGTGTCGCTGCACCCTGTGTCACGTTACCACTCGCAAGCTCGTTAATTTTGTGAAACACAAATTTTTTTCCGCGCCTGTTGCAATTTCCACCATAATATGATATAATTAATTATATTTGCGATTGCAAAAATAACCGAAAGGATATTAAAAATGGAAAAAAAGACAAATTCAAAAAAACTCGTTATAAGTATTGTGGGAATTGTCGTTCTCATTGCGCTTTGTGTGGTAATGTGGCTCGTTCACGATTCCGCGCAGAAAGAGCCTGATGAGAACATAAAGACTATCACGGTACAGGTGAAGTCCGAACGTGACAGCTACTCCTTTGAGCAGGAATACACAACCGATGCCAAGTGTTTTGGAGACTTCCTTGAAACGGCAGACCTCATAGGCTTTGACGACACGGAATACGGGCGTTACATAACTTCCGTACAGGGCATGGAGGCTAACGATGAGGAGCAGTCATGGTGGAGTATTTCGGTAAACGGAGAATCCGCCGTAACGGGAGTTGACGAGATCGTAGTGGAGGACGGCTCGGTTTACCTGCTTGAACTGAAAATCGGATGGTAAAAAAAGAACGGGTACTTCGGCTGACCCGTATCGCTGTCATGGGAGCGTTGCTGTACACGGCGCAGGTCGCGTTGGCGTTTCTCCCGAACATAGAGATAGTAACGCTGTTGATAGTGATCTTCACGAAAAATCTCGGACGCGAGGGGACGGCGGCATGTTTTGTATATGTCTGCCTGACCCTGCTTATCGGCGGTTTTGGATTGTGGTGGGTGACTTATTTGGTGGTGTGGCCGTTGTTTTCGCTTGTAGTCTACGGACTGCGCCGCATAGACAGTTGGCTGATGTGGGCGGTCATTGACGGCGCATTCGGACTGTGCTTCGGCGCGCTGTTTGCCGTGCCGTATATTTTTGTATCGCCTGCGTATGCCCTGAGCTACTGGATAGGCGGCATTCCCTTTGACATTATTCACTGTATCGGGAACTTTTCGGCGGCGGTAATATTAGGCAAGGCTCTTGACTGCTCTTTCAAGTACATACTTAAATATGTTAAGTAATATATCGAATAAGGCTCGACTAATGCGAGCTTTATTTTTTTACTATAAATGAGCATTGTACAGTAAAGCCGTTAGCTGCGGACACCATAAACTAACGGCTTTCTCAAAATATCACAAAAATATCTTGACAAACCATATCAGATGTGTTATAATAAACGCATAGAACGTGCAAATCAAAGCAAAAATCAGATAAGAGGTCAAGTTTATGTTTTGGAAAATGACAAATGTACAACTGCAAAAAGGTTCCATTTTTCCCATTTACGGGGATAGTGCGCCCTTTTTTAAGTTGATTTGTTATAAACATACTCTGATTTAGTCGCATTCGAGGTGTTTCTTCAAATTAAATAATATAGCGCATTATCTTCTTAACGATCACAAAATTTAGTTAAGGAGATTTTTTTATGTTTAAAATAAAGAAGCAATTATGGAAATTGTATTCCTCGTCCGTACTTGGCAACTTGTCACTGACAGGCGCATGGGTCGCAATTCTTGCGTCAAGAGGATATAGCCTTGTTGAGATCGGTATTGCCGAGACCGTATTCCACATAACAAGCCTTATTTTTGAGATACCCTCGGGCATTCTTGCTGATGTTTTCGGCAGAAAGAAAATGCTGATGGTCAGCACAGTTATGCGAATGATCGGTAACATCGTAATGATTTTTTCCAACGATCTTTTTATGGTGTGTACGTCTATCGCTTTTATGGCTTTGAGCTATAATTTCTCGTCGGGAACAGGGGACGCTTTGGCTTATGACTCCCTTAAACTTGCCGATATGGAAAGCAGCTTTGAAAGATATGAGTCGAACCAGTTGATTATTTATCGCCTTTGCAGCGGTATTTCAACGCTTTGTGCAGGCTTCGCCCTTGCCGTCGGACATAGGCTCGCCTACGGAACAGACCTGCTTACAGGTCTGATACAAATAATTGTTATTTCCTCTCTGCATGAGGTTTACGCTATGAATCCTGAAAAAGATACGAACGTCAAAATAGGCAGGCGGTTGATTGCGTGTATTAAGGAGAGTTTTTCTTTTCTAAAGGAAGTTCGTAAGGTCATAGGGTTAATGCTTTGCAACTCTTTTGTAGGCGCAGTTGATATTCTGCTGTTATTTTTCTTACAGGCAAAACTGCCCGAAAAAGGGATTCCCGAATGGAGTCTTGGTCTGGCATTGCTATTTATGGAAATGGGCGGCATTGTCGGTTCAAAGCTGATACTAAAATTTTCGAAACTCAGCTATAAGCGGATATTTGCTGTGACGTCCGCACTGGTACTGACAGGATTTCTTGCAGAACACTCGCCGTTGTATTTTGTAATGATTCTTGGCGGTTTTATTGCGGCAGTCGGCGACGACGCTTTGCAGGTACGTACTAACGCAATTATGCAGAGTATGTTTCCCTCGGAACAGCGCGCAACGCTCACATCTGTTGAGTCGTTCAGTTTTTTGGTCATTATGATAGTATTGTCTCCGCTTGCAGGAGTTGTTTTCACTTACTGGTAAGTATAATTAGCCGTTAGCGCGGCGAGCCGCCGCAGGCATTGCCGACCGTAATCTTATGAACGGGATATGCGTCCCCGAAGCCGCAAGTCACAGGTGAAGTTATGTAGTGACATGACATGTTGTGTCTTTGTGATTTTTCGATTAAATAAAATATTCCCTGTTGTAGGGACACGGCGGCTCGCCGCTTAAATAAAGCTCGTTCGATGCGGGCTTTATTTTTTTATTGAAATTTTAGAAAATTTTTTTCAAAACCCCTTGACAAACGGCAAATAATATGTTATTATAAACACATGAACAGTTATTCATATGTTTGAATGACAATTTGTAAGGAGGGAAACACATGGAGAAAAATTATGAGATACGCAATTTGGGCTGCGCTCATTGCGGAGGAAAAATTGAAGAAGCTATAAAAAAACTTGACGGCGTTGAGGACGCTGCGCTGAATTTTCCCATGAGGAAAATCAAAATAAAGGGGGAGCTGACGGACGAACTGCTTGCCGAGATAAACCGTATCGCAGGCAAAATAGAGGCAGGGGTCTCGATAGTTCCCTTGAACGCAGGAAGCCGTCAACATGAACATGACCACGAGCATGAACATGAGGGGGACTGCTGCTGCGGTCACGAACATCACCACGAGCATGAACACGAGCATATCCACGGAGAGGACTGCTGCTGCGGTCATGAACATCACCATGAACACGAACATGAGCATAACAGCGAGACAGCGACACATGAACATCAGCACGCTCATGAAGGCGGATTGAAGAAAGAGCTTATACCGTTAATACTCGGAGTGGCGATATTTGCGGCGGCATTGGCTGTACATCACACGCTGCACATTCTTCCGCTGTCTTTGGGACTTTTCGGGGCGGCATATCTGCTGTTGGGCTATAATGTGCTTATCGCCACGTTTAAAAATATCCGTGTCGGAAATTTCTTTGATGAAAATTTTCTTATGACCGTGGCGACTGTCGGCGCATTCATTCTCGGGGAATATTCCGAAGCCGTGGGGGTCGTACTTTTCTTCAAGATAGGCGAACTTTTCGAGGACTATGCCGTTGCGAGAAGCCGAAAAGCGATAACGGACGTGGCGGCTCTGCGTGTGGACGAAGCGGAGGTTTTGAGAAACGGCGGATTTGTCCGTGTTGATTCCGACGAAATAGAAGTCGGCGACATACTCAGGATAAAGGCAGGGGAGCGAATCGCTGCCGACGGCGTTGTTGAAAGCGGAGAATCCCGAATTGATACGTCTGCGGTAAACGGCGAGCCTGTGCCTGTGACTGTCCGCGCTGGGGATAAGGTCATGTCGGGCTGCATAAATCTTTCGGAGACATTTACGCTTAAAGCGACTGCGGCGGCGTCCGAGTCGATGATCTCGAAAATTGCTCAGGCTGTGGAGGACGCTTCTGCCGAAAAGCCGAAAATAGACAGATTTATCACCCGTTTTTCCAAAATATACACGCCTATCGTTATCGCCGTGGCGGTGCTGACGGCGGTAATCGGCTCGGTAGTTACGGGGGACGTTGGAAAGTGGATATACTCGGCTTTGACGTTCCTTGTAATAAGCTGTCCGTGCGCATTGGTACTCAGCGTGCCGCTTGCCTATTTTTCGGGTATCGGAGCTGCTTCAAAGCTCGGAATACTTTTCAAGGGCGGAGACTCTATTGAAGCTTTGGGAAAAATAAAGTCTGTTATATTTGACAAAACGGGAACTCTGACAAACGGAAGCTTCACCGTAACGGAAATAACCTCATGCGGCAGACTTTCCGAAAAGGAGCTTCTTCGGGTATGCGGAAGCTGCGAGCAAGTCTCGTCGCACCCCGTTGCGGAAAGCATTGCTGCAAAATGCGGCGAGCAGGAAATTCTTCTTGCGTCCCCCGAAAAGTCGGGAGAGCTTGCAGGCAGGGGCGTATATGCCGAAATTGGCGGAAATACCGTACTTTGCGGCAACGAAAAGCTCATGAAAGAAAAGAACGTCGTAATTCCCGATATGCCTGAAACTGCGTTCGGCAGCGTTGTGTATGTGGCGGTAAACGGCAGGGCAGAGGGCAGGATAATAGTTTCGGATTCGGTTAAAAAGACGTCGAAAAACGCTGTTGCGGAGCTTAAAGGAATGGGTATACACACGGCAATGCTGACAGGCGATAAGCCCGAAAATGCGGCGGTCATAGGCAAAGAACTGGGAGTTGACTTTGCAAAGGGCGGACTTATGCCCGATGAAAAGCTCAGCGAGCTTAACAAGATACGCGAGCAGAAAGGCTCAGTCATGTTTGTCGGGGACGGTATCAACGACGCTCCCGTACTTGCAGGAGCGGACATCGGCGGAGCTATGCAGTCGGGAGCAGACCTTGCCCTTGAAGCCGCCGACGCGGTATTCATGAGCAGCGAGCCTGCGGCTATAGTTTCGGCGAAAAAAATTGCCGACAAGACCCTGCGCATTTCGTATCAGAACATAATTTTTGCATTGGCAGTAAAGGCGGCTGTGCTTGTTCTCGGACTGATAGGTCACCCGAATATGTGGCTTGCGGTGTTTGCCGACTCGGGCGTTGCGATGCTGCTGATACTTAATTCAATTCGTGCTTTGAACACAAAAAATTATCGCAGTTAAACTATACAGCGTCCCCTTGACTAAGTCTACCCTGCCATGTGTTTTTTTCGGCAAGAGCTTTGTCGATACCGCCAAGTACGGCAATTTTATCCGCGCTCCACAAAGGCGCAATAAGCTTTGATTTGTCGCCGTCGCCTGTTATTCGCTCGATAACGGTTTGCGGAGGGAGCAGTTCAAGCTGACGGACAATAATATCAATATACTCATCACGGCTCAGCAGAGTGACATCGCCCTTAGCGTACATCCCTGCAAGCCGTGTTCCTTTTATCACATGGAGCATTTGAAGCTTTATTCCGTCGGGGGAAAGCTCGGCAGCCTGTCTTGCTGTTTCGACCATCATTTCGGGAGTTTCGTTCGGCAGACCGTTAATAATATGCAGGCAGACGCGGATACCCTTGCTTTTCAGCTTATTATAGCCTTCGAGGAACTCCGCATGAGTGCAGCAGCGATTTATTTGTCTGACCGTTTCCTCGTGAACGCTCTGCATTCCCAGCTCAACGGTGAGATTTGTTTTTGCATTTATCTCGCAGAGCAGTTCCACAACATCGTCGGGAAGGCAGTCTGCTCGTGTGCCGACAGAAACGCCCTCGATATTCGGGAACTCCAAAGCCTCGGTGTAAACCTTTCTTAATTTACCGACAGGAGCGTAGGTGTTTGTGTTTGCCTGAAAATATGCGATAAGCGGAACGACACCGTTTTTGCGGAAAATGCGTTCGGATTCAAGCTTTAGCTGTTCTGTCACGGATAGATTTTTGTTTGTAAAGTAGCCGCTGCCGCTGTCACAGAAAATACAGCCGTTCGTACCTTTTGAGCCGTCAATGTTCGGACAGGTGAAACCGCAGTCTATCACCGCTTTGTAAAATTTTTTTCCGAAAACTGTCTTAAAATAGTAGTTAAGCGTATGATAGCGTTTATTGTCAAAAGAAAATTCAAATGGATTGGTAATCATATTATCTCCTGTAAAAAATCGCTTTTGAGTTGAAAGTCTCAAAAGCGATTTTAGTTTTACTGATTTTCTGTAAGTTCGATACCGAGAACGTCAAGACTTGCCTTGTCCACAGCCGAGGGACATTCGGACATAAGCTCGCTTGCGTTCTGAACCTTTGGAAACGCCGTAACGTCACGCAGACTGTCAGCCTTGCACATTATCATGGCAAGACGGTCAAGACCGATACCCATACCGCCGTGTGGGGGAGAAGCGTAACGGTAAGCGTCCACAAGGAATCCGAATTTAGCCTGAATTTCCTCGTCGGTCATGCCGAGAGCCTCGAACATTTTCTGCTGAAGCTCGTAGTCGGTGATACGCATTGATCCGCTGGAAAGCTCCGTACCGTTGAGAACGAGGTCCCACGCCTTTGCGCGGACGTTCGCAGGGTCGCTGTCGAGATATTCCAGACACTCGTCCATAGGCATGGTGAACGGGTGATGAGCGGCTACCCACGTATTATTTTCCTCGTCAAATTCAAAGAACGGCATTTCTGTTATCCACAGGAAGTTGTACTTGTCCTCGTCAATAACTCCAAGACGTTTGCCGCATATCAGACGTATTGCGCCGAGGGTCGAAAGGACTGTTTTTGTTTTGTCTGCGCATATAAGTACAAGGTCGCCGCATACAGCATCTACTGACGCAAGTATATTTTCAAGTTCATTTATCTTGAGGAATTTCTTGAAGCTGCAATTAGGTTCTTCCACACAGCGTATATATGCCAATCCCTTTGCGCCGATTCCCTTTGCGTGTTCAATAAGCTTGTCAATTTCCTTTCGGGTATAGGTTGCCGCGCCGTTTTTGACGTTAATTGCGCGGACAGTACCGCCGTCCTCAATGGCGTTTTTGAATACAGGGAAGTCAATATTCTTGACTGTATCGGTAATATCATTTATTTCAAAGCCGAATCGGGTATCGGGTTTATCCGAGCCATAGCGGTTCATAGCGTCCGCAAAGGTAATGCGTGGGAGCGGCAGGGGAATATCAACGTTCATAATTTCCTTGAAAACACGCTGAACGAAGCCCTCTACGCAGGTTTGGATGTCCTCTGCGTCAACAAACGACATTTCGAGGTCTATCTGCGTAAACTCGGGCTGACGGTCGGCACGTAGATCCTCATCGCGGAAGCAGCGAGCAAGCTGGATATATCTGTCGTATCCGGCTATCATAAGGAGCTGCTTATATATCTGCGGCGACTGCGGAAGCGCATAGAACTTACCCTGATGTACTCTTGACGGGATAAGGTAGTCTCTTGCGCCCTCGGGAGTCGATTTCATCATCATCGGAGTTTCTATTTCAAGGAATCCGTTTTCGTAAAAATATTCACGGGTAACTCTTGCGATGTTATGCCGCATAATTATATTCTGCTGCAAGGGAGCTCGGCGCAGGTCAAGATAGCGGTATTTCAGGCGGAGTTCTTCGTTTACCTTTGTCTCGTTAGTAATTTCAAAGGGAGGCGTTTGAGCCTTTGAAAGAATGCGAAGGTCGGTAACGAATATTTCAACGTGACCTGTTTTCAGCTTCTCGTTTTTGCTTTCACGCTCGATGACATCGCCTTTAGCCATGAGAACGTATTCGCTTTTGCAGGACGCAGCCTTTTCAAAGACAGCGGGGTCTGATTTGTCGCTGAAAGCCAACTGCACAACGCCTGTTCTGTCACGCAGGACGATAAAAATAACGCCGCCTTTATTTCTTACTCTTTCAACAAAGCCGCCGACTACGACCTCCTGACCTATTTCGGTAACGTCGCCGCAGTAATGCGTTCTTTTAAGCCCGTTCATATTATCAGCCATATTATTTATCTCCTCCCATGAACGAGAGCAAGCCGCCGTCGCCGGATTCCGCTTCCATAACGTCCATTATTTTATTGAAGTAAATTTCTTCAAATGCCGCCGCAAATTTATCGTCAAGAGCGATCTGAGTTTCCTCGCCCTTTTCCATTTCTTTGAGCTTGGCTTTGCCCTCGGAAAGCTCGTTGTCGCCTAAAACCACGGTAAAGGCTGCGCCGATCTTGTTGGCGTATTTCATCTGAGCTTTCAGACCTCTGTTCATCATATCGTACTCGGCAAAGTAGCCGTACTCACGGAGCGACTTTGAAAGCTCCATAGCCTTTTCAAGCGCGGCGTCGCCCATAGTTGCGAAATAAATGTCGCACTTTTTGGGCGAAAGGTAATCGCAGCCCTGCTTGTCCATAACGAGCAGCAGACGTTCGATACCCATAGCGAAACCGAGCGCAGGGGTTTTCTGACCGCCTAACTGCTCGATAAGTCCGTCGTATCTTCCGCCGCCGCATACAGTACCCTGCGCGCCGATCTCGGTAGTAACAAATTCAAAGACGGTTTTGGTATAGTAATCGAGTCCCCGAACGATTTTCGGGTTCACAGTGTACTCGATACCGAGTTTAGTAAGGTAGCTTTTCAGGCTTTCAAAGTGACTGCTGCATTCCTCGCAGAGATAATCGAGGATTATGGGAGCGTCTTTGGCAATTTCCTGACATATGGGACTTTTGCAGTCAAGTATCCTCATGGGGTTCTTGACGAGCCTGTCCTGACACGTTTCGCAAAGCTCAGTCTTATGGGCAGAAAAATACGTTCTGAGGGTATCGTGATACTTTGCGCGGCATGTGGGACAGCCGATAGAGTTTATGTAGAGCTTGATATTTTTCAAGCCGAGCCTGTTTAGCAGGGTCTGGGCGAGGGAAATTACTTCGGCGTCGGCAGCAGGGGAGGAGCTGCCTGCCATTTCCAGTCCGAACTGGTGGAACTCACGCAGTCTGCCTGCCTGAGGTCTTTCGTGACGGAAACAGGAAACTATATAGTATACCCTCTGAGGGAGAGCCTCGTTGAGCAGACCGTTCTGAAGCATAGCGCGGATAGCTCCGGCAGTACCCTCGGGGCGCAGCGTGAACTTTGATTCCTTAGCCATGACGGTATACATTTCCTTCTGCACAACATCGGTAGTCTCGCCCACAGAGCGAAGAAACAGATCGGTGCTTTCAAATGTGGGAAACCGTATTTCACCGAATCCGAAGCTTTCGGCAGTATCTCTTGCGATTTTTTCAACGGTGTGCCATTTGTGAACGTTTTTTGGGATAACGTCCTCCGTACCGTTGGGGCGTTTTATATTGAGAGCCATAGTATCAGCCTTTCTTGATTACATGAAAATTGTCCCGATAAAGGGACAATTACGGATGCCGCAAAGCTTAACATACGGCATCACGCTTTTTTTAATAATTTTATTTGTTATATGGTAACATTCCCAGCCTGACGCCAGTCGAGGTCTCCTCTTTCAAGAGCGAGTATGAGAGCCTCGGCGGTAGCGATATTTGTGGCTACGGGGACATTATGAACATCGCAGAGTCTGAGAAGATCAATATCGTTTGCATCGGTTACTTTCGGATTAATGGGGTCTCTGAAAAACAAGAGAACATCGACTTCATTGCAGGAAAGCAGAGCAAGGATCTGTTCTGCGCCGCCGCGACCGCTGAGATAGCGGATTATGGGAAGTCCCGTAGCCTCGCTGACCTGTTTTCCCGTAGTATTTGTAGCCATAAGAGTATGCTTTGAAAGGATCCCGCAGTAAGCGCTGCAAAACTGGACCATAAGCTCTTTTTTAGCGTCGTGTGCTATAATTGCGATTTTCATTTTTATGTCCTTTCCCCGTTTAGCGGAATTATATTTTTTATCATGCGGTTTTGACGGTAAGAGGAACAAAATCTCCGCCGAGACGCTTTGAGATAGCGTCGAAGGCTTTAAGAGCGGAGGAATCCGTTGGAATCGGCGTACCCTTTCCGGTAGCGACCGTCATTTTGAAATCATCGGGAATTACTCCGATAAGCTGAACTCCTATCTTGTCGATTATCTCGTCGAGGTTGTTGACGAGAGCTTCACCGATGACCTTTTTGCTTATTTTGTTGATGATAAGACGCTGGCTCTTGTTGCCTCTGTTGTAGAACTCATCCGACATAAGGCTTGCGTCCCTGATGCAAACGGGGTCGGGGGTAGAAACAACGAGGATAAGGTTAGCCTGCTCCACAATATCGAATACATGAGAGCTTATACCTGCTCCCGTGTCGATAATTATGTACTCGAAATACTTCTTGACGCTGCGGCAGATGTCAACGATCTGCTCGGCAGTAACGGTCGTAAGAGTTTTCGGAGCGCATAAAAGGTTGAGATTTGAAGCCATAGGGACCTGTGCTACAGCGTCAAGAGCGGTTTTTCTGCCGCTGAGGACATCGCCCAGATCGTAATTTATTTCGTTTTCGATGCCGAACATAATATCGAGACATCTCAGACCAAAATCCAATTCTATAAGGAGAGTTCTGTGACCCTGTTTTGCCAGAGTATATCCGAGACCTGCGCACACGGTAGATTTACCTGTGCCGCCCTTGCCGGAAGTTACAGCGATAATTTTTGACATAGCATTTCCTTTCATATCTTCTGCATAATTGATTTCAGAAGCTTAAATCATAAATAAACTATAATCCTAATGTATATTATACCTCAAAAAAAGCAATTTGTCAAAGGCTTTTTGTGCGGACAGCGTAAAATTGGATAGTTTAATATTTTTCCTGTGTCGTATTTGTACATATTGCACAAGTGATTGGTTATTTTTTTGAACGAACGCTGTCCGTTTTTGTCAGGTAGCAAATTGGCTGTTATAAAGCTGAGCATAGAATCCGCCTTTTTCCATAAGCTCACGGTGGCTGCCCTGCTCGATGATATTTCCGCTGTTCATAACAAGTATCACATCGGAATTTTTTATAGTTGAAAGTCTGTGGGCGATTATGAAGCTTGTTTTGCCGTTCATAAGTTTCGTGAACGCTCTTTGAATGCGGTGTTCCGTTCTGAGGTCGATAGAGCTTGTGGCTTCGTCAAGGATAAGCATAGGGGGATTCATAAGCATTATCCGCGCGATACATATAAGCTGCTTCTGACCCTGCGAAAGTCCGCTGTCCTCGGATATTACCGTATCGTAGCCCTGCGGAAGGCGTTTTATAAATCCGTGGGCGTGTACTGCCTTTGCCGCAGCTATAATGTCCTCTCTCGAAGCCGTATCCGAACCGTAGCTGATATTTTCGGCGACAGTTCCAGTAAATACCCATGTTTCCTGTAGAACCATACCGAAGCTGCTTCTGAGACTGTCTCTGGTGACGTCCATAGCGTTGTGACCCGAGATCGTAATTTTTCCGCTGTCAATGTCGTAGAATCTCAGCAGCAGATTTATTATGGTAGACTTTCCGCAGCCTGTCGGACCTACTATGGCGATACGCTGTCCCGACTTTACGTCGAGACTGAAATTCTTGATAAGCTCGACTTCGGGAACATAAGAAAAGCATACGTTTTCAAAGGTGAGACCTCCCGAGCAGTTCGTCAGTTTTTCCTTATGGGAATCGTCGTCCACTTCCTCCTCGTCGAGAACGTTGAAAACTCTCTGAGCCGATGCGACAGCGTTCTGAAGCTCCGCAAAAACTCCAGATATTTCATTGAACGGCTTTGTATACTGATTTGAGTAGGCGAGAAAGCTCGAAAGACTTCCCACGGTCATTTTTCCCACAAAGGAGAAGCCGCCTACTGCTCCCATAGCTCCCATAAGACCTACGGCTGCATAGATAAGTCCGTTCACGAAACGGGTAGTCGGATTGGTCATGGAACTGAAAAACGTTGCTTTTGTGCCGATTTTTCCGTATTCGCTGTTTATTTCGTTGAATCTGTCCTCTGCGCGTTTATCGTAAATGAACGCCCGTACAAGCTTTTGATTTCCTGCAAACTCCTCCGCAAAGCTAACCATGTCTCCTCGCATTTTGGACTGCTTCATGTATGAGTTGTGCGTCGCCTTTGTTATTTTTGAAGCGGCAAGAAACGAAAGGGGCGTGAGCAGAACTACGACTATCGCTATTTTGAAATTTATGAACATCATGAATACAAGAGTTCCCAATATAGTGATAACTCCGCTGAAAAACTGCGTAAAGCCCTGCAAAAGTCCGTCCGAAATAATTTCAACATCGTTTATTACACGGCTCGTAAGTTCGCCCTTTGTCGAACCGTCAATGTATTTCAGGGGAACTCTTTCAAGCTTTGCAAAAACGTCGGCTCGAAGATCGCGTACAGTGAGAAACGCAAGCTTATTTGTACAAAGGCTCATGAGCCATTGGAAAAGTCCGCTGAAAACGACCACGCCGCCGAGTACTACGGCAATTTCCCCGAGCCTTGCAAAATCAACGTCGCCCCTGCCGATACAGCAGTCAACAGCTTTTCCTATGAATATCGGAACGGTGAGGGAAAGCGAAACTCCCACAGCGGCGCATATTATCGTAAAAACGAAATAAACGATGTAAGGCTTTGCGTAGGAGAAAATTCTCGATAAGGTCTTAAACATTGCCGCCGTCCTCCTTTTCATTCATTTGCGAGCTGTATATTTCGCTGTAAACGCCGCAGGTTTTCAGCAGTTCTTCGTGCTTTCCGATACCTACGGGCTGACCGTCGTCCATTACGATTATCTTGTCTGCGTCCTTTAGCGACGTTGTACGCTGAGAGATCATAATTACGGAAGAACCGTTCATATCGCTTTTTAACGCTTTCCGCAGCTTCAAGTCGGTGGAGTAGTCCAGCGCGCTTGTTGAATCGTCGAGAATTATTATTTCCGGTCGTCCGACCAATGCCCTTGCTATGGACAGACGCTGCCGCTGACCGCCGGAAAGATTTCGTCCTCCCTGCGCTACGGAAGTATCGAGCTTTTTAGGCATTTTCTCAACAAATTCCCATGCCTGAGCGGTTTTGAGAGCGGCGATAATTTCCTCGTCCGAAGCGTCCGCTTTTCGCCATTTCATATTGTCCCTGACCGTTCCCGTAAATAAAACGGCTTTCTGCGGAACATAGCCTATTATACTTCTGAGAGCGTCCATGTCGCAGTCCTTGACGTTTTTTCCCGAGACTATAACTTCGCCCTCTTTAGCTCGGTAAAAGCAGGGTATAAGCGAGGCGGCTGTGGATTTTCCGCTGCCCGTTCCGCCTATGATGCCGAGCATTTCTCCACGTTTAAGCGTGAAAGAAAGTCCGCTTACAGAGTTTTCGCCCGCACCATCGTATCTGAAAGAAACGTTTCGGAACTCTATGATGTTTTCGATGTTGCTGTCGGGCAGTTCAGTGCCGTTTTCCTCCGAAGCAAGGTCGAACACTTCGCTTACTCTGTTTGCGGAGGCAAAGGCTTTTGTAAAGGTAACTATCAGGTTGGCAAGCACCACAAGCGCAAGGAGTATCTGCGTCATATAATTGGTGAACGCCGTAAGTTCGCCTTGTGTAAGGTCGCCTGCGTTTATGCGGACTCCGCCGAACCATAAGATAGCGACTATTCCGAGATTCATTATCATGAATGCGGCAGGATTGAGTATTGCGGAAATTTTTCCTACCGCAATTGAACTTGCGGATATTTCGTCAACAGCCTTGTTGAACTCGTCCGTTTCCTCCTGCTGACGTGAAAAGGCACGTATAACTCGTGTACCCTCGATATTTTCCCTTGTAAGGAGAGCCGCGCGGTCAAGCTTCTGCTGAGTTTTTTTGTACATGGGAACGGTTTTGCGCATAATAACAAAAATAATTGCTGTGATAAGCGGAGCGGCGGCAAAAAAGATAAGCGAGAGCTTAGCGTCTATAGTTACAGCCATAACGGCAGCTCCGATAACGAGAAACGGCGCTCTTACGGCAAGACGTATGAACATGTTTACGCCGTTCTGCACCGTATTGGTGTCGTTTGTAAGCCTGTTCACAAGAGAAGCCGTGCCGATCTTGTCAACGCTGCTGTGGGAAAGGGTGTTGATATGTTTATAAAGCGACTCTCGAAGTTCCGTTCCGAATCCGTATGCGCACCTTGCGGCGAGATACTGACATGTCAGCGCAAAGCCCAGTCCGCATATACCGAGAACAACGATAACTCCGCTCATTTTCAGGATATATCCGCTGTCGTTATTGCCGATACCCTTGTCGATTATGTTTGCCATTACGACAGGTACGATAAGTTCAAAAATTGCTTCAAGAAGCTTGAAAAAAGGACCGAAGATCAGTTCCTTTTTGTAATTTTTCAAATATTTTAACAGCTTTTTCATATACATCTCCACACAATTTCAGCGGACCTTTTAAAGTCCGCTGATCAAAAGTTTTTGAATCACTGTTTACAACTTTAGAGGAGTTCGTTTCCTGTATTTTCTGTTAAAGAAGTAACTCTCGGTGTCCGTTCTCGTGAATTGGACTGTGAAAATCATGGCGACTAACAGCATTGTGATGATTATGGGATTTTCACAGTCCAATTTACGACAACAGAGATTCCAAAGGGGTCACCCCTTTGGCAGGGGGTGCAGGGGGACAGCGTCCCCCTGCTAAAGTTGTGGATAGTGATTTTTAAACAAGTTCTTAAAGTTCAACGCCGTTTTCTTCAAGCAAAGCTCTTGCGGACTCCACGGAATCCACTCCTTCCGCATTCTTTACGGGAGCAAATTCCTTGCTGCGAATGACCTCATATGGAATGCAGCTATCGTTCATGTGAATCATATCGAGGATAAGCGTTTCAAACTTGCAGCCGTTGGGAGCTTTGGGCGTTATAAGTTCGCCGTTTTCGTTGATGCAGGGTATCTTTTTATCCACTATATGCACGGGCATTTTCTGCTTGTTTATTTCAACGAGCTTGTCAGTCCTGAAAAGATAATTAAGGATAACGCCGAATTTGTACGCAAGCTCGCCGTCAGCCATACGCTGATTAGCCATTTCATCGGTAAGCTCGTAATATTCAACGATAGACGGCTTTTCATCTTCAAGGCACATTGCGCCAACTCTTTCATACGGGTCAGCCTTTGCGACTACCTTTCCGCCCGAGTCGTTGCCTGTGCAGATGACCGCTCCGATGAACATGGGGTCGGCTATTTTTTGAAGAACGTTATCAACTGCAAACACGTTCAGCCATTCAACACCCTGCGAAGTCAGCTTGTCGAAAATTCCAGAGCGTACAAGGGACGAGAACCAACCGCCGTTTCCGTTAGGCGATGAGGATATGCGCGATTTGCTCTCCATGAGTATTTTTCCGCTGAAATCCACCGACGGAGCCATATCCTGTATGAAAAAGCTTACATATTCGCTGTTGTAGCCGAAATAATTATGTTCCTTTAAAAAATTGACCGTATCCTCGTTATTTTTTTCGCTTGTCATGATGACAAGAGGAATCCATGTGTCTGTGAGTTCGACTACCTTCATAAGATTGTTTATAAGGCATTCAAAGATATACAGCTCTTTGGTGACGCCGATATTGAACATGCCCTTTGGTTTGTCGAAACCGAGCCTTGTACCCTGTCCGCCGGCAAGCAGAACGGCTGCGACCTTTCCTGCTTTAATGGCGGAAATTCCCGTGTTCAGATAATCTTCGCTGTTTCTTGCAATATCGTCTATGGTTACTGCTTCGATAGGTTCTATTTTTCCTCTGTTGGCGGCTAATCTTTTTTCGGCATCGAGATTTTCAAGAAGCGAAAAGTCTATGGATCCGATCTGTTTGAGAAGCTCCGAACGTTCTGTTTCGGTAAGCTCGTCATAAAATTTAAGAAGATGCCCCTGATCGTACTTATCAAGGAGCTGCTTGGCTGTTTCGTAGTTCATTCTTTTTTCTCCCTTAGTCCTTTACTGGACCTGTTCAATAACCTTCAAAACGCTGCCTGACTTGTCTTTTTTGCGTTGTGCTTTGTCGGCTTTCCTTGAAATACATACAGTATTCCTGCGGAAATCCGACTTTGCACAGCACAAAAAATCCTGCGTCATTCAGCATTTTTCAGGTTACTGAACAGGTCTATTATAAGTATCATATACGTAATGTATTCACATTTACAACAATTATATCATATTCCTTTCAAAAGGTCAACATGCTTTTATAAAATTAAATATTTTGTTAAAACCCTGCTTATGAAAATCAATTTACGAGGTATGCGTAAAGTTTTAGCAGGCATGTGAAATTTTTTCCGCGACTGTTGCAATTTTGTGCTTAATATGCTATAATTTGGTTATCATAAGACTATAAAACGGAGGAATCAAAATGATATTTTTATGCTATCCAAAATGCACAACGTGCAAAAAAGCTCAGAAGTGGCTTGACGACAACGGCATTTCATACGAGCTTCGGGACATCAAGGAAAACAACCCTGCATACGAGGAGCTTGCCGAATGGTACAAAAAGAGCGGACTGCCCCTAAAAAGATTTTTTAACACAAGCGGACTGCTGTACAAGTCCATGAGCTTAAAGGATAAGCTGCCCGACATGACGGAGGAGGAACAGCTAAAGCTTTTGGCGTCGGACGGTATGCTTGTAAAAAGACCTATTGCAATAAGCGGCGATACGGTTCTTGTGGGCTTCAAGGAAACAGAGTGGCAGAAGCTCATTTAACAAAAAAGCAGCTTTCGGCATAACGCTGAAGCTGCTTTTTAATTATTTTGAAAATCAAATAAGTTCGATCACTGGAGCGGATTTCCGTTAGCGTCGGTATTGATGCTTCCGCAGAGGATCATAATGCCCTCAACGAAGCCCCAGATTCCGGCAAGACCGCAGGTGCAAAGGGACAGCACAAGCTGGATAACAGCTTTCTTTGTATATCCGAGATAAAAATTATGTATGCCGTATGCTCCGAGGAAAATTCCGAGAAGTCCGGCTGCCATTTTTGATTTCATATTAAACCTCCACAAATAACGTTATCTTTATCAGTCGCCGAGGGGATTTCCGTCAGCGTCGGTATTGATGCTTCCCGTAAGGATCATGATACCTTCGATAAGACCCCATATCTCGCTTGCAATGGCAAGTGTACCGCAGCTGAGAACGGAGATAAGAAGCTGCGCAAGAGCCTTGCCCTTAAATCCGAGGTAGAAGTTGTGTACTCCGAAAGCTCCGAGGAAGATACCGAGGAGACCTGCCGCCATTTTTGACTTTGCGCCGGGAGCGGCAACAGTTTTGTTCTGAACGGCAAAGCCGCACGACATGCAGACAGCAGCGCCGGGAGCTACTTCGTTTCCGCAGTTTCCGCAATATTTTACGCCCTGACCTACGGGAGTACCGCAGTTTACGCAGACAGCCGCATTTGAGTCAACAGCGTTTCCGCAATTTTTACAATACATAATATAGACCCTCCATATATATTTATTAAAAATTAATAAGTGCAGTTTGTACCCCAAACCATACCATGATTTAATTCTATCACGAAACGTCAAAAAAGTCAATAGTATCACAATTTTTTGCAAATAAATTTTTTATGAATACATTAAGGTAAGTGAATTTTGTAGGGGACGGCGCCCACGACGTCCCGAAATAGGGTGACGTTTACAGTTCGGAAACGGGACATCGTGGGCGCCGTCCCCTACACTTTGTATTTGCAGAAAAAATGTTCACCAACTTTTTTTTACACATACAAAATTTAAAAATCGTATTGACATAAAATTAACGTTATGATATAATTAGAGTATGATCTTCGGGGCAGGGTGAGATTCCCTACCGACAGTATACTTTTCTTTTTTGAGATAGAGGAAAGTATGTAGCCTGTGAGCCGCTTTTGCGGTTGATTCGGTCAAATTCCGAAGCCGACGGTGAGTGCGGAGCTGTTCGCGCAAGTCCGGATGAGAGAGGATCGTCTGCTTCTATAGACAGATTTTTCCCCGAATTTTCGGGGATTTTTTTGTGGAGGTGAATATGTCTCACGAGGAATATATGAAAGCCGCTCTGGAGCTTGCGGAAAAAGGACTCGGATTTGTGAACCCCAATCCAATGGTGGGAGCTGTCATCGTCCGTGACGGAGAGATCATCGGCAGAGGGTATCATCATAAGTGCGGTGAACTTCATGCCGAGCGCAACGCTTTTGCCGACTGTGACAGCCGTGGTATTGATTGCAGCGGAGCGGATATGTACGTTACGCTTGAACCGTGCTGTCACTATGGGAAAACGCCCCCGTGTACCGAAGCTGTGATCGGGCATAAGATAAAACGCGTGTTTATTGGTTCTGCCGACCCGAATCCGCTTGTTGCAGGAAAAGGCGTAAAGCTGCTTCGGGAAAACGGCATAGAGGTCACGGAAAACGTCCTCCGCAGCGAATGCGACGAGCTGAACGAAATATTTTTCCATTACATTACATCAGGTACGCCCTTTGTGACTATGAAATATGCCATGACTGCGGACGGCAAGATCGCCTGTCATACGGGTGAATCGAAATGGATAACGGGAGAAGCGGCACGGCGTAACGTGCAGCGTGAAAGGCTGAAACACTCTGCTATAATGGTCGGTATCGGGACTGTCCTTGCAGACGACCCGATGCTGACGTGCAGACTTGAAAACGGTCGGAATCCGATAAGAATCATATGCGACACACATCTGCGTATTCCGCTCGACTGCAATATTGTCCGCACAGCGAAGGAGGTCACGACAATTATCGCTACTTCCTCACAAAATGAAGAAAAAAGACTTGCGCTTTCCGAATCGCACTGTAATACGCTTGTGGTCGGTGAAAAAAACGGTCATATTGATTTAAACGAACTTATGAGTGAGCTAAGCGCTTTGCAAATCGACAGCATACTCTTAGAGGGTGGAGGAGAACTCAACTGGTCTATGCTGAATGCAGGACTTGTGAATAAAGTTCAGGCTTATATCGCGCCGAAAATTTTCGGCGGAGCTGATGCAAAGTCGCCTGTTTCGGGAATCGGAGTACCAACGCCGTCCGACGCTTTTATGCTTGAAAATACAAAAGTAAAGCGTATCGGCGATGATATTTTAATTGAAAGCAGGGTGAGAAATGTTCACGGGAATAATTGAGGAAGTCGGAACTGTAAAAGAAGTCCGCCGTAACGGTAGCAATTCTTTTATACGTATTCAGGCTGAAAAAATTCTTGCCGATGTTAATATAGGCGACAGCATTGCAGTCAACGGAGTATGTTTAACAGCCACAAAGCTTGACGGCGGTATATTTCAGGCTGACGTAATGAACGAAACGCTGAAACGTTCCTCGCTGGGTATGCTCAAACAGGGAAGTCCCGTAAATCTCGAACGCGCAATGGCGGCAAACGGACGGTTCGGCGGACATATCGTATCGGGACACATTGACGGCACAGGTACGATAACAGGCATAAAAAACGACGGTATCGCCGTATGGTATACCATATCCGCAAACGCCGATATTATGCGGTATATCGTGGAAAAAGGCTCTATTGCCATTGACGGCATAAGTCTTACTGTAGCGGAGGTAAATAAAAATAATTTCAGCGTATCAATAATTCCGCATACGGCGGCTCAGACAATATTGTCGTCGAAAAAAGCAGGCGATATTGTGAATCTTGAAAATGATATTATCGGAAAGTACGTGGAGAAGCTGCTCGGACCCAAAGCGGAGAATACCGCCGCCCACGGGATAGACAAAGGCTTTCTTGCGGAAAACGGATTTTTTTAAAGGGGATATGATATGAAAAAAGCGATGATAATAAGCGCGGCTATACCGCTTATCACACTTGTATCGTGCAATATAAGCGTGAACGGCTTCAATGTTGACACGTCCTTTGATTTTGAAAAGACAAATTCGGAAACGCTGGAAATTTCGGGAGAAAATATTACAGGTCTGGACGTTGACGTAAGCGTCGGCAAACTTAAAATAAGTTACGGAGATTCCGAAAAAGTCAGAATTGCAGGCAGCTATACATGCCGAGGTATCAATGAGAAAAAGACGGACGCCGCGCTGGAAAAGGTCAAAATACAATATAACACAAGCGGTCAGACTTTAAATATTACTATGGCGGGGGAGGATTTCAATTCAAAATTCGTGAACCTGTCAACAGACCTTGACATTACGCTGCCGAAAAGCTTTGCGGACTTTAGCGTTTCCTCAGACGTGGGCGATATAGAGATAGTGGGACTTTCGGGCGGCTTTGATATTTCGGCGGACGTGGGTCAGATAAACTGTCGGGATATATCGCTTACAGGCGATTCAAAAATATCTGCCGATGTGGGAGATATTGACGTTACTCTTGTCGAGACAGCCGAATGCGAGCTTGAAATTTCCGCAGACGTCGGGGACATCGACCTCGATACGCAGGGTCTTGATTTTACCGTTACCGACAAATCAGAGGACTACGTCAGCAAGAAAAAGGACGTTCTTATCGCCGACAAGTGCAAGGCTGAGCTTTCGGCTGATGTCGGAGATGTAAAGATCAATAAATAGGAGTGATAACAATGCCCGAAAACTTTAAGTACAATACGGTGGAGGAGGCTGTTGAAGCTCTCAGGAACGGCGAAATTATTCTTGTCACCGATGACGAGGACAGGGAAAACGAGGGCGACATGATATGCGCCGCCGAGTTCGCTACAACAGAAAACGTCAACTTCATGGCGGCTCATGCAAAAGGACTTATCTGCATGCCCATGAGCGTTGAACTGTGCGGCAAGCTTCACCTGCCGCAAATGGTGGACTATAATACCGATAATCATTCAACGGCGTTTACCGTGTCTATCGACCATGTTGAGACAACTACGGGAATTTCAGCGCAGGAACGTGGATTCACGGCGAGAATGGCGGTTGACGACAGCGCAAGACCCGAGGATTTCCGCCGTCCCGGTCATATGTTTCCGCTGACTGCAAAGAAAAACGGCGTTCTGGAGCGTGAGGGACATACCGAAGCCACGGTTGACCTTATGCGGCTTGCAGGGCTGAAAGAATGCGGTCTTTGCTGTGAGATAATGCGTGACGACGGCACAATGATGAGAGCCGCCGAATTGCAGGAAAAAGCCAAAGAATGGGGCTTGAAGTTCATTACCATTCAGGCTCTCAAGGAGTACAGAAAAGTACACGAGACATTTGTTGAATGTGTTGCCAATACAAAGCTGCCTACGAAATACGGGGAATTCAGGGCAGTATGCTTCGTCAACAGGCTTAACGGCGAACACCATGTTGCTCTTGTAAAGGGCGACATCGGGGACGGCGAAGATATTCTGTGCCGTGTTCATTCCGAGTGCCTTACGGGGGACGCGTTCGGCTCTTTGAAATGCGACTGCGGACAGCAGTTTGCGGCGGCTATGACTCAGATAGAAAAGGAGGGCAGGGGAGTTCTCCTTTACATGCGGCAGGAGGGCAGAGGTATCGGACTTGTGAACAAGCTGCGAGCCTACGAATTGCAGGACGGCGGTATGGATACTCTCGATGCTAATTTGGCTCTCGGATTCCCCGGCGATATGAGGGAATACTATATCGGAGCGCAGATACTTCGTGAGCTGGGCTGCAAAACCCTGCGTCTGCTTACGAATAATCCCGATAAGGTGTACGGTCTCAGCGGATTCGGTCTTGAAATAAAGGAGCGTATCCCTATCCAAATGGACGCTACTGCATATGACTTGTTCTATCTGAAAACCAAACGTGACAGAATGGGGCATATTCTCGATTATTAAAAGGGGAAAATGATATGAGATTATTGGATCATTTAATGATGGCTTTGATGTTGATCTTAATAGGGTTATTTTTGTATGAGTTCATTTGTGTACTCATAAATGTGCCGAAAATAAAGCTGCATGAGAATAAGGTCAGAGTTAAGGAGAAAGTTGCTTTATATGTAACATGGATAATTATATCAGTTTCTAATATGTTGATGAACTTTTTACAATATTCAGACGATGATGAGGATAAGCTTTTTCATCTCATGGCTGCTGTTATGTGGGCAGTTTTTGCAATTCATTATATATTCATGGTTTTGTTTGCAAGAGATGTTTATATAACCGCCGATGGCGTTCTTTATAAATACAGGAGAAAACTGAAAGTAAGCTGTGACGAATATAAATATATAATAGACGGCGATGTTCTGGAGCTTTATTTCAAAAAGGCGGTAAGTCCGGTAAAATTTAAAATCACCGAAAACAAAGACGAGTTAATTAAGCTGTTGGAGGAGAATTACACTCCGTACAGCGATGAAATTTAAAGGAGAGTTTATATTATGAAAACTTATGAGGGAAATTTAATTCCGAAGGACGTGAGGATCGGCATTGTAGTTGCGCGATTCAACGAATTTATCACAAGCAAGCTCTTGGGCGGAGCGATAGACACGCTGAAAAGACACGATGTTTCCGAGGACTCGATAGACGTTGCATGGGTCCCCGGCGCGTTTGAAATTCCGCTTATTGCTCAGAAAATGGCAAAGTGCGGCAAGTACGATGCCGTTATCTGTCTCGGAGCAATAATTCGCGGCAGCACGTCCCATTACGACCTTGTATGCAACGAGGCTGCAAAGGGCATTGCTCAGGTGTCCCTTAACAGCGATATTCCCGTTATGTTCGGCGTTATCACGACTGAGAACATCGAGCAGGCTATAGAGCGCGCAGGCTCAAAGGCAGGCAACAAGGGCAGCGAATGTGCCGAGGGCGCAATCGAGATGATAAATCTTATACGTGAAATAGAGGACTAAATGGCGAATCTTATTTTTGATTATGACGGAACGCTTCACCGTTCCATGCTGACGTATGCGCCCGCTTTTCGGACGACCTGCAAATGGCTTTCCGACAACGGCTATATGCCGTATAAAGAGTATACAGACAAGGAAATAAGCTATTGGTTGGGATTTAATTCCACGGATATGTGGAGCAGCTTTCTGCCCGACGCTTCGCTCGATATACGTGAAAAGGCGCGTATAATGCTCGGCGAGGACATGGCTCGCCGTGTTGAAAACGGCGAGGGAGCGTTGTTTCCTCATACCGAAGAGGTTTTGTCGGAGCTGAAAGCGGCAGGGCATACCCTGATCTTCCTGAGCAACTGCCGCATAAAGTATATGGAGCGTCATTCGAGAGTGTTCGGACTTGACCGCTTTTTCGACTTTTTCTACTGCTGCGAGGAGTATGATTTTATTCCGAAATATCAGATATTCCGTATGTTCAGCTTGCAGCATGAGGGACAGTATATAGTTATCGGCGACCGTTTCCACGATATAGAAACGGCTGTTGAAAACGGCTTGAAGTCCATAGGCTGCGGTTACGGCTACGGAACTCCCGAGGAGCTTGCGGCGGCTGATATTATTATAAACGATATGACTGAACTCCCGAAAGCTGTTGAAAAACTGCTTATTTAAAATAACATTATGAGAAAATACAAATTTTTAACGATTATTGTGGCGGCTTCTCTGCCCGTTTCTCTTTGTTCGTGTTCGCTTGAAAATTTCGGATACGATTCGGAGTCGTCGGAGGTCGAGAATACTTCGGAAACGCCTGTTTATAGCTATGACACCGTGGATATAGCCGATGTAAACGAGGATATACGAAAGCTCCTTGAAGATATAAAAACGTCCGACAACGAAAAGGCTGTCCAAGACGATATTGACGTTCTTTTAAAGTATGCGGACACGGCTTCCGATGCAATGACGTACAAGTGTATCGAATCTTATCTTGACTGGGATAATTACGATTTGGAAAGCGAATATGAGGAACTCAGCGAGACCTTTTACGTTATCGGGGACGCGCTCAGCTATGCCTTTGCTAAGGGCAGCAAATCGCAGTATTCCGAGCTTTTCAAAGAGCTTACCGATGATGAAGCGGCGGAATACTACACGCAGAGGGGCATGAATCTGTCGCGTGTTGAGGGATATGCTTCGGTCGATTACAACGTGAACGACGAAAATGTTGACAGTTATTTTGACGTTGCGTATGACGATTCACTCAGCGATGATGAAAAAAATCTTAAATGCGCTGAAATATATCTTGAAGTCCTGTCAAATATTGACCCCGAGAGTTATTACGAATACTACAATCGTGACTATACTCCCGAGGATATTCTGAAACTCTCAGACAAAGTGGACGAAAAAATCAAGCCTGTAGTATCGGAGCTTTACGACAGGTTTGAGGAAAACAAATATTCCGATGACGTATTTGATTCGCCTGTAGTTTTTGACGATCCGTTTGAGAAAATGAAGGAGTACACTTCGAGACTTTCTTCGGGTATAAAAAAGTCCGCAGACCGCCTTATAAACGAGGAGCTTTACACCATAGCCGAGGGAGATAATTGCTACACAGGCTCGTTTACTACCGATCTTCCGACGGACAATACTGCGCTGATCTATATTTATACGGACGGCTCGTATTACGATATGTCATCGGCTATTCACGAGTTCGGTCATTTTCACGCCTCTTTCAGCGACGATACGAACGCTTATCTGACGGAAACAAATCTTGACGTTGCGGAAATACAGTCTCAGGGCATGGAGCTTATGTTCATGCAGTTTTACGATGAAATATACGGCAAGCAGTCCGAGGCTATGAAGCTGAAATTGCTGTGCGACCTTGCAGACGCCGTAGTTTCGGGATTTCAGGTCGGCGAATTTGAATACCGCGCTCTTGAAAAAGCTGAGGAACTCACGCCCGAGGAAGTATTGGAGCTGTACGATGAGGTCATGGGCGACGATGCGGAGGGCTATCCGTTTTACTATATGACGCATATTTTTGAAGCTCCCGGCTACTATATAAGCTACGGAGTATCGGCGCTTGCGGCGTTGGATATGCTTGACGAGGTTCGCAGCGACCCTGCGGCTGCGCTTGAAAAGTACGAAAAAATAGCCGCAGTACCTGCAAATTCAAAGGACTGCGGATTCAGGGATTCATTAAAGGAATGCGGCTTCAGCGACGTTCTCACAGAAGAATATATAGACGAACTTGCGGAAGAATTATTAAAATAAGAATATGAAATAAGGACACGGGAATGCCGTGTCCTTATTTTTTTATGTAGCTCCAGACATGAATTTATCGTCGTAATAGATCACTTGCGGGGCAGACGGAATTTCTTCTTCTATCGGTGTGGTAGTTGTTTCGGTATCGGGAAATGCGGTTGCAGTTACCGTAGTTGTCGTTGTCGTAGTTGTTGCGAATGTCATAGTTGCGGAAGTGACGAAACTGCCTGTCAAAAATGGACTTGTTGTCACGGTAGACAGCGGTATAGAGCCTGTTCCCATAGGAATCTGGGGATATGTTGAGATAACGGTCGTAGCGTATGTTTCAACAGGCGCTGTATCCATAACGGGCGGGTCTGTTTCCATAGGCGGCGCGCCCGTACCTCCGCCGTGATGGCTTTCGGTAGTAGACGGTAAAGCGGTCAAATGAGTAAAAGGCAGGGATACTATAGTAGTTGCTATATGCGTTTGTACGGGCGAGGTGGGTTTGTTTTGTATTGAGGTAGTTTTAAATGTTGGGGGATCAGTTTCAGTAACGGGAGTTGTTTTCTTTGATGTGGCTGACCTTGTTTCTTCGGGAATGGTTTCCTTTGTTGTGGCAGACTTTGTTTCCTCGGGAGCGGTCGTTGTAGCCGAAGTTTTTTCGGTTCGTGCGTGTGAATGTTCGCTTTCCGGTCGGCATACCTGCGTTGTGACTGTTTCGTTTGTTTCAGGGTGAGACGGAGCTGTTGCGACTGCTTCCGTGGTAGTATATCGGCTGCCGTAGCGGTCGGGCTTTATGTCTTGCAGAATGGTGTTGTTGTATATCATAAATCCGATAACTGCCGCCGCCGCTGTTCCCATTACGGAAGAAGCTGTCTTGATAATTAATGCGCGTCTGCGCTTTTTGGCTTTGAAATACTCATCTCTACGTTTCAGAACGCTGTCGGCAATTTCCTTATAGCTCTTCATAACTGAACCCTCCCTTCTCAAGTGACGCTTTGAGGGACTGTTTGGCCCTATACAAAAGGTTATTTACCTGCTTCTTGTTTTTCTTCATTATATTTGCGGTCTCGTCAATGGAAAAATCCTCAAAGAAAGTGAGGTAAAGCACCTGACGGTAATCGCTGCTGAGATTTTTCATTGCTCTGTGCAGATGCAGCCGTTGTTCCTCTTTGAGCAAGTCGGCTTCGATGTCGGATTCGTCGTATATATCGGTATATTCCTCCAACGGAATATCTGATATTCTGGAGTTTTTTCTCATACCGTCGATAGCGGCGTTTCTGCCTATTGTGTAAAGCCATGTCTTGAAGCTGCTTTTTCCTCGGAAAGCGGGTTTTTTTACGGCAAGCTTGAAAAAGGTTTCCTCAGCGTATTCCTCAGAAAGTCCGATATTTCCGGTAATTCCGTATAAATAAAGAAGAAGTCCGTCCTTGTAATCACGTATTATTTCAACGAGACCCTCATCGTCGCCGTTTATGTATCGCTGATAACAAAGTTCTCCGTTATCCATAGAATCCCCCTTTCGGAAAATAATCATACTTTTATAATTAGACGTATAATGCGACAAATTTTCTCACTTTATCTGAAATTTTATTAAAATTCGATTCTGAAGAATTATCTGCGCCGTAAAATAATGGGATTCTAATTATAGTAATTATAAATGCACTATTTACAATTTAAGGAATTATGTTCCTATTAAGGGAACGCCCTCTCTTGCAGGGCGTTCCCTCTTTCACAACAGTTTGTCAAACTGTTGTGAAATTCACCCTTTGCGGAGCGCTTAAAAGCTATGCAGGGCTTT
This sequence comes from Ruminococcus sp., assembly GCA_017622925.1. Lineage (GTDB taxonomy): Bacteria > Bacillota > Clostridia > Oscillospirales > Ruminococcaceae > Ruminococcus. The sequence goes on from JAGAQC010000062.1 coordinate 53,934, forward strand.
GCCCCGCACCCCACCAGAGGCGCTGCCTCTGGACTCCGCCAAAGGGACACCGTCCCTTTGGAATCCCGATATTAGAACGCTTTAATAACAGGGAACAGCTTAAGTTGTGGATAGTGGTAAAATAATGGGATTCTGTATGAATAAAATCGGGAACATCGAAATGCTCCCGATTATATTCATGGTTCTATCTCGATCGCGTGACCTGCCGCAAGACTTGCAGGGCAGTCGATATAACGCTGATTGCTGCTTCCTCTGAATTTGATCTCCCAGTCTTTTTTTTCAAGAATGAACGGTCCGTCCACAAGGTGATCCGTAACGTCAAGAAGCTCGCCCCATGAGTTTTTCTCACGGTTATTGTAAAGCTCCTCAAAGGTAAATCCCGTGTAGGTCACGATATTCAGTCCGAGGGCTTTTATTTCTCGTCCCAGTGAGGCAAGAGCCTTAGCCTGCATAAACGGTTCTCCTCCGCTGAACGTAACGCCGTCCAACAGCGGATTTGACTTGATCTTTTCAAGAAGCTCCTCGGTATCAGCATCTTTGCCGCCGTCAGGGTCGTGAGTTTGGGGATTATGGCAGCCCTCGCAATGATGAGGGCAGCCCTGAGTAAAGATCGTAAATCTGATTCCCGGTCCGTCAACGATAGAATCATTGGCGATACCTGATATTCTTAAAACCATAATATTTCCTTATTATACGTTATGCTTAACTCTGTCATGCTCCTCGGCGCGCTTTCCGTCGTTGAAGCGGTCAAGAGTTCCTACAAGGTAGCCTGTGATTCGTCTGATACGGTCGAACGCCACGTTGTCCTTATGCTCGCTTCGTCCGCAGCAGGGACATACGTCGCCGATAATGCCTGTATATCCGCAGCAGGGGTCGCGGTCAACGGGGTGATTGATAGCTCCGTAGCCGATACCCGACTCCTTCATGCAGCGTACTACCTTTTCAAATGCCGAAAGGTTCTCCAGAGGGTCGCCGTCAAGCTCGATATAGCTGATGTGACCTGCGTTTGTAAGCTCGTGATAGGGAGCTTCTATCTTTATTTTTTCAAATGCGCTTATGTGGTAGTAAACGGGGACATGGAATGAATTGGTGTAGTAATCCCTGTCGGTAACGCCCTCGATAATGCCGTATTTCTTTGCGTCCATGCGGACAAAGCGTCCTGAAAGTCCCTCTGCCGGAGTTGCAAGCAGGGAGAAGTTAAGTCCTGTGCGAGCTGATTCCTCGTCAAGACGTTTTCTCATAGCCGTGATTATTTCAAGTCCAAGCTCCTGCGCTTCTTCGCTTTCGCCGTGGTGACTGCCTATGAGAGCCTTTAAAGTCTCCGCAAGTCCGATAAAGCCGACGGAAAGAGTGCCGTGTTTAAGTATCTCGCCTACCGTATCATCGGCGGAGAGCTTATCGGAATCTATCCATATGCCCTGTCCCATGAGAAAAGGATAATTTCTTACACGCTTCTGTGCCTGTATACGATAGCGGTGCATAAGCTGATCTATGGCAAGATCCATCATTTCGTCGAGCTTATCGAAGAAAAGTCCGACATTGTGATTCGATTTGATAGCAAGACGTGGAAGATTGATCGAAGTAAAGCTGAGGTTACCTCTGCCTGTAACGATCTCCTTGTCCTTATCGTAGTTATTGCCGATAACTCTTGTACGGCAGCCCATATAGGCTATCTCGGTATCGGGATTGCCCTCCTTGTAATACTGCAAGTTAAAGGGAGCGTCAATGAAAGAGAAGTTGGGGAAAAGTCTCTTTGCGGAAACTCTGCACGCAAGCTTGAAAAGGTCGTAGTTCGGGTCGGTGGGATTGTAGTTCACGCCGTCCTTGATCTTGAAAATATGAATGGGGAATATCGGTGTTTCGCCGTTTCCGAGACCTGCCTCCTGAGCGAGAAGAACGTTTTTTATAACCATTCTTCCCTCGGGAGAGGTGTCCGTACCGTAGTTTATCGAGCTGAACGGAGTCTGCGCGCCGGCACGGCTGTTCATTGTATTGAGGTTGTGGATAAGGGCTTCCATAGCCTGATAAGTAGCGCGGTCAGTTTCTTTTTCAGCGTTTCTGCGTGAAAAATCCTGTATTTTAAGAGCGGTATCATTATCGACATACGAAGCGAGCAGTTCAAGCTCCTTTTCACGGTAGCCGTTATCGTCGGCTAAGTTTGGTTTGAGGTCATACTTTTCAAGCATTTCCTTTTTTATGAGCTTTGAAGCTTCAATGCCGTTTTCAATGCCGCCGATAAGCTCAAGCGCTCTGCCGACGTTCTGAATGTATTTTGCGGCATACGTTTTCTTTACGCCGTCCGCCATTGCGTAGTCAAAGGTCGGAACGCTTTGTCCGCCGTGCTGGTCGTTCTGATTGGACTGGATAGCGATACACGCAAGCGCGGAATAGCTGGAAATATCGTTAGGCTCTCTCAAAAAGCCGTGTCCTGTGGAGAAGCCGTTGGTAAAGAGCTTTTTAAGGTCTATCTGAGTGCAGGTAGTGGTCAGAGTGTAGAAATCGAGGTCGTGGATGTGAATATCGCCGTTTCTGTGAGCCTTTGAATGCTTTGGGTCAAGAACGTACATTCCGTAGTATTCTTTCGCCGAAACGGAGCCGTATTTGAGCATCGTACCCATTGCGGTATCTCCGTCGATATTGGCGTTTTCACGTTTTATATCGCTGTCCTTTGCGTCGCTGAAGGTCAGCTCGTTAAGAACGCACATGAGATTCGTTTTCATTTCTCTCGAACGAGTTCTCTCGTAGCGGTAAAGTATGTAAGCCTTAGCCGTTTTCGCGTGACCGTTTTCGATAAGGACTTTTTCAACGAGGTCCTGAATTTCTTCAACGGTAGGAATTTTGCCGGGGTTCTCCTTTTCATAAAGGCTGCACACCTCGGCGGCGATCTCCATAGCGGTCGTCATATCTGTGCCGCCGCAGGACTGAGCCGCCTTAAAAATAGCGTTTGCTATTTTTTCAACATTAAATGGAACTTTTCTTCTGTCTCTTTTAATAATATGAATTATCATTTTATCCAACCTCCAACACAATATATTGTATCTCCGTTTCTCTATCTTATAATAGTATAATCTAAAATCCGTCATTTGTCAATTGTATATTTTAACAGCAGATTATCCATATTTCACTATTTTTCTATGCAATAAGCACAATAAAATCATTTAAAAATAAAAAAACGGCTATATACCGTTATTTCCCAAAAGCTGTGAAAATAAAAAAGCCGCCACAATATATTGTGTGGCGACTAATAAACAGACATTAAGCCGTATGAGTTAAAATATATTCGATTATCTTATCATATCCCTGCTCCGACAAAGCAAGCAGCTCGTATGACCAGTATTCTTCCTGTAGCTTTCCGTCCTCCGATTTGAGGGCGGTATTTGTGTCGATACAATAAATTCCCAGATTATCGCACATCATAAGGAGCTTGTTGTTATAATCGTTGATAATTTCGTTTGTAAGAGTATCCGAATCGTATATAACAGGCGGATATTGCATTACGTATATTTTCATATCGGGAAGAGCCGAACTGAGACTGCTTACAAGATTTGTGTACGCCGCGATCATATCGTCCGCCGAAGCCGTGCCGAGTTCGCTGCCCAGCATTATATAAAGTATCTGCGGCTTCTTATTCTTCACAATATCGTATGCCGAAAGCGAACCAAAGCTGCTTTCAAGCTTTTCCGACATTACGTTGGAAGTATTTATGCTGTTTCCGCCGAATATGCAGTCCTTACCGAAGCCCTTGTTCATGCCTGCAAGGGTAGAGTCCGTTATAAGACAGCAGTTGTCGAAATAGGTATTTTCAGCCTTTGCGGACTGCGGAACAGGGTTAGCCGCTTCTTCGGCTCCGCTGTTGGGTTCAGCCGCGTCGGACGTTTCATCGGGAGTGACCTCCGATTCCTCCGAAACAGGTTCGGCGGTGGAAATCCCGAATTCATCGTTTAAAAAATTATCGTTAAGATTAGCGGCTGACATATATAATACAAAGCAAGCGGCAAAGGACAAAATGAATATCATCATCAGCGTTCCCAAGCGAAAGCGCACTTTCGGACGCCCTTTTTTCCTGCCCTTTCCGCGCTGAACTGTTCTGTTTTTTTCCATATACACTCTCCGAAGTATTTTCTTCTATTCTATTATACCCTCTTTTCGCAAAATTTGCAAGTGTTTTTTGCCAATTTATGAATTTTTATATTTTTTACTGTATTCATAAAGGCGATCCTTAAAAAAATGTCGTGATTTTAGGGTAAAATATCGGAAATTTACGGTACTATTCATTTGCTTTCAGTGATAGAATAAGAGTATAGTACATGATAACTTCTTCAAAACATTCCATAATACTGAAACGCCGTATCGAGGGGGAAATTCCTTGATTCGGCGTTTCGGTATTCTTATAGTAACCCTACTTGAAAACCAAACAAGTTCACTGATAAAAATTCTCCATAGCTGCGTTGTCGTCGTCACCGTGCGACAGCACGCTTTCCTCCTCCGCCTTGCTATGAAAAATTTTTATTCAGTTCCTTTTGTCTGCTTTTCAAGTAGGCTTACTATATTCTGAAATTCTTACCGCCGTATAGCCGCCGAGCCGATATGATTCAAAATAAGCGTTATTTGTAGGAACATCGCTTTCATCAAAGAAAACGTACAAAGCGTTCGCATCGCCTTTACCGTTTATCAGCTTATCGTATTCGTCCTCGGAAGTGCTTTTAAGGGTCTTATAATCCTGCCGAGCCGTGTAGAATACGTTCATTTCCAGACCGAGAGCGCAGGCATACTCGCCGAAGCTGTAGTACATTTTTTTGTAATGAAGAAAATTTTTGGGTACGGGCAGGAAAACTATCCTATCCGCTCCCTCGGACGCTCTCTCAAAATCATCGTATGCTATCTCGTTTTCATACACAACGTCCGCCGTGAATTTTTGGCGTTTTTCCGCAAAAAATCCTCTGAGGTCAAACATCTGCACACAAACGCACAAGGCTGCCGCAGCTATCATGGTTTTCTTTCCTTTAAGTCTCGATAAAGCCGCAAATATCAGCGTATAAAGAAGATATACGTCCACCCATATAAATCTTCCCGACGCTCTGAAAATTTTCAGAACATGCTCAACAGCTTCGGGATAGTCTATCTCATAAACAACACTTTTGTTCAGCGTACCCTTTGGACTTGCCGCCGCAAACATCGCAAGCGCAAGAACAATGACAACAGGTACGGCAGTTTTTGAGACCTCGATAAAACGGCTCTTGAAACTACGGTCTGAACGTATATTTTTTGCCGAAAGCCATACAGCGATTATTAACGCCGCCGCTCCGGCAGCTATCATGCCGAGACCCATGTAACCAAAGCCGCCCCGCTGTCCCTCGAAGTAATCCAGAGGCTTCAAAAAATCGGAATTTCCCATTGAATTGAACAGCGCATTGTAATTTGAACTGTACTTGCCCAGTCCTATTGCCTCCATGTCGCTGCTGCCGTGAAACATACCGAAAGCGAACATTGTAATAACGGTGCAGACGGTAGTTGAAGCAAAGCACAAAAGCGAACGCCTTATCTTCTTTGTCTTTAAAATATCAGTCAGGATATATCCGAGCAAAACGGCGTATATCATTGGTATAAAATAAAAGTGTATCGTAACAGCCGCCGCACTCAGCGCAGACCACAAGATCACGGGAGTATGCCGATATTTCCATTGGTGATCCCGATATGCCCAAAAAGCTATCGCAAGCACGATTATCCATTGCGCCGCCAAAGCTTCATGGTGAAACAGCCGCTGAATGACAGTAGGGGACAACGTAAAAACTATGCTCCCCAAAAGGCAGAAGATGTTGCTTTTGCTGAACCTGTGCAGAAGAACCGCCGAAGTTCCGCCCATCATCGCAAAGCAGAATAACGCCCATATCCCGATATACTGAAACGTTTCGGGAAGTATCGGGGACAGGAGCTTGAAGAAAAGTCCGACTATCGGTATACAGTCCAAAAACACGGCTGAAACGTCCCCCGACGCGCTTATACCGTCTATCAAGCCGAAAGGGAAATGCCATGAAGATCGTCGCAGAAACTTCCAGCCGAAATAGTGCTGCGTAAGATCGTCGCCCTCCGCAAGCAGCCAGTCATCGTATGTCGGGTCGAGTACACGGAAGCCGTATATCATCGGAAACAGCAGCATTCCCAGTATCGCTCCGACAGCGAAAAGTTTGTATACATACTTGCCTCTATTACAAAATATACAATATCTTTCGGAATAAATTCCGTCTGTCTGCGTTGTCCTCCTCACCGTGCGACAGCACGCTTTCGTCGTCCGCCTTGACATACAGAATTTCTTCTCGAAATCTTTTGCACATTTTGCAATAGAGTCAAGTATATGTCCGAACTTAAAACGTCCTTTTTTCATTTTATGCCTCCGCTATAGCCTTAAATTCCTCCTCGGTGATTATCGGCACGCCGAGAGACTTTGCAGTTTTGTTCTTTGTTGAATTTGAAGCCGAATCGTTATTTATAAGGTAATCGGTCTTGGACGATACAGCCGACGATACCTTTCCGCCCTTAGTTTCGATAAAGGCTTTAAGCTCGTTGCGGTTTTTCCACAGCTTTACCGAACCTGTGATAACAAACGTCTTTCCCGATACGGGCGAATCGCTGTCTGCCGCTTCGGGGGGAACTATTTCAAGCTCGTTCAGAAGCTCGTGAAACTCCCTGACATTATCGGGGTCTTTAAAGAAGCCGACAAAATCCTTAGCAAGAACATCGCCTATCGTATCTATGGAAGTCAGCTCCTCCTCGGTAAGTTTTTCGAGCATTTCAGCCTCGGGATAGACCGAGCATATAAGCCTTGACGACGCTCTGCCGATATTCGGTATTCCCATAGCGTACAGCACACGGCTAAGCTCCGTATGACGTGAAGCCTCCACCGCTTCATGCAGCTTTTGGTACGATTTTTCTCCGAAGCCCTCGAGAGAGGTTATCTTCTCCATATGATCGTCAAGGTGGTAGAAGTCCCTGAAACTGTGGATAAATCCCTCCCTGACAAGCATTTCTATAGTTGCGGTGGAAAGCCCGACAATGTTCATAGCGTCACGCTGAACGAAATGCTCGAATTTTCCGATATGCTTTGCGGCGCATTCGGGATTTGCGCATACGAGCGTTTCCACTTCTTCGTCGGACGTCTTTATTTCCGTTCTTCCGCCGCAGACAGGACAGCTTTCGGGTATTTTCAGACTGTCCGAACACGTTTTGTTTTCGAGTATCTGCGGAATTATCATGTTTGCCTTGTATACCGAAACAGTATCGCCGATACCGAGCTTTAACTGTTTAACAATGCTCAGATTATGAACGGACGCGCGGGAAACAGTAGTTCCCTCCAGCTCCACAGGCTCAAAAACGGCTACGGGATTCAGCAGACCAGTTCGGCTCGCCGACCACTCGACCTCTATCAGCTTTGTATCCGCCGTTTCGTCACGCCATTTGAACGCCATTCCGTTTCTCGGGGCATGGGAAGTCACGCCGAGACTGAGACCGTATGCAACATCGTCAAGCATAAGCACAAGACCGTCCGAGGGTAACTCGTTTTCCGCTATGCCCGATTCAAATTCCTTTACCGAGGCTTCAAGAGTTTCTTTTGTGACGGTTATTCCGTGAACGGTCTGAAAACCGTGCGCTTCAAGCCATTTTATACGCTCGGAAAAAGAATTTTCGTCATATCCGTCGGCTGAAACAAGATTAAAGGCAAAAAAATTTATATTTCTCTCCGCAGTTATCCTTGAATCGAGATTACGAACAGTGCCTACGCAGAGATTTCGGGGATTTTTATACCTTGCCCCCTCCTCTATCTCGGCGTTGACCTTTTCAAAATCGGAATACTTCATAAGAGCTTCTCCGCGGATAACAAGCTTTCCCTTAAACGGTACAGCCGCAGGTATACCTTTAATATGACGCGCGTTGGCGGTTATATCCTCGCCTACTTCGCCGTTTCCCCGTGTTACCGCCTGTGCGAGCCTGCCGTTTTCATAGGTGAGAACTATTGTAAGACCGTCAAGCTTCCAACTGAGGAATCCTTTGTTTTCACCAAGCCATTCTGTAAGCTCCGATATGCTTTTCGTCTTGTCGAGGGAAAGCATTTTTGAAGTATGTTTTACCTTTTTAAGAGCCGAAGATACTTCGTAGCCGACTTTCTGAGTACGGCTTCCGCTCAGTATTACGCCTGTTTCCTTTTCAAGCTCCGAAAGCTCGTCGTAAAGCGTATCGTATTCATGGTCGGACATTATCTCAACGCCCGTATTATAATAGGCGTCCGACGCCTTTTCAAGAAGCCTGTTAAGTTCTTTCATTCTTTCTATTTTAGTTATGTCCATATATCTGCTCCTTTCTGATCGCCGCCATTACAGCGAATATATATATTTTACCATTTTTCTCACGGAAATGCAATATCAGGGAAATAACCTCTGAAATTTATGGTACAATCACCAAAAATTAGTGTATAAGAACATGAAAAATCATGCTATAATTTATCTATAGAATTTATAAACGACTATTTTCGACAGTTCTCACAAATCAAACGAAGAAAATCGTTCGTTTATAGCTTATGGAATGATAATTTTTTGGAAAGAAGTGATTTTTTATGAACAAAAAGTTAAGATTTATACTTTCGGCTATCACAGCGGCTTCACTTACGGCAGGTCTTGCGCCGTCCGCTGCGTATGTTTCTCAGCCGAACGCTTCGTCAATAACGGCGAACGCTATCGAAGCCGAAAACAGCTACAGCTTTAAATCTCAGCTTAAAACTCCGCTGGAAGTGAATATATACAACGTCCTCAGCGATATGAAGAACAACGGCGACTTTATCCGAGGTACTGCTCGAATAGAGCTTGATGTGGAACAGGCGGTCATCGAGGACTACATGAACGGAAACGCTACTCTTATACAGGCGTTCCATAATGCCCGTGACGCTTTTATGTTCGACAGCAGCGACCTGTTCTACGTTGACTGGACTAAGCTTTCTCTGCGTGCGGGATTTGACGGAAGCGGCACGTATCACGCATATATCGGCAACGGCGCATACAAGAATTTCTACTGCGACAACGGATATACCGACGAGGACTCCATACTTGAAGCCATTTCCCTTATCGAAGCGGCGGCGGACGAGATAATCAGCGGCGCAGAGCAGTATACAACCGATACCGAAAAAATTCGTTACGTTCACGATACGCTCATAAATAAGTCGGACTATCTGAATCCCGGCGATTTCAGTACATACCACGGCTCAAACATATGCGGTATACTGCTTCATGACGAGGCATGGTGCGAGGGCTATTCACGTACTTTCCAGTATATCTTGCAGCGTATGGGCTTTGACTGCATTATCGTTTCGGGCAGCGGTATCCCGAACGCAGGAAGAAATGCGGAAAGCGGTCAGCTTTACGTCCCCACTGTGGAGGAACACATGTGGAACTACGTCCGCCTTTCAAATAACAAATGGTACGCTGTTGACGTGACATATGACGACCCTACGATAATTACGGCAAGCGGAAATTTGTCCGCGCTCAGCCATAAATTCTTCCTTAAAGGCTCGGAAGCGTTTATGTCAAATCATATCGAGTCGGGACAGTTTTCACAGGGCGGCCGTGAGTTTTTCTATCCGACATTGAGCGAGTGCGATTACGGACAGGAAAGCGGAGCTGAACTGACCTTTAACGTTTCATATCAGGATTGGGGTGAGAACGCTTCCTATACTTTTATGTACCCGACTTTCATAACAGAGGACGGAAACGTTTTCAAGGGAAAGCAGATCGTTGACGAGGGCTACTACCTTGCATGGAGACCTGTTTTCAGCGATGACGACGGAAATATCACCACGCAGGACTGGACTGACGCTTCAAAGGCAGGCTTCACATACGGCGATGATTTTGTGGTCGGAATGGCTGTAAGAGACAGCGACACGGGAAAAGTACAGGTCGCTTATGATTTCGCGATCGCCACAAATGCGCCCGACGGAACGACTGCGACTTCATGGAACAACGATCCCGAACTGATAGCCACGTCGGAAAGAGTGTACCTCAGAGATATGTACATTGACGAGAGAACGTTTTCACCGAGAATCGTTTCGAGAGAGCCTTCCACAGCGCCTATTCAGGACAAATTCAGACAGGTAACGATACAGTACGATACGGCTCTCGAGCTTGCCGACCCGTCACAGGCGGCAAAGCTTATGGTCGAAACGGATATTGCAGGCGCAAGATTCAAGGTCGAGAACTTCAAATGGGAAAACGTAACGTTTACCGACCCTGTAGGTACGGAAGTTACGGGCTGCAAGGTAACGTTTGATTTTACTCCCGATTCGTCGTATAACTATTCGGGAACAAATTACAATTTCAGCCTGAAGGGACTGCAAAGCGCACTTAACGGTTCAGAGCCTGATCCGTTCACGATACAGTGGGCGATACCCCTCAGATCGCTTGTGACCTGCCCTAAAATGGGTCCTCCCAGCGAGCTTACGATATTTGCGCAGCCTAAGCTGCTCAGAAACAATTTCAGCACTGATATGTTCACTACTCCCGACGGCAACCTTATAGCCAATCAGTGCAATACAATGGGAATTTCCCTTATAGCTTCAAAGCCCTCCGCTTCGGAGCAGGCTAAAATAGACGCCGCGCTCGATATTGAGGAAAAGCTCGATTATACGACATACGACCTCGAACTCGCATGCAGCGCAATTAAAACTAACATCGAAATGAATCAGGGTAAGGGTATGAAGCTTACTATCGCCCTCCCGTACCCCAGAGGATATGATTCGAGAGAGCTTGAGGGCGTTTCTTTTGAAGCGTATCACTTCAAAAAGAATGCAGACGGCACATATACTAAGGAAAAGCTCATATGCAATGCGACAGAAACAGGCATTTTTGTTATTGCCGAGGATTTCAGTCCTTTCGCAGTTGTTGCCGTACCTGCCGAAAATCACGTTTCAGACGGCGGTCGCAGCCTTTCGATAATAGCGGATTCTAAAGTTTCCGAAGTAACGGCGGTTGACGGAAACGGCGCAGAATTGGATACGGACCTTATCCACCTTATGGAGGGCGAGGAGTGTACCGTAACTATAACTCCTGCTGAGGGTTACTCGCCCGAACAGTTTATCATGAACGGTGCGGAGACCGAAATTCCTCCAATGACAGACGGAAGCTTTACAGTAACCTACACTTATGACGATCTGCTTGAAAACAACTCCGTAATTGTACGCTTCTGCGCAGACTCAGTCGCAGAAGAAGAAGCGGCGGAGGGCATAACCGCAGCCGAGCCTGTCGCTTTTGATCCGACAGTATGCGAAAACAACGATCAGCCTATAATGGAAGTTCCCGAAACCGACCCTGTTCCCAGCACGAACACAAGCGTTTCGGCAGAACCTACGATAATGGAGATACCCTCCGAGGGCAAGGCTGACGATCCCGTAACGCCTCCGACTACGACTGCACCTCCTACAACGACAACTACCACGACAACTACAACAGCTACGACAACTACTACCGAGAAGCCTACAACGACTTCCACTTCCACAACTGCTACGACTACCACTACAGAGAAGCCTACCACGACTTCGACTTCCACTACAACTACGACCACTACTACCGAGAAGCCTACCACGACTTCTACTTCCACTACAACTACAACTACAACAGAAAAGCCTACCACGACTTCTACATCTACAACAACAACTACAGAGAAGCCCACAACGACTTCGACTTCCACTACAACAGCTACGACCACTACTACAGAGAAGCCTACCACGACTTCAACTTCAACAACAACTACGACCACTACTACAGAGAAGCCTACCACGACTTCAACTTCCACAACATCTACAACGACTACAACAGAGAAGCCTACCACGACTTCCACTACAACAACTACGACAACCACAACAGAGAAGTCCACAACGGCTACTACGACTACAACAGAGAAGCCTACCACGACTTCCACTACAACAACTACGACTACCGAGAAGCCTACCACGACTTCAACTTCCACAACATCTACAACGACTACAACAGAGAAGCCTACCACGACTTCCACTACAACAACTACGACAACCACAACAGAGAAGCCTACAACGACTTCTACTTCCACAACAGCTACTACAGAACAGTCCACCGAGACTTCCACTTCCACAACTGCTACAACTACCACCACGGAGAAGCCTACCACGACTTCAACATCTACAACAGCTACGACAACCACTACAGAGAAGCCTACCACGACTTCAACTTCCACAACGGCTACGACAACTACAACAGAAAAGCCTACAACGACTTCAACTTCAACAACCGCTACGACTACTACTACCGAGAAGCCTACCACGACTTCTACTTCCACAACGACTACGACAACTACTACCGAGAAGCCTACAACGACTTCTACATCTACAACTACGACAACCACAACCGAGAAGCCTACCACGACTTCTACTTCCACAACGACTACGACAACCACTACAGAACAGCCTACAACGACTTCAACTTCCACTACAACAGCTACGACTACCACCACCGAGAAGTCCACAACGACTTCTACTTCCACAACTGCTACGACAACCACTACAGAACAGTCAATCGAGACTTCTACTTCCACAACTGCTACGACAACTACTACAGAGAAGCCTACCACGACTTCAACTTCAACAACAACTACGACTACCACTACAGAACAGTCAACCGAAACTTCGACTTCTACAACAACAACCACAGAACAGTCCACCGAGACTTCGACATCTACAACTACGACAACTACTACAGAGAAGCCTACAACGACTTCTACTTCCACAACTGCTACAACAACCACTACAGAACAGTCCACCGAGACTTCGACTTCTACAACTGCTACGACAACCACTACAGAACAGTCCACCGAGACTTCGACTTCTACAACTGCTACGACAACCACTACAGAACAGTCCACCGAGAC
>JAGAQC010000013.1 GCA_017622925.1 Ruminococcus sp.
ATACAAGCCGCAAAAAACAGTGAATAATGAATGATAATATGATATTTTTCCTGCTTTAGCAATAAAAAATTTGCTGAGACAGGATTTTTTTCTGAGTCATCTCAAACTCGTCTATATGGACTTTAATCAGCGTTTCCTTAATATGCCGCTGTAGTTTCCGTGGAGTCCGTTGTAATTTCGGAATCCGTAGTTTCCGTAGAGGGCGGAGCTGTGGTAACGGAGAGATTTTCCGCGCCGATGCTTACCTTCTCGTCCTTATGGACGGTAACGATAAAGCCGTCAACGTTATTTCCCGACAGATCGTACTTTAAGCCTGTAGGTACGGGAACGTTCGTATACTCTGCGCCGTCGTCGGACGGAAAGAAATATATCTCGTAAGCCGCTCCCGAATCATCGGTGACTTCAAGATGCTCGCCGTTGTAGGGGTGAGCGTTCCGCAGAAGCTCGATGTATTCTTCAAGGCAGATATTATTATCGGTCATATATTTGGCGTGAGGTATTCCAACGTAGCGGAAATGCCACGGTTCGTAGCGATATTCCGTAATATCTTCTTTATCCTCGGCGTATCTTATGACAAAACCGTACTTGGCGCAGTTTTCGTTCAGCCAAAGGAAATCGTCCGTACCCTGATAGTCATAGCCGACAGTTTCGCTGAAATCAAAAGCAAGACCCGTTTCATGCTCGCTGAATCCGGGCGGCGCGACTATCGGAGCTTCGCCGTCGCCTGAGGTATTGGCGGTGAACTGGTCGTAAAGCTGCTGCTGAAACTCGTTCGAGCGATACGAGCCGTAAACGATAAGCGTGTCGTTCTGGTATATCTCGTACCAGTCATCGACCATTTGAGCAAGCGGCTTGTAAACGTTGCTGAGGATCGTATAATCATAGTCAACGGCAGTAAAGCTTGTCCTGCCGTTTTCGTCGTTCATGGACATTATGCTGACGAGATCTTCCTCGCCCGTTGTGTAATACTGATAATCGTTGTTGACGAGGATAAGATCGCCGCTGAATTTGGCTCGGGTATTTACGGGAGTAGAGGTAAAAATGATCTTATTCGGGTCGATTGCTTCGGAGGGGTCGGGTATCGTTATTTCATCGACCTTTTTTCCCTCGTTCTGAGTTGCAGGTACTATCCTTGAACGGTCAATGCAGCTTTTTCCGATAAGCGCCGCAGTACCGAGAAAAATGGCGCACACAACAAGCTCGACAGTAGTTTTCGTTCTGTTTATGCTTTTTTCCTTACTGATATTTTTAGGCATAGGTATCAGCTCCTTAAATATTTCTACACATGTTTTCTTTTCTCTAATTAATGAAGAAGTGATTCCCCTCTGATTCTCTCTTTTATCTGTTTTTATTATACCACAAGTTTATGAAAAAATATAGGGTTTTCATTTAGTTTTCTCAATTTATCGTTGTTTGCTACAAAAACGTATTTGCAATTCCTTGCGATTTTGTTGAAACAACCAAGACGGCGGACAATTCATTCAAAAAATTATTTCCTCTATAATCTCCCGATGTAGGGACACGGCGTGCCGTGTCCGCATGTAATATTTCGTGATATGAAAAAATCGGGTATATTGTTATTTCGGTTGTACGTTTTTACCCATAATTATATGACCCTGTAATTTTTTGTGCGGACACGGCACGCCGTGTCCCTACATCGGGGAATATTTATTTAATCGAAAAAACACAGCCGACCTGTTCCTACATCGGGAAAATTTTTTCTGCGTATATTGCAATTTTGCAGCCGATATGATATAATAATATTATGTGTAAATTTTGAGATATAACAGAATGCAGAAATTCGCACCTGTTAAAGAAAGGAAATTTTATGATACTACTTGACGAACTCAGATTAGAGTTAGTGGGCTGCCGTAAAGAAATGGCGGAGCTTGCGGACGTACTGAACATAAAGGCGGCAAAGGAGCGCATCGAGGTACTCAACGCCGAAACGGCAAAAGAGGGCTTCTGGGACGATCTGGAGAACTCGCAGAAGGTCTTGCAGGAAACAAAATCTCTTGAACGCAAGATCGAGCGTTACAACAAGCTTAACGATCAGTTGGAGGACGTTATAACGCTTATCGAGCTTTCCATAGAGGAGGAGGACGAAAGCTCCGTGGAGGAAATAAAGTCCGAAGCGGCGGCATTCAAGAGCAAGCTTGAAGAAGAAAAGCTCTCCACTCTGCTCACAGGGGAGTATGACGGAGCTAACGCTATCCTCACGTTCCACGCAGGCGCAGGCGGTACGGAGGCTCAGGACTGGACCGAAATGCTATACCGTATGTATAATATGTGGGCGGAACGTCACAATTATAAAGTCACACTCATGGATTACCTTGACGGCGACGATGCAGGCGTAAAATCGGCGTCTATACTCATTGAGGGCGAAAACGCCTACGGTTACATGAAGTCCGAATCGGGAGTACACAGACTTGTGCGTATCTCGCCGTTTGATTCCTCGGGCAGACGTCACACCTCCTTTGCGGCTCTTGAAGTAATGCCCGAAATTGACGATTCCATCGAGGTCGAGATCAGGGACGAGGATATCGAAATGGAGGTTTACCGTTCGAGCGGCGCAGGCGGTCAGAAGGTAAACAAGACCAGCTCGGCGGTACGTCTTATCCATAAGCCTACGGGAATCGTAGTTTCCTGTCAGACGCAGCGAAGCCAGTATCAGAACAAGGACTACGCCATGAAGATGCTCCGTGCAAAGCTCGTTGAGATAAAAGAGCGTGAGCATCTTGAAAAAATCGAGGACATCAAGGGCGTACAGCGTGAAATAGCGTGGGGAAGTCAGATACGCTCCTACGTGTTTATGCCCTATACCCTCGCCAAAGATCACCGCACGGGCTTTGAAAACGGAAATATACAGGCTGTAATGGACGGCGATATTGACGGATTTATCAACGCATACCTGAAATCTCTGTCCCACGGAACTTTGGATAATTGATAAGGAACTGTGCAGAAATAAGTTCGGAGTTTAAAATGAAAAAATTTTTATTAAAGCTTACGGCGCTTGCGGCGGCAATGCTGCTCGCAGGCTGCGGATATTCTGATTATGAGCTGAGTGAAAGCAGTAACGTTGACGATTTTTCATATCAGGAATCGGAAACGGAAGCTCCCACAGATGCCGAAACATCGGCTGAACCCGTGACGGAGGAAATCGAGGAAACGTCCCCTGAAATTACTGAAGCGTTCGACGACTACAGCGACGATACCTATGTGGAATATCATTTTCGTACACAGAAACAGCTTGAACAGCATTTTGAAAAACACGGCGGCGAGTTTGAGGGGGACTTCAATTACGAAACGGCAGAGGACTACGAAGCAGGAGCGAGCGACGTTATCAACAACTCGGAGGCTCTTTTTAAAACCGAAGCTGAGGACGGCGACGGCGTGTACTATATCGAGGACACGAACGAATTTGTCGTTCTTTCCACTGACGGCTATATACGGACGTATTTCCGCCCAAATGCAGGAATAGACTATTTCAACAGGCAGTAACGCCGCACACGGAAATCAATTTTCAAGGTTTTACAGGAAACTTATGCAGGGGGACGCTGTCCCCCTGTACCCCCTGCCAAAGGGGTGACCCCTTTGGAATCTCTGTTGTCGTGTAGTTGTCCGCATAATGCCCTTATTATTTTCTGAGACTTTTTTTAAACATGGCATTATGCGGGCAACTACACGAGAATGGACGCCAAGAGTTACCTCTTTAACAGAAAATAAAGGATAACAAAATCCCTTGTATAAATTTACCGTAAATCTTAAAATTGATTGGCGGAACTGCGTACATTAAAGGAGTTTTTATGAATCCGAGACTTCCTTATCTCAGGGAGAAAACGTCCAAGCTGACCGCTTCTCCCGGAGTCTATATCATGAAAGACAAGGACAGCGGAATAATATACATCGGCAAGGCTAAGAACCTGAAAAAGCGAGTTACAAGCTATTTCCGTGAAAATCCCGACCATACCCCGAAAGTGGCGGCAATGGTCGCAAAGGTCTTTGACTATGACTTTATCGTCACCGACAGCGAATTTGAAGCTCTTGTACTCGAATGCAGCCTTATAAAGCAGCATAAACCGCGCTATAACATTCTTCTTAAAGACGACAAGGGCTACTCCTATATCCGTATCTCGGACGAGGAATATCCGAGGATAACTACCGAAAAAAACACCTCGGCAAGCGGAAAATATCTCGGTCCGTACACAAGCTCGTACATTACAAAGGAAGCGGTAAAGGAAGCGAACCGAGTATTTATGCTGCCTACCTGCCGCAGGAGATTTCCGCAGGATTTCCGCAAAGAGCGTCCCTGTCTTAACTATCATATAAAAATGTGCATGGGTGTCTGCCGTGGAAATATTGACAGCGCGGCTTACAGGAAAACCGTTGACGAAGCGGCGGAATTTATTCGCTCGGGCAGCGCGGCTTCTGTAGAACGTATGGAGCGTGAGATGAACGAGGCTGCTGAGGAGCTTAATTTTGAGAAAGCGGCAATGCTGCGAGACCGTATAAACGCTGTAAAAAAAGCGTCGGAAAAGCAGAAAATGGTCGGCAGCGGCGTGGATTCGGCGGATGTTATCGGAATAGCCGAGTATAACAGCGGCGTTTACGTTTCCGTGCTGATGTACCGTGAAAACCGACTTTACGACAAGGCTGTTTTCGACCTTGAAAAAAGCGACGCGGAGGAGGACATTCTCAGCACGTTCATGGTGCAGTTTTATCACGGCAGAAACGATATTCCGAGGCTTGTCGCCGTTGACCATATTCCCGAAGAATCGGAGCTTATAGAGCAGCTTCTCGAAAAACAGGCAGGCAGAGTGGTAAAGCTTCACCAACCGCAGCGTGGCAGACTTCTTGACCTTTTAAAGCTTGCGAAAAGCAATTCCGCTGAATATGCAGCCTTGAAAAGCAGCCGCACGGGAAAAGAGGTCATTGCGTTGGAACAGTTGGGAAAAAGTCTCGGACTTGCCGCTCCGCCGAAATATATCGAAGCTTACGACATTTCCAACCTTTCCTCTGAATCAATGGTTGCGGGCATGGTCGTTTTCGAGGACGGCAGACCGCTGAAAAAAGCCTATAAACGGTTCTCAATAAAAGAGCAGGAATATCAGAACGACTACGGAAGTATGCACGAGGTACTGAAAAGACGTCTGCTTCACATCGTTGAACAGGAGGGGGACGAGTATTTCCGACGTACTCCCGACCTTATTCTGCTTGACGGCGGCACGGGACACGTCCATGCGGTAGAACCTGTTCTTAAAGAGCTTGGTCTTGATATTCCGTTATTCGGCATGGTAAAGGACGATAAGCACCGAACACGGGCGATCGCAACGGGCGGTCGGGAAATTCAGATAAATAATTTGCAGGCGGCTTTCAATCTTGTGACGAAAATTCAGGACGAGGTACACCGCTATTCGGTCAGCTATATGCACAGCA
The DNA here is from genome assembly GCA_017622925.1 of Ruminococcus sp. GTDB lineage: Bacteria > Bacillota > Clostridia > Oscillospirales > Ruminococcaceae > Ruminococcus. Next base: position 5,437 of record JAGAQC010000013.1, read on the forward strand.
AACACAAGAAAAAGACCTACAGCTCCGAGCTTCTTGCGGTCAAGGGCATAGGCGAAAAGAAAGCGGCTAAGATAATGATAAAATATAAAACAAAAGCAAATCTTATAAAAGCCACTCCCGAGGAGCTTGCGCAGACGGCAGGTGTAAGTCCCGAGACTGCAAAGGAGCTTTGGGAAGTCATTCAAAATTTATGAGGTTATTAAAGCGTTCTAATATCGGGATTCCAAAGGGACGGTGTCCCTTTGGCGGAGTCCAGAGGCAGCGCCTCTGG
>JAGAQC010000063.1 GCA_017622925.1 Ruminococcus sp.
ATAGTAACCCTACTTGAAAACCAAACAAGTTCACTGATAAAAATTTCCCATAGCTGCGTTGTCGTCGTCACCGTGCGACAGCACGCTTTCCTCCTCCGCCTTGCTATGAAAAATTTTTATTCAGTTCCTTTTGTCTGCTTTTCAAGTAGGCTTACTATGCCCCATAATAAGCAGATCGTATACTCGCCTCAGAAAATCATACCTCCCCTTATCAGACAAGCTCCGCCGCCGATAAGTATCGCAGAAACTACAAATTTATATACCGTTTCTCTGATATGAAACGCCTTTTTGGAGTTATAACAATATTCCGAGGGTTTATGCGGATTATACCTTATAGTTATGGGCGTTTTGCTTTCATACATTCTGTAAAGCTCCGCACATTCCGCAGACGCCTTCAAAGCAAATGGCATCTGCGAAGATGTGATGCTTTCGCCTTTTTCGGTGCGGTAGCATATAACAGGACGATATTCCTTAGCAATAATAGGTATCCAATTGATAAGCACAATAGACGTGCGTGACTCCATACGGATAATTTCAGCGTCGGCAGATATAAAATTCTCCTCATTGCCGATACGTGACCTACATTGCCGTACAGCTATAAAGCCCAGTATGATTCCCAAAAGAACTGAAATAATGCCTGATATCGTTATAATATTCATCAGCAGATGATAACGCCGTCCTCGGATTCAACAAGTTCTCCGAGAACATAAGCGTCCTCGCCTGCCGCCTTAACAGCGGCTATAGCCTTATCAACGTCGTTTTTGTCAACGGAAACTATCATTCCTACGCCCATGTTGAACGTGTTGAACATATCGCGCTCGGGAATATTTCCGCATCTTGCGATAAGGTCGAAGATCGGGAGTATCTGAACAGCGTTTCTCTCGATCTTTGCGGAAAGGTTCTTCGGGAGCGAACGGGGAATATTTTCATAGAATCCGCCGCCTGTGATATGAGATATTGACTTCACCTTAACAGCGTCAAGCAGGCTCATAACAGCCTTAACGTAAATACGGGTAGGCGTAAGCAGAGTTTCGCCGAGAGTTGCGCCGAGGTCGTCAACATACATGTTGAGCTTCTGCTCGTTTACGTCAAACACACGTCTTACAAGAGAGAATCCGTTGGAGTGAACGCCGCTTGACTTTATGGCAATAAGGACGTCCCCTGCTTTCTGAGTATCGGGCTGCAATATTTTATCCTTATCGACAACGCCCACGGAAAATCCTGCTAAATCGTATTCGTCCTCGGGCATAAGACCGGGATGCTCGGCAGTTTCGCCGCCGATAAGAGCGCAGCCTGCCTGAACGCAGCCCTCGGCAACGCCCGAAACTATCTGCGCTATTTTTTCGGGAATATTCTTTCCGCACGCAATGTAATCGAGGAAGAACTGAGGCTTTGCGCCGCAGCAGATAATGTCGTTCACGCACATAGCCACGCAGTCGATACCGACCGTATCGTGCTTGTCCATAATAAACGCAATTTTTATCTTAGTACCAACGCCGTCCGTACCCGAAACAAGTACGGGCTTTGAGATACCTGTCATGTCAAGCTCAAAAAGACCGCCGAAACCGCCGATACCCGATATACAGCCGGGGAGAGTAGTCCTTGCGATGTGCTGCTTCATAAGCTCCACAGCTTTGTATCCGGCAGTAACGTCAACGCCCGCCTTTTTATAGCTTTCGGAAAAACTGTTGTTCATAAAAAACTCCTTTTCGGTTGGTTATAAACTATTCTTGTCCGCTCCAGCAGTATGTGCAGAGGTTGCACTCGGGAAGTCCCACCGCTTTTACCTTGCCGGGGAGCGACTGGAATTCAAGGGACGTAAGCTTTAATCTGCGGCATATCTCGTCACGCATTTTCTTGCCTCGCTCGGTACTTGAATCGCTGTACTCGGCAAGATATTTTACGCCCTCCTCGCCCTCGAACTCGTCTATTATCTGACGCGCGATAAGTTCAAGCTCCGAATGGCTTCTCGAGAAATTGAGATACTTACAGCCGTACATGATAGGCGGACAGGCGGAACGCATATGGACTTCCTTTGCGCCGTTTTCGTAAAGGAATTCCACCGTTTCACGCATCTGAGTTCCGCGCACGATACTGTCGTCCACAAAAAGCAGCCTTTTGCCCTCGATAAGCTCATGAACGGGGATAAGCTTCATTTTAGCGACTACGTTTCTCATGCTCTGATTAGCAGGCATAAAGCTTCTCGGCCATGTGGGGGTATACTTTATGAACGGACGCGCAAACGGAATACCGCTTCTGTTTGCGTAGCCTATAGCGTGGGGAGTACCCGAATCGGGAACGCCGCACACGTAGTCAACATCGGGGAGCTTACCTGCGGCAATGTCGTTTTCAGCCATTATTTCGCCGTTTCGTGTACGCATGACCTCAACGTTCACGCCCTCGTAACAGGCGGTCGGGTAGCCGTAGTACGTCCAAAGGAACGTGCATATCTTCATTTTTGAGGGGTCGCCCTCCGCAAGGACTTCCACGCCCTCCGAGGTCATTTTTATTATCTCTCCTGCTTTAAGCTCCTTGAAAGTCTCATAGCCGAGCTTCTGGAACGCAAAGGATTCGGTCGAAAGGCAGTAGCCGTCCCACCTCTTTCCTATTATGATAGGCAGTCTGCCGAACTGATCACGGGCGGCAATAATGCTGTCCTTTGTAAGTATGATAAGGGACATAGTACCCTCTATTTTACTCTGAGCGTAGCGTATACCCTCGACAAAATTTTCCTTTTGGGCAATAAGCGCGCCGATAAGGTCGCCCGAATTGATATTTCCGCTGCTCATAGTTTCAAAGTTCGCACAGCCGTTCTGCAAAAGCTCCTCAACAAGAGCGTCGGCATTTCTTATGATACCGACAGAGCAGACGGCGTAAAGACCGAGCTTCGAGCGAACCATTATAGGCTGGGGGTCTGTATCGCTGATACAGCCGATACAAAGCTTGCCCCTCATATTTACGACATCGTTCTCGAACTTCGTTCTGAACGGGGAATTTTCAATGCTGTGGATACTTCTCTGAAATCCGCAGTCCTCGGAATAAGAAGTCATTCCGCCGCGTCTTGTACCGAGGTGGGAGTGATAATCTGTGCCGAAGAAAACGTCGGTAATACAGTCATTTTTAGTGGCTGCGCCAAAAAAACCTCCCATAAATTATTCTCCCATAAGTCTTTTCATAATTTCCTGATAAGCTTCTTCAACGCCGCCCATATCTCTGCGGAAACGGTCTTTGTCAAGCTTTTCGTGAGTTGTGGAATCCCAGAAACGGCAGGTATCGGGAGAAATTTCGTCCGCAAGGATTATAGTTCCGTCGGAGGTCTTGCCGAACTCGATCTTGAAGTCGATGAGGTCTATATTGAGCTTCTTGAAGAAGTTCACCATGAACTCGTTTACCTTGAAAGCGTATTTTGCGATAGTGTCGATCTCCTCTCTTGTTGCAAGACCGAGGGCGAGAGCGTAGTAATCGTTGATAAAGGGGTCGCCGAGGTCGTCGTTCTTGTAGCTGAATTCAAGGATAGGAGTAAGGAGCTTTGTACCCTCCTCAACGCCCATTCTCTTGGAGAAAGAGCCTGCGGCAACGTTTCTTATAATGACCTCAAGGGGAACGATCGAAACTTTCTTAACGATAGTCTCACGGTCGCTTATCTCCTCAACGAGATGAGTGGGAACGCCCTCTTTTTCGAGCATTTTGAACATATAGTTTGTCATTCTGTTATTGATAACGCCCTTGCCTGAGATAGTGCCTTTCTTTTCGCCGTTGAATGCGGTAGCGTCGTCCTTGTAGTCAACGATAACAAGGTCGGGATCGTTTGTAGCGTACACTTTCTTAGCCTTGCCCTCGTAGAGCTGTTCAAGTTTTGTTACATTTTCCATTTTGAAAATTCCTCCTTGAGAATTATAGAAATTTATGCAAGTCCGCGTCTTTACGGACAGGTCAACATAATTGCGGTCATTTTTCCATGACAAACCGTAAGCACTCATCGGGTGTATTAACTGCCGTTAATGCTCCGACTTCTGCTGCTTCCTCTGCCGAGCCGTAACCCCATAGAGCATACAGACAAGGAATACCGAGAGTTTCAGCGCCCTTTACGTCGTTGTCACGGTCGCCGATCATCAGCACACGGGAAGTATCGGTTTTTCCCGGTTTTTCCATAACATGATATATGACCTGAGATTTTTCGTATCTGTTTTCGTCAGCGCCGCCAATAAAATCAAAATACTTTGCGATACCGAAATGTTCAAGAACTATTTTGGCGTATTTTTCCATTTTGCAAGTCGCCACTGCAAGAGTATATCCGTTTTCTTTAAGTGTACGGAGCATATCCTCAATACCGTTAAAAAGCTCAGCATTGAATATACCTTCAGTTCTATACTTCTGCCGAAATATATGTACAGCTTCTTCTGTAGATTTCTCGTCCAGACCGCACAATGTACTGAATGAATACTGCAACGGAGGACCAAGAAATTTATATGGGTCATGATAAGGCGGAAGTCCAAGCTTATTAAGAGTATACTCGAAGCTGGCAAGCACACCCGGTCTTGTATCTACAAGCGTGCCGTCAAGGTCAAATATCAGTATATCATATCGGCTCATAAAGCGGCGATCTCCGCCTGCAATTCAGCGTCCTTTTCCTTAACGCCGTCAGCCATTTTCTGCTTTTCGGCAAGAAGCTTTTCAGCGAGCAGATCGTCTGAAACGGCAAGTATCTGAACCGCTAAAACAGCCGCATTTTTCGCGCCGTTTATGCCGACTGTCGCCACGGGAACTCCGGGCGGCATCATGACCGTAGCAAGCAGAGCGTCCATGCCCTCCAATGCGGCGGACTTCATGGGTATGCCGATAACGGGCAGAGTCGTGTGACCTGCCACAACGCCTGCAAGGTGAGCCGCCATGCCTGCCGCGCAGATGATAACGCCGAAGCCGTTCTCTCTTGCGTTTGAAGCGAACTCAGCCGCTTCCGCAGGGGTGCGGTGTGCGCTCATAACACGGCATTCAAACTCAACGCCGTACTTTTTCAGCTCCGAAAGAGCCGATTTTACAACAGGGAAATCGCTGTTGCTTCCCATGATAACTGCAACCTTTTTTGACATATTTATATACTCCGATCTGCCGTAATACGGCTTTTTTATTTCAGAAAGTGATGCCGTCACCTGCTTGATCTGACGGCGCAGCGGTAGTCTCCTCCACGGTATATTCGGGATAGCGTATCTCGAACGCTCCCGAAACAGCCTCGATGTTATATTCGGAGCTGCCCTTGAATATCACAGACGCTTTTATTACGTCACGCATACTTTCGGATATGTCCGATTCGTTTTTATGAAAAATTTCCGTATCAGCCGAAACGGAGACTTCATAAAGCGGAACGCCGTTCTCCGAGCCGACATTATAAATATGCACCTCGGGAACGCCCAGAAGCCGTCTTGCCGTAATTTCCTCCGAATGCGGAAAAAGCGTTTCAAAACGGCGAATATCCGCATCGAAAGCGTTCATATACATTTCGTCCCCCGTGAACGCGTACTCTATATAAGACTCGGTAAACTCGGTCATTTTCTCTATCATTGCAGGGGTAAGCTTTGAAAGCAGCACGCGGCTGTAGATGTTCAGTTCATAGGTACGGTTGAGAATATTCCCCGAAACGGCTGCGCTTTTGAACAGCAGCCCCTCATTGCCGTAAGTGTAAACGCAGCTTATACCGTCGTTTTCAAGGAGCAGCTCGCCGTCCGAAAAATCGCAGACCGTCCACGGAACGCTGAACTGCGGCACAAATCTGCTGTCGTACAGCACGTAGCTCCCGTCCTCGTCCGAACAGGCGCGGTAGAATGCAGCTCCGCCCGACGACCTTTTCTCGATACTGCCGTATATCAGCGGTACAACGACGTTCCCCTCAAAGTCGATGCAGCCGAACTTCTCACGTCCGCCGATTTTTTTCGAGGCGATACAGCGGTCGTTTTCCGCAAATCTCAAAGAATCCCATTCGGGAGCAGCCGTGATACGTCCTGCTTCGGCAATGCCGCAGCCGCCCGTACTGTCCGCAAATATGGTATAGTCCGAGCCGTCCGATGCAATTATCCTTTCAATGCCCTCGCCGCCGTTCACTGCGGAATTTTTCGGCACATTGACGTAAAATCGGGTAATTGCCGCAGCCAGTATAATAACGACCGCAAACAGCAGGGACACTATGAGCCTTGTCCGCTTATTCATCAGCCGCCGCTTTTATCCGCCGCCTTTTTTTTGCGGTAATCCTCGTCGGTTTCGCCTGCAATGTAGATAGGACGTTTCTTGACTTCAAGATACGTTTTTGCGATATACTGCCCCATAATGCCGATACAGCCAAGCTGTACTCCGCCGACTGCAAGTATTGCCGAAAGTATATAGAACAGCGACGCCGAATAATAAGTGAAAATTGTAACTATCAACGCGATTATAAAGAATATAAGCGCAATTACAAGGCACAGTATTCCGCAGAAAATGGATATTGCCAGCGGAAACGTCGAAAACGCCATAATGCCTTCGAGGGAGTATCTGAAAAGTCCCCAGAACGACCATGAGGAAGTACCTGCCGGACGCTCAACGTTTTCATAAGGCATATATTTTACCTTAAAGCCGACCCAACTGAAAATTCCCTTTGAAAAGCGGTTGTATTCGGACATATCGAGGATAGCGTCTACCATTTGTCTTGTCATGAAGCGGAAATCCTGCGCGCCGTCAACTATTTCCGTATCGGAGATCTTGTTCATGATCTTGTAGAATTTTCTTGCGAACCATGAACGCACCTTTGATTCTCCTGTACGGCTGACACGGCGTGTTGTAGCGCAGTCGTACTCGCCGTCCTTGACATAGTTGTACATCTGAGGGAGAAACGCAGGCGGATGCTGCAGATCGGCGTCCATTACAACGACAAAATCGCCCCTGCAATTTTTCAGACCCGCATACATGCCTGACTCCTTGCCGAAGTTTCGTGAAAACGAAATGTACCTTACACGCTTGTCCTTATCGGCAAGCTCTCTGAAAATCTGCAATGTTCTGTCCTTTGAACCGTCATTTATAAAGAGAAATTCAAAGTCAACGTCGGAATGCTCCTTTTTCATGCCGTCCGTAACCTTGACGATCTCCTCGTAAAACATAGGAAGTACCTCTTCTTCGTTATAGCATGGTACTACCACGGAAATGAGCTTCATAATCAAACCTCCGGTCTCGGAATCTGTCCGAAAAAATTTATGTTATTCGTAAATTTATAAATACACTTTTAATTATACTACATTGCCGCGATAATTGCAAGGGATTTGAGAAAAATTTCGCAGATATTTACAGTTATAGCCGTTAGCTGTTAGTTATCAGTTTTTGTGATTTGTGCCAAATGTGTTCATTTATAATTGCCATAATAAAAATATGGTGTTCCGATAAAGAAAAAACAAAATATTACCCGAAAACCTATGGACAAATGAGTGGATTTGTGGTATAATTAAACAAAAAGGCAATCTTAGGGGGATAAGATAATGAAAATAATGTTTATAGGCGCGACCCATGAGGTCACAGGCAGTTGTACCTACATTGAAGCCTGCGGAAAGAAGTTTCTTGTGGATTTCGGTATGCAGCAGGGCGAGGATATGTTCGAGAACGTGCAGATACCTGTCGCTCCCGGAAATATTGACTTTGTGCTGCTGACCCATGCCCACATCGACCACTCGGGACTGCTGCCGCTCCTCTTTGCAGGCGGATTCAAAGGCGAGATACACTCCACAACGGCAACGGCTAACCTTTGCAGCGTTATGCTTCAGGACTCGGCGCACATTCAGAAATTTGAAGCCGAATGGAGAAGCAGAAAAGCAAAACGCCGCGGCGAACCCGACTACGAGCCGCTGTACACTATGGACGATGCTGTCGGCGCGATAAAGCTGTTTGTTCAACACCCCTACGATACTCCCGTAGAAATATGCGAGGGTATTTCCGTATACTTCCGTGACGCAGGGCATCTGCTCGGTTCTTCAAGTATTGTGGTGACAATGACGGAAAACGGCGAAACTCGCTCCGTTGCTTTCTCGGGAGACATAGGAAACACCGATCAGCCGCTTATCCGCGACCCTCAGTTCATCGACAGGGCAGACTATGTGGTAATGGAATCGACCTACGGAAACAGAGTTCACAGCCGCCCCACGGATTATGCCACCGCCCTTGCCGATATATTGCAGAAAACCTTTGACCGCGGCGGCAGCTTGATAATTCCGTCATTTGCGGTCGGACGTACTCAGGAGATGCTTTACTTCATTCGTCAGATAAAGGACGAGGGACTTGTAAAAGGTCACGACGGCTTCCCCGTGTATGTGGACAGTCCTCTTGCAAACGAAGCTACGGACATTTTTATCAATAACCGTGAAAGCTGCTATGACGAAGAGGCTCTCAGCTACGTGCGCCGAGGTGTTAATCCCATTGCTTTTGAGGGACTTATCCGCACAGTTTCAAGCGATGATTCCCGCGCCATAAATTCCGATTCACGCCCCAAAGTAATTATCTCGGCAAGCGGAATGTGCGAAGCCGGACGTATAAAGCACCATTTGAAGCATAATTTGTGGATTCCCCAAAATACGGTGCTTTTCGTGGGCTATCAGGCTATAAATACCCTCGGCAGAAGTCTTGTTGACGGCGCAAGAAAGGTCAGACTGTTCGGCGAATCCATAAGTGTGCTTGCGGAAATTCGTCAGCTCCCGGGAATAAGCGGTCATGCGGATATGAACGGGCTTACAGCTTGGGCGAAAGCTATCTCGGGCGTAAAAAAATATTTTATCATTCATGGCGACGCACCCTCTGCGGACAGCTTCGCTCAACGTCTGCGCACCGAACTCGGAGCGGACTCCTACGCCCCTTACAGCGGTGCGGAATTTGACCTTATATCGGGCAAAATAACCGTTGACGCCAAACCTGTGCCGATCCCGAAAATGAAAAATGCCGTCGGAAACATCAGCGAATGCTACAGCGAACTTGTTACAGCCGCCGACCGTCTGAGCAGACTTATCAAATATTCAAACGGCAGAGCAAACGCCGATATGCGCAAGCTCACCGCCGCTATCAACCGTCTTTGCGACGACTGGGAAATTTAACAGCAGACCTCCTCGGAAACTGGAAAGCACTGTCTGACTTGTCTTTTTTGCGCTGTGCTTTGCCAGCTTTCCTTGCAATACATACAGTATTCCTGCGGAAACCTGACTTTGCACAGCACAGAAAATCCTGCGCCATACAGCACTTCCCAGTTTTCGAGGAGGTATAATATACACAAAAAACTCCGCAGAATTTCTACATCTGCGGAGTTTATTTTAGGCAACACCGCACAGAGAATGTGCGTCAGATGCGAAGTCAGATTTTTCGTCAGCTTGCATAAAAACGACACAGGCATACTTTGTGTATGGCAAGGAGTTTTTGTGTAAGATGACGGAAAATATGCAAGCAGATGACGTGCAATCTTTGTGCGGTGTTGCCTTTATTCGTTAATTGTTATAACGCCGTTTTCGGACAGCCAGCCCATAAATTCAAAACGAGCCTTATCCTTAAATTCCGGCTTTATCATGTAGTACATATAATGTTCAATGAGATTAAGCGTTTGAGCTGTACGTCCCTCGATCTTAAATTGCTCAAATCCCATGGGAATATATGTATTCCATATCTCATCGGGGGAGATATGATTTTTCAGGTCAACAATTTCAAATAAGCTTCTGCCTGCGCACGGACATTCGTCAAACTTCAAGATCTCGGGATGCTCCCTCTTGACTTTTTCCACGTTAAACGGTGCGTCGTGATATTTTCTTACATGATTGGCATATTCTATCTGCTGCATACCGATCGCCTCATAATGCTCTTTACGAGTCGGACATCCGGGGTTGCAGCAGGCGTTGACAAGCAGCTCGCATTTTTTCTTGTCGGGAATTTTTTTCAGCGTATCAAAATCGTGGTTCAAATCATAATCGACAACGACAATATGATAATCCTTTTCAACCTCCGTGCAAAGCTGTTCGCTATCGGTAATACGCTTGCAGGTCGAACTTGTTATTTTGTAATTTGGGTAGTTTTTTCTGATATAATCCTCCAGCAATGGCGAAAGAACGATAACTTCATTCAATCCGTTGTCGGCAAGGTGCATGATCATGTTGCAGAAATTGTCGCTGAGATGCTTCTTCTCGATCATCGGGTTGGTGAAAGTAAAACGAAGCGGGATTCCTCTTTCGTTGAAATTCTTGATAACGGCTCTGATGAAATTCTTATCACAAGTTCCGCCCTGCGTGCGACCACCGTTCCATAATGACGGCGGAAAAACGCCGTATACCGAGGCGATCTCTACGCCCTCCCGAAAATATTGGGGACGCTGCGCAAGAAACTCAACAAAAACAAGATTCAATTTAAAATGTCCTGCAAAATCAGGAAGGTGAAAACGAGCTTTCATTCAGATGCACATCCTTTCTTTCATTAAAGAGGACTAAAACGAAATTTAAAATATAAAAAAAATTCCCGAAAGATCGGGTAAATTTAGGAATAAAAGATAAAGTAGTGGGCCATCAGGGACTCGAACCCCGGACCGTCCGGTTATGAGCCGGATGCTCTAACCAACTGAGCTAATGGCCCTTGATATAAATAAACGGAAGTCAAAAGCGACTTCCGTTCAATTGTGCCGGCATTGAAA
>JAGAQC010000003.1 GCA_017622925.1 Ruminococcus sp.
AAGCCTACTTGGAAAGCAGACAAAAGGAACTGAATAAAAATTTTTCATAGCAAGGCGGAGGAGGAAAGCGTGCTGTCGCACGGTGACGACGACAACGCTGCTATGGGAAATTTTTATCAGTGAACTTGTTTGGTTTTCAAGTAGGGTTACTATAAAATTTTGATCGGTGGTGCTGCCTATGATACTTGAATTGCTCAAAAATCTGCTGTTTTTTGCCCTGCATGTTGAAAACGCCAACATCTTCCCAAAACCGCTTTCAAAAGCAAAGGAACTTGAATGCTTTGAAAAAATGTCAAACGGTGATAAAAATGCCAGATGCAAGCTGATCGAACATAACCTCAGACTTGTGGCGCATATCGTTAAAAAATACACTCAGTCCGCCGCCGAACAGGACGAACTTATCTCGATCGGCACTATCGGACTTATTAAAGCCGTGTCAACCTTTGACTATAAAAAAGGCGCAAAATTTGCTACTTATGCAAGCAGATGTATTGAAAATGAGATACTGATGAATTTCCGTGCCGCAAAAAAATCCGCAGGCGACATATACCTCGGCGAACCTGTTGAGACTGATAAGGACGGAAATTCCATGACGCTTATCGACCTCATTGACGACGGAGTAGATATTCACGAGCAGGTCGAACTGAACATACGCTCCAAACAGCTTTACGGATTCCTTGAAAAATGTCTTGATAAAAGAGAGCTTGAAATTATCATTTACCGCTATGGACTGTATTCGGGTTCTCCTCATACTCAGAATGAAACTGCGGAAAAGCTTGGTATTTCACGTTCTTATGTATCACGCATTGAGAAAAAAGCTATCGGCAAGCTCAAAGAGATGTATGATTCGTCATCTTCTTACTGACAAAGAAGAAAAAACAGCACGGGAAACAAGCAATCCCGTGCTGTAAATTTTATCTTTTAATTATTTTATAGTAAGCCCTTGCCGTGATCAGGTATATCACAATATATATTACGGCGAATATCAGGAACACCCCGATATTGCAGGCGATAAACAGTTTCACATTGTTCAGTTGAAGCATTATAAGTATTTTCTTTACGATAGGGAATGCAAATGCCAAATGTACCCCTGCCATTATAAGAGGCATAAAGAAAACCGTCAGAACCTGCGAACGTATCGAACTCTTTACCTCATGCTCGCTCATTCCTACCTTTTGCATTATCTCAAATCTGTTTTTATCATCGTAGCCCTCCGAGATCTGCTTGTAATAGATGATAAGAACTGTCGCTATAGTGAACAGCAGTCCGAGGAAAATTCCGAGGAAAAACAATCCGCCGTACAGTCCGTATACGTCCTCACGTCTTAGTTCACGACATTCCGTAGTAAAGTTGACGTCATTTTTCTCCCCATACTCGGTAAGCTTGTTCCACACTTTTTTGTAAAGAGATTTCTGTTCTTCCGCGCCGATGTCTGTATCGATCTTGCAATGTGAAAGAACCATGCTTGAATTTATGCCGAAAACTTTTTCCTGCTCCGTTCTCAGCTCGTTTATGACGTCCATATCCTTTACGACTATGCCGAAGGTCGGAACGAGTTCCTTGTCCATAAGATCGTCGGTGATGTAATTGTCCGTATGCTCCTTTACCGTATAGTCTTTGCCGAAAAGCTTAAAGTTGTCCTGCTCGAAAGGTTCGGTGTTCGAGAAAAAAATTACCTCTCCGTCGTTCAGCGTCACGTCTTTTCCGATATAATTTGAATAGTCCTCAGCCGTTATAAAATTAAGATTATATACGTAGTCGAGCATATCCATATCGTTATCTTTCGGGAACTCAAATTCGCTGCCGCCCCTGTATAAAGCCGAAAACTGTATATCCGTGTATACTGACTGCTTTGTTATGCCGACGCCTTCCTCAGACGCTGTTTCATTGACAATATCAGTAATATCACGTCTTGTTTCAATGTCGTTTGTATATGTATTAAATTCAAGCTGATAGGGATAACGGTCGTTAATAATATCCTTAACGCCTATCATAAGCGACGATGTTGAAGAAACCATAACAAGCACCATTGTGGACAAAATACAGATATTGGCAAGTCCCACGGCATTCTGCTTCATGCGGTACATCATGCCCGATACGCTGATAAAATGGTTGGTTTTGTAGTAATATCTCTTGTTCTTTTTTAGTATCTTAAGAAACGCTATACTGCCGGCTGTGAACAAGCTGTAAGTTCCGACAATAACAAGTATGACCGCCAAAAAAAACAGCGATAATGCAGCCAACGGATTTTTTACCGTTACCGCTATATAATAAGCGGTTATGAGACATGCAAGTCCAAACAAAGCTATCAGCCATTTCGCCTTTGGCTCTTTTTCTCCCACGCTGCCGCCTTTCAAAAGCTCTATAGGCTTTGCAAGGTGGATAAGTCTCAAAGAATTGAGGAATATCAGGAAAAACAATATGCCGAAAAGCACAAGCGAGCTTACTATAGCTTTTTCCGATACATAGAAGCCCAATGGTATTTCCGATTTTACAAGGCGTGCGACTGCCACAAACATAAGCTTATCAAAAAGTATTCCGAAAACAAGTCCGCCGCCTATGCCAAGCAGGGCAACGTATATGCTCTCGTATGCCATGACCTTTGCAATATGCTTTTTTTCCATGCCGAGTATGTTGAAAAGTCCGAATTCCTTTTTGCGCTTTTTGGTTAGAAAGCTGTTCGTGTAAAACAAAAAGATAAAAGCGAAAACAGCTATCACCTTGTTGCCGAACGCCAATGTATAAGATACCGTACCTCCTCCGAAAACATTATCTATCCCCTTATTCATCGACAGGGACTTCATGATGTAATACATTGCCACGGTAAATATGCAGGTCAATATATAAGGAACATAATTCCTTGCGTTCTTGCGGATATTGGTCGCCGCAAGCTTCGGATAAAACGAACCGCTCATGATACGTCACCTCTCTTATTCAGAACGATCGCTCTCATAACGCGGTATAAAGCTACCGTCAATAAGAAAAGCAGCGCATAGAGATAACGGCGGCGATGTTTTTTATTCGTGCGGACTTCAGCCTCCGCAGGCTTTGTACAGAACATTCCTATCATGACAGTTCACCGCCCGACGCAAGCAATGTAAGGGTATCGGATATTTTCTTGAACATTTCTTCATCAGTATTGTTTCCCCTGTATATCTGATGAAACACCTCTCCGTCCTTAATAAACATGACACGTCCCGCACGGCTCGCCGCTCTCGACGAGTGAGTTACCGTAAGAATAGTTTGTCCCGAACGATTAAGGTCTGAAAAAATATCGAGCAAATTTTTTGTGGACTTTGAATCCAGCGCGCCTGTCGGTTCATCAGCAAGTATGAGCTTGGGATTTGTGATTATCGCTCTCGCTACCGCCGCACGCTGCTTTTGTCCGCCTGATACCTCATAAGGATATTTGTTCAGCAGCTCCATGATACCGAGTCTGTTGGCAATAGGAAGGACGCGCTTCTGCATTTCGTCATATTTTCTGCCTGACAGTACAAGCGGCAAAAAGATATTGTCACGCAGACTGAAATTATCGAGAAGATTGAAGTCCTGAAATACAAAACCCAGCTTTTCACGCCTGAACGCCGAAAGTTCCTTGTCCTTGATCTTTGACAACGGTTCGCCGTCAAGAAAAACTTCTCCGCCCGTGGGCTTATCCAGAGCGGCAAGGATATTCAGCAGGGTCGTTTTTCCCGAACCCGATTCTCCCATGATAGCCACATATTCCCCTGCTTCAACGGAAAAATTTACGTTTGTCAGCGCCCTGACCTGATTTCCGCCGAAACGCGTCGTATAAATTCTTTCAAGATTTGTCACATTCAATAATGACATTTTTTGCGCCTCCGTTTTCTGTATTTTAAGAGCTTTGTACGACATTCCCTGCATACATATTTTTAGGCATAACTTTGGAGTACAAGGAGAGATATACTCGCCGCTATTGCAAAATATACAAAGAATGCTGAACAGAAAATTCGTATGTCAAGGAAGATGACGAAAGCATACTTGCTGTATGGTGAGGAAGATGACGCAGACAGACGGATTTTATGCCGGCATTACTGTATATTTTGCAATAGCGGCGAGTATGATTGCGGCTAAAAAAATGCCCAAAATGCGGCTTGTCTATACGCCCGAAATGCCGTACATACTCTTTAAGGAAGCAACAGAAAAAGAACCGTTATGTATATTTATATGTGTCGCCTTATAAGACCTTGTGGAGGTAGGTCCTCGGCTCTTTCCCCGAGCTTCTGTATATATTATATCACAGTGATTTTGAACGGAACATCGAATCGGGTGACATTTTGAATGTTTTATGTGACATTTTTGTAATATTACTCTAAATCTAAATGTTCTAAAGTAAGGTCAACATGAACGACCGTTCCTTTTCCTGCCTCGGATTCAGCGTAAATTTTATGACCGAGCTTGCCGCATACCGTTTT
The DNA here is from genome assembly GCA_017622925.1 of Ruminococcus sp. Lineage (GTDB taxonomy): Bacteria > Bacillota > Clostridia > Oscillospirales > Ruminococcaceae > Ruminococcus. The sequence goes on from JAGAQC010000003.1 coordinate 4,437, forward strand.
GCATAGGTATAACCCAAGACCCGTGGATTTTTTCTCGGTACGTCCGCTCATGCCCGTGTAGCCTTTTTCAAATATCCTCGGCAGATCTTCGGCAGAAATGCCTATTCCCGTATCTGAGACCGAAAGCACATTATCGGAGTACGTTATCGTAACGCTCCCCGAATAAGTGTACTTAACAGCATTTGAAAGCAACTGCTCCACAACGAAGCTCAGCCACTTTTCATCTGTCACTACTTTGGCGGAAACAGGCTCGTATTCAAGCCGTATTTTTCTTCTTATAAACAGCGGAGCATATCTTCTGACTGCCTGTTTTATTATGCTGTCAAGGCGGTACTGCCTTATCACCAGATCGTTTGTACTGCTGTCCAGACGGATATATTGAAGCGCCATTTCCGCATACTGCTCTATTCTGAAAAGCTCCGCATTAAGCTCATGGCACATATCAGTCTCCTCATTCTGCAATATCATCTGCATTGCTGCAATGGGCGTTTTTATCTGATGTACCCAAACGGTGAAATAATCCGTATTATCCTGCCTGATACTGTTTATCCTCGTTAAATTACTCTGATTTATATTTTGCAGCTTCAATATCATATCGCACAGCATTTTCTGAGTTATATCATCGGGCGGCGGCAGTTGTTCAGCCATTAGCGGCAGATTTTCATAAATATCCTTCAATATGTTACAGCGTTTGCGAAATCTTAAAAATCCTATGCAGACGACCGAAACTCCGATAACGGCGCATATCATGAATGCGTAGATCACAGCTTCGCTGTTAGTATCGTATAATTCAAATACTCCGAAAGAAATAAGGCTGAATATCAGAAAAAACAGGAACGCTTTTCTGAATTGATAAATATATTTAAAAAGTAATCTCATTCTATAATATAACCTGCTCCCACTTTAGTTTTTATAAAATCCGCAAGACCTGCGGCTTCAAGCTTTTTCCGCAGACGAGTTACGTTGACTGTAAGCGTGTTTTCCTCAACATAGCAATCTATCTGCCACAGCTTGTTCATAAGCGTATCACGGCTGACGACGCGTCCCTTGTTCTCCATAAGAGTCTGCAAAATGCGGAAGTCGTTCTTTGTAAGCTCTATTGTATTACCGTTGTAAACAAGAGTAGTATCGTTAAGGTTCAGCACCGCGCCGTTATGCTCCAATACGGGAATTTTGCTGCCCATATCGTAGGTACGCCGAAGCATTGCCTGTATTTTGGCAGTCATAACGTTCAGGTCAACGGGCTTCGGGATAAAATCATCGCCGCCCATATTCATTGCCATAACGATATTCATGTTGTCCGCTGCCGAAGAAATAAATACTATCGGGACTTCCGATATTCGCCTTATCTCATTGCACCAGTGATAACCGTTGAAAAACGGCAGCATAACGTCCATAAGAACTATGTGCGGATCGAATTCTGTAAATTCGCTCAAAACTTCATTGAAGCGTTGGGTACATTTTACGGTATATCCCCATTTTTCAAGCTGTTTCTTCATAAGCGAAGCGATAGTAGGCTCGTCCTCGACTATATATATCCTGTACATTTTTTCGTCCTTTCTTTAGTCAACCTCTAATGCGTTTTCTTTGGATATAATTATACAACAATAATTATTTTCTGTCAATCCAAAAAACACTTGCCAAAGCTTGCCAAATGTGCTATAATATATTTTGGAATGTTACGGCTTATTCGCCGCTGCAAGTATAATCAACTTGCTGTAAATACTCATTTATAGATTTGCATTTCTGAAAGGAAAGGATTTTTCTTATGTCCGAAAAAAAAGATAAAAAAAATTTTGAGATACCTCGTCCGCAGTTTCCAAAGCGCGCTGTGATAACAGGCGGAATGCCCTACGGTAATAAGGAGCTTCACTTCGGTCATGTCGGAGGTATGCTCGTTTTCGCCGACACTTACGCACGTTTTCTGCGTGACCGTATCGGCAAGGATAATGTCATATTCGTTACGGGAACTGACTGCTACGGCTCTCCTATTGCCGAGGGCTGGCGTGTTAAAGTCGAAAAAGGCGAATTTAACGGTTCTCTTACGGATTTTGTTCAGTCCAACCATGATAAACAGAAGTCAACTCTCGGAAAATACGGTATTTCGCCCAATTTGTATGCGGCTTCGGGTCTTGGACGTTCAAAGGAGATACACGCCGAAGTGACCGATCGGTTTATAAGCTCGCTCCATAAAAAAGGTCAGCTTAGCCAAATCACCACAATGCAGTTTTACGACGAAGAAGCCGGCTGCTTCCTCAACGGCAGACAGGTTATCGGAAAATGTCCCGTCGAGGGCTGTACTTCCGAAAAAGGATACGCCGACGAATGCGACCTCGGTCATCAGTACATGCCTGAAAATCTTCTTAATCCCGTCAGCACCTTAACAGGCAAAACTCCCACTATGAAGCCTGTTACCAACTGGTATTTCAAGCTGCGTGATTATGAACAGCTCATGAAAAACTGGATAGAGGAACTGAAAAAACGCAAGGACGTCCGCCCTGTCGTATGGAAAACAATTGACGAATTTCTGAAAAATCCCGTTATCTATATAAAGCGTGAATTTGAGGAAAAATATTTTACATTAAAGGACTCGATGCCCGAGCATACTTACATCGAGGAAAAGAAAAAGCCCTCGTTTACGATAGAGTTTACACAGCTCTCGGACTGCGATGAGGCATGCCGTATCCTCACGGAAAACGGTATACGCTACAGAACGGGAAAAACCCTTGTTCCGTTCCGTCTTACGGGAAATATCGAATGGGGCGTCCCTGCTCCCGTAATGGACGACGTTAAGGGACTTACCGTCTGGGTATGGCCTGAATCGCTGTGGGCGCCTATATCGTTTACCGAGACATATCTCGAATCTATCGGTCACGACCGCAACGAATGGAAGGACTACTGGTGCAGTAAGGATTCGACCGTTTACCAGTTCATCGGTCAGGACAATATATACTTCTATGGAATTGCCGAACCTGCTATGTGGATGGCTCAGCAGTCCGCAGACGAGAAAACCGCCGATCCTCCTGAGGGAGAACTCCAGATGCCTGTGATCGTGGCGAATCATCACATATTGTTCCTCGATAAAAAGGCGTCAAGCTCAGGCGCGGTAAAACCTCCCATGGCGGACGATCTGCTGAATTACTACACTCCCGAACAGCTCCGTATGCACTGGCTCGGTCTCGGTCTCGGACAGCGTTCCGTAAGTTTCATGCCCAAGCCTTTCAATCCGAACGCGGCTCCCGAGGACGCCGACCCTGTTGTAAAGGACGGCTTACTGCTGTCAAATGTTTACAACCGAATGATTCGCACAGCATTCTATACGACTCAAAAAGAGTTTGACGGCATTCTTCCCGATATTGCCCCCGAGGAAAATATTCTTGCCGACGCTAAAAAGGCTGTACTTGAATATGAAAGGTATATGGCGAAATTTGCGTTCCACCAGTGTACCTACGTTCTTGACAGCTACATCAGAAACGGCAGCAAATATATGGCAAAGGCTCTCAACGGCGATACCTCCGACAAGGAAAAGACGGCGCAGGCTCTTGCAAATCTGTTCCACATCATCAGAACAGCCGCTGTTCTCCTGCACCCCCTTGCACCGTTCGGAACTGAAAAGGTTCGGGAATATCTACAGGTCGATGAACGCATATGGTCATGGGAGACTATTTTTGAACCTCTCACGTACTTTACAGGCAAAAATCATCAGTTGAAGTTCTTGCCTCCGAGAACCGATTTCTTCACACGTCACGAAAGTCAATTTGAGAAAACCGAATGAACCTATGAAAAAGAAATATCTTATAATAGCTGCGGCGACAATAGCAGCGTTGATATTCATACTCTCAACATATCACAAGCCTACAAATATAACCTTTGCCGTTCTGATAATACTTGTGATATTGGTATTTATCCCCGAGCAGCGGTGCATTAACGTCATCGCTGCAAAAAAGGCGGCAAAAAAAGGAGATACAAATATGTTTGAACTTGCTAAACAGTTTATCGGAAAGGAATGCCTTCTTTATACTTTCAACGGCTCTCAGATCGAGGGAGTTATAAAAGAACTCTCCGAAAACGCCGTCCTTATTGACAACAAAGGCAGCATTGAAGCGATCAACCTTGAATTTATCACAAGGATCAGAGAGTACCCTCGCAACAAAAAGGGAAAGAAAAAATCTGTCGTCCTCGATTAATACCGATTTCCGACCCGCCTCGTGAAAAGTGAGGAGATCAGTAAAAATGATGCGAAAGGAGGGGGAGAAAACATGCTTTTAAAATTAAAAAAGATACTTCTAATCGGCAGCAGTTCGGAAATTCAAACGCTGCGTGAGCTTATGTCCGATTCATACGAATTTATAAACTCAAATTCCACAGACGAGCTTCTCGAAAACTGGAACTCGATTTTTAAAGAAGTCAACGCAGTTATTATGGACTCGACACAGGCAACGTTAAATGATCACGCATTTTTAAAGCAATCAGCGGAAATCGGACGCTTCGCTTTCATTCCTCTCCTGATAATCGCAGACAGTCCACAAAATGACGCAGAATTGAAATGTCTTGACTATGACGTTGTTGACTTTATCACCATGCCTTTTCAGAAAATCACAATAAAAAATCGTATTGAAAACGCTATTCATATCAAGGATTCCGCTTCATTTTACGAAATTGAACGTATGCTGAAAGAACTGCCCTCCAATATCTACCTGAAAGATGCTGACGGAAAATATATTTTCGCCACGCATTATTGGCATCATCTCGACCACTCCAACGACCCCGACTGGACAATTCGCGGAAAAACCGACATTGAAATACGTAAAGATAAAGAAAACGCTAAAATGGCTATGGAAAAAGATATGGAAGTCATAAGGTCAGGCAAAGGCGAGCATTATGTTATAGAAATAAACGTTGGCAATATTCAGGAATTTTTTGAAGTATTCAAAGAACCCGTAAAAGATCATAACGGCAATATAACGGGAATAATCGGGCTTCTCAATAACGTTACGGAACATGAACTGCTAAAGCAGCAGCTTAAAACTGCCGCTTCTATCGACGGTCTTACAGGACTTTACAACCGCAAAGAAATACAGTCCCGTATAGATAATGCCGTTGAGAACTGTCATAAAAACGGCGGTACATTGTCCTTACTTATGCTTGATATCGACAATTTCAAGCAGGTCAACGACAGCTACGGTCATAAACAGGGCGATATTGTAATAGTGTCGTTGGCAAATATTCTGAAAAACAATCAACCGTATTTCAAAGGGAAATTCTCGGCAGGACGTTGGGGCGGCGAAGAATTTATGCTTCTGCTACATGATACGGAAATATCCGCAGCCGCATATATTGCGGAACTTATACGTCAATGCTTTGCTAACATTATTTTTCCGAATATGAGGTCGCAGACTATAAGTCTCGGTGTCACTCAATTAAAGCAAGGCGATACGTCGGATTCCTTATGCATACGTGTAGACGACGGACTTTATCAGGCAAAGAAAACAGGTAAAAACAGAGTCCATATAATATAAACAAATTATATACTTACCTCTATTACAAAATATACAATATCTTTCGGAATAAATTCCGCCTGTCTGCGTTGTCCTCCTCACCGTGCGACAGCACGCTTTCGTCGTCCGCCTTGTCAGACAGAATTTCTTCTCGAAATCTTTTGCACATTTTGCAATAGAGGTAAGTATAAAAGTAAAAAGGCTTTCGCAAATTTCTGCGAAAGCCTTTTCGTTATGATAATTCATCAATGGCAAGTTTTATGCGCTCGATTGATTCGTTTTTGCCGAATACCTCCATAAGCTCGGTAGCGCCTCCGGGAGTTACCGCCTGACGTCCGACTGCAATACGAATTGCCCACATTACAGCTCCTGCCTTTTTTTCCTTAGATGCGGCATAATCTTTAAGAACAGCAAACAGCGTATCGTTATCCCACTTCTCTACAGCTTCAAGAAGCGGCAGACAGTCAACAAGAACTTCCTTGCAGTTCTCGGGAGTAGTTTTGTTCTTCTTATTTGTATACAGCTCCAAACTCATAGGCAAGCGGCTTGTCACAAAAGCTGACATCTCTCTTATTTCATTGAAATACGAAATTCTCGTGTGAAGCAGAGCCGCTAATTTCTTTGTGTTGATATGAGATTCGCATATTTCATCAAGTATCGGCAAAGCCTTTGCCTCGTAAATATCATCGGGGAGCTTTTTTATATATTCCGAATTAAACCATTTGAGCTTTTCATAATCGAAAACCGCAGGCGACTTGCTCAGACCGTCAATGGAAAAGCTCTCTTTAAGTTCGTCCATTGTGAAAAACTCCTGATTGGTATCCTTTGGACACCAGCCAAGAAGCGCAATATAGTTCACAATAGCTTCGGGAAGAAATCCGTCGTTCACAAGATCCTGAAAGCTTACCGCGCCGTGACGCTTGGAAAGCTTTGAAACCTTGCCCTCCTCGTCCTTGCCCATAAGCAGAGGAAGATGTACATATGTCGGTCTTTCCCAGTTGAAAGCGTCGTAAAGGAGACAGTATTTCGGAGTAGATGTAAGATACTCGTTTCCACGGACAACATGAGTAACACCCATGAGGTAGTCGTCAATAATATGGCAGAAATTATAAGTCGGATAACCGTCATCTTTGATAAGCACCTGATCTCGAAGCTCGGAATGATCTATCTCGACCTCTCCGTAAACCATGTCAACATATGACGTTTTGCCCTCTTTAGGCATTTTTTGACGGATAACCACATGACCGCCCTCTGCTTTATGACGCGCTGCGTCCTCGGAAGTATAATTCATTTCACGACAGTGACCGTCATATCCGCCGATTCCGTTTTCATCTTTTAAGGAATCGAGCCTTTCCTTTGAACAGAAGCAGTAATACGCATGACCGCTTTCAATGAGCTTTTCAGCGTACTCGCGGTAGATCGGCAGACGTTCACTCTGTATATACGGACCGTGTTCGCCGCCAACGAACGGACCTTCGTCATAGCTGATGCCCGTAGCTTTGAGCGTATCGAGGATAACGTCAACTGCGCCCTCAACCAAACGCTCCTGATCGGTGTCCTCGATTCGGAGAATGAAATTTCCGCCCTGCGACTTCGCCAAAAGGTAAGAATACAAAGCGGTACGCAGGTTTCCTATGTGCATAAAGCCCGTGGGTGACGGGGCGAATCTTGTTGTAACTTTATTTGACATAAAAGCTCTCCTTATTTTTTTACATTAGACTTACTCGGAAACTGCTGTATGACTCAAAAATACAAGTCAGACAGTCCTTTTCAGTTTTTGAGGAAGTCTATTATTAAAATAAATATCATACCATACAAGGAATGTATAAATAGTCCATATTTTCCGCCAGTTATCGGAATTTCCACCGATATAATCATCGAATATCGCTTGTATCTCGTCAACATTGAAGAACTTCGCCGCCGACTCGCTTTGGAATTTTGCCCTGACGTCTGCATTGTACCGATCGTCGGCAAGCCATATCCTGATAGGAACGATAAAACCGAGCTTTTTGCGGAACGCTATCTCCTCGGGAAGCACCTTTGCGGCGGCAGTCCTGAAAGCGACCTTATTTGTAACGTCGTTTACCTTGTACTCAGACGGCATACGTGACGCAATATCGAAAATACGTCTGTCCGTAAGCGGCATACGTATTTCAAGTCCGACAGCCGTACTCATTTTGTTTACGTTAAGATATATATCGCCCTCAAGCCAAAGCTGAATATCAACGTCCGACATCTTTGTAAGAGGGTCAAGACCCTCGGTTTCCTCGTAAATATATTTAACGAGATTTATCGGCAGAACATCGGGATCATAATTTTTCAGTATCCTCTGCTTTTCTTCCTCTTTCATTATGTTGGTGTTGCCGACATAGAAATTTTTCAGGTTATCGCCGTATCTCTCGGCATTCCGATACATATTGTAGCCGCCGAAAAATTCGTCCGAGCCTTCGCCCGAATAGCATATCTTAGTATGCTCGGCAGTCGCCTTACAGCCAAGCGCAAACACTATTGCCGAAGCGTCCGCCAACGGCTGCTCCATGTTGTACATTACATACGGTACTGCTTCAAAATACATCTCGGGAGTTATTACAGAACGCGAGAATTCAACGCCAAGCAGTTCGGCAGTTTTTTCCGCAAGCGGCGACTCGTCAAATCTCTCGTCGTCGTATCCGCAGGAATCCGCGCGCTTTGCCTTTGACATTGCAAGGACATACGACGAATCAACACCGCCTGACAAAAACGATTCCGCAGTCTCATTATCGTCAAGGACTTCGGGCATAATGGTTTGCAGCGTATCGTGAATTTCGTCCGCCCAGTCCTCCAGAGACCTTGTAGTATCAGGCTTGAAATCGGGCTTCCAGTAGCGTTCGATTTTAAGCTCGCCGTCGTTCTTGTATTCGAGCCAATGACCCGGCATAAGCTTCTTAACGCCCTTGAAAAACGTATCTTCGCCGCCTACATAGGTCAGTGTGAGGTAGATTTGGAGCATTTTCTCGTTAAGCTCCTTGACAAAGCCGCTTTCCTCCATGATCTCATGGATAGTGTTGCCGAACAGAAGTCTTTTATCATCTGTTACATAATAATAAAACGGCACTGTTCCGAAATGATCGCGCAGGGCGAAAAGTCCGTTATCGGTAAGAAGGCAGAACGCAAACATTCCGTAGAGGTGTTCTGCAATAGAATTACCCCATTTTTCATAGCCTTTTTCAATTATTTCGTATTCACGCCGTTCACGTCTGATAGTTTTATCAATTTCAAGTTCGTCGCAGAGACTTTTCCAGTTTCGGATATGACCCTGATATTTGAGAATTATTCCTTTCATAAAATTCACCTCATATCATAATTGAAGCTCTTCGTGTTCATATATCATCGGACGGCTCATGAGCGCAATAATAGCCTCCTGTGCGTTTCCGCCGTGAAACAGAACCTTGTTGAGCTGTTCGGTTATAGGCATTTCCACGCCTAATTTCTGCGCAAGCTTATATGCGGCATGGCAGCAGCAGTAGCCCTCGACAGTACCGACCTGACTGACTGCTTCTTCGGGCGGCATTCCCTGACCGATAAGCTTTCCTGCGCGGGCATTTCGGCTGTGTACGCTTGTGCAGGTAACGATAAGGTCGCCGATACCCGTAAGTCCGCTGAAAGTTACGGCTTTTGCTCCTGCGGCAGTTCCCAGTTTTGCAATTTCGTGGATACCTCTCGTCATAAGAGCGGCTTTTGTATTGTCGCCGCCGCCCATACCGTCACAGATTCCGCAGCACAGAGCGATAATATTTTTCAGCGCGCCGCCAAGCTCGCAGCCCTTTACATCATCGTTAAGATAAATTCTCAGATTGCTGCTGCCCAACTGCTCCTGAACGTATTTTGCCGCATTTTTATTATCAGACGCAGCTACCATGGTAGTCGGTATGGAACGTGCGACCTCCTCCGCATGTGACGGTCCTGAAAGAACCACAAGCTTATCCGTGCCGAGTTCTTCTTCAATAACCTGACTGAGCAGCTTTAGACTGCCCTCCTCGATGCCCTTACCCGAATTTACAACAATCATATCCTTTGTAACATAAGGCTTTGCAAGCTTTGCGACAGGACGAAGAAAGCTTGACGGTATGCCGAATATAAGCATATCGCAGCCCTCGATGCAGGATATATCGCTGGTTAGCCTGATCTCCGAAGGCACAGATACTCCGGGCAGCTTCTGCACATGCTCTCCATTAGCTTTTATATCGTCAATTTCCTGCTGAAATTTAGACCATACGGTCACGCTGTGCTTACCTGTCCTGACGGACGCTATGGCAAGGCTGAGTCCGAATCCGCCCGAACCGAGAATTACAATATTCGCCATATCTGATACCTCCTGCAATTATAGTAAACTACATTTTTTTTGCGTTTACTATAGAATTATTTTTTGAATTTAAAAGAAAACTTTGATTCCGAGCCTTCCTTCAAGCGTTCAATATTGGTACGGTGCATGTAAATTACCATTGCCGTCATGGGAATGCAAAGAACGGTATAAAGCAAGCTTCTTCCAAAGCCTGCGTGATCGACAATGATCGACATAAGGAAAACAGCGATCGGAGCGTATGCCGCCGACATGACCGACGCCAAAGAAACATACTTGGACAAAGCAAGTATCGCTGCAAAAATCAATATAAGCGCAAGGAAAACTCTCGGCTCGATAACAAGGAACGCAGCCACGCCGACAAGCACTCCCTTGCCGCCCTTGAAACCGTAGTAGGCAGGGAAAACATGACCTACTATAGCGCATAGACCCGCAATAAACCCGATATATTTAACATCGTTGTCGGGAGTAAAACCCGCTTTCAAAAGACTTGCGAAAAGCTGCGAAAGAGATACGGCAAGTATGCCCTTGCACAAATCTCCTGCAAGAGTAAGTCCTGCGCAGGCAGGTCCGAAACAGCGGTAGGTGTTGGTAAGACCTGCATTTTTACTTCCGACGGTACGTATGTCCTTGCCTTTCATAAGCTTGACAACAATAATGGAAAAGTTCAGACTTCCCAAAAAATAGCCGATCGCTGCGGCTAACACCAAAGCTAACAATACTTTCATTATTTATCGTTTCCTCCTCTTTCACGGACAACAAACCGCACCGGCGTACCCTCAAGACCAAAAGTCGAGCGGATTTGATTTTCAATATATCTTCTGTACGAAAAATGGAACAGATCGGCTCTGTTGACAAATGTTACAAATGTCGGCGGTTTTGTGGACGGCTGCGTCATGTAGTAGATTTTCAGTCTCCTGCCCTTATCCGACGGCGGCTGTACCCTTGTAGTAGCATATGCAAGAACATCGTTAAGCATTCCTGTTGAAATACGCATACTGTTCTGGTCGTTTGTGTACTTGATAAGTTCGTACAGCTTATTTATACGCTGTCCTGTTTTTGCCGATATAAATACAAACGGAACGTATGACATAAAGCTGAAATCGTTTTCAAGCTTTGTGCGGAATTCCTGCATAGTCTTGTCGTCCTTTTCGACCAAGTCCCACTTATTGACCGCAACGACACAGGCTTTTCCCTGTTCATGGGCATATCCTGCCACCTTTGAATCCTGCTCAGTAAAACCCTCGGCTGCATCAAGCATGATAACGCACACGTCTGAACGGTCGATCGCCATATATGCACGAAGAACGCTGTAATGCTCTACCCGTTCGGTCACTTTGGACTTTTTGCGTATGCCTGCGGTATCTATAAACACAAATTTGCCGTACTCATTTTCGATGACCGTATCTGTAGAATCACGGGTAGTTCCTGCTATATCGGAAACTATCACACGCTCCTCGCCTGCGATCTTGTTTATGAGAGATGACTTTCCTGCATTCGGCTTGCCTATTACGGCTACCTTTATAAATGCCTCATCATATTGCTGTTCATCGGATTCGGGAAGGTACTTGTAAACCTCGTCCAGCATATCGCCTGTGCCGTGACCGTGAACGGAGGAAACAGGGAAAGGCTCGCCTAAACCCAAATTGTAGAACTCGTACAGCTCCAAAGGCGGTTCGCCTAAGCTGTCAACCTTATTAACGCAAAGAATGACGGGTTTTCCGCTTTTCTGAAGCATTTCCGCAACAGCGTAGTCATCGGGCGTGACGCCGCAGCGTATATCGGTCACAAGTATGATAACGTCCGCCTTTTCAATAGCCAACTGAGACTGCCTGCGCATCTGAGCAAGGATAACGTCGCTGCTTTCAGGCTCGATACCTCCCGTATCAACGACCATAAACTCCTTGCCGCGCCACTCGCACTTAGAGTATATCCTGTCCCTCGTAACGCCGGGAGTGTCCTCAACGATAGACAGCCGCTGACCGATAAGCTTGTTGAACAGCGTGGACTTTCCTACGTTCGGACGTCCGACTACCGCAACTATCGGTAATGACATTGTGCATTCTCCTTTCTTTCTGTATCTGTATTATATCCCCAAAATGGCGTCAAGCAATTCGTAGCCGTCATTTTGAGTAACTCTTATCTTTATTTTAAGTTCATTTTCCACATCCGATACCGTCATATCGTCAAGGAATATCTCACTGTTCTGCATAAGCATTGCCGAAGAAATCAGCAGCTCCATGCCGTTATCCCTGCCCTTTAGCTGAGCGATAAGATCCTGAGCCGTAATAAGTCCCGTTACAGTGATAGTTTCCCCGAAAAAATCGTTTCTTATGGGGACAACATCGCATTTAAGCCCGTTAAATCGCTTTGCCGCACTGTCGGACAGCTCTTTTATCACTGGATATACGCATCTTCCCGTGGCAATAGTAACGTGACGTTCTCCGCCGTCATATTCCGCTGTTTCCAACGCATTACTAAATTCATCTATAAGCGACCTCAGCATACCAACGCCGTTTTCATATTGCGGAAAATCCTCATAGTACGCCATATCGGGAAGTTCACGTTCCGCCGTAAGAAAAAATTCATCAGACGGAAATACTACTCTCGAACCGAATTTATCTAAAAATTCTGCTTGGAACTCCTCGATAATATCAATCGTTTCTCCTGCGGTTTCCTTATCAAAAATTTTAAGAGGATATAAATTCTGCCTGTATTTTGTGATACCGACAGGTACAACCGCCATACTGGAAATATTCGGCATAAGCTTTCCCAGATCGCCGAGAGTACGCCGAAGCTCGTCGCCGTCGTTCAGTTCGGGACAGCATACTATCTGACAATTCAGCTTTATGCCTGCATCTGTCATTTGCTTAATATATTTAAGCTTTTCGCCTGCAAATTTGTTGCGCATGAGCTTTACACGCAGTTCGGGATTTGTCGTATGGACGGAAACGTTGATATTCAGCTTCATAGCTATAATTCGGTCAATATCAGCCTGACTCAGGTTAGTAAGGGTGACATAATTTCCCTGCAAAAAAGAAAGCCGCGCGTCGTCGTCCTTGAAGTAAAGAGTTTCACGCATATCAGGCGGCATCTGATCTATAAAGCAAAACACGCACCTGTTGGAACATCGCTGCTTGCTGTCCATAAGGAAAGTATCAAATTCCAGACCGAGATCGTCGTACTCGTCCTTTTGAACAGTAAATTCAAGCTCCCCTCCGCTGCGGCTGACGGTAATGCAAACGTTTACATCGGCTGCATAGTACATATAGTCCAAAACATCTTTTATAGAATGTCCGTTGATCTTCAGGAGCATATCGCCGCTCTCAACGCCGCATTCGTAAGCGGGAGAATTTTTTATAACATTTTTAATTTTAACCGTAATTTCTCCCCCTTATTATAAAATGAACAATAATAACGTAAAAAGGAGAGAAGTTGTTACCTCCTCTCCTCCTCATATCTGAAATTATTCTCCCAGATTCAGAACCTTTACGCCCTTGTAGAATCCGCAGTTCTTGCAAACCTTGTGCGGAGCCTTAAAAGCACCACAATTATCGCACTTGGACATTGCAGGTGTATCAAGCTTCCAAACAGCAGAACGTCTTTTATCACGTCTTGCCTTGGAAGTTTTTCTCTTTGGTACAGCCATTTTGGCACCTCCTTATTATGAGTCTCACGACTCTGTCGTTTGATGTTCACAGTCGCCCTCATTCAAATCCTTGCCGCACACCATGCAAAGCCCCCTGCAATCTTCCTTGCAGAGAATTTTTGTAGGCAAACGAAGCAGAAGATCGGTCACTGCGATCTCATTCAGTTCAATGCTCTCACCGTCAGCGGTAATATACTCGTCGTTATCATTGCTGACAGAAGGAACAACAATATGTTCACACTCGAAAGAAAAAGGAAGCTCCAGTTCTTTCAGGCACCTATCGCATGCAGTAAGCAGATCGAAAGTCAAGGTATATTTCAAGTGGACAACGCCTGCCCTGTTGAAAATTCTGCCCTTGACGGAAACAGGCTTGCTGAAATTGCAGCCCTTAATGCCGTCTAACTCCTCTGCTTCAATGCTGTAATCAATATCTTTGGATTCACCCGTAATATTGAAGAGCTGTTTTAAATTAATTATCATATTATATTAAAATCCTTTAGAGCATTACAAAACATATTATACACTATTTTTTCCCATATGTCAATAGCATATCGGGAAATTTTTTAAGAGCCTGTCTGTTCTGAAAAACTCTTACTTTATGAACTGCTTAACGTTCTCGGAAAGCTCCTCAACGTCAGCGGAAACCGTAAATGTTACGACAGAATCATCGCCTGTAAGCTTGTCCAGCTTTTCGAGCATAGCGCCGAACGCCTCGTAATCTCTGCCTGCGATCTTGAAGATACCGTCAACAAAGATGTCCTTAATGTCGTAGTTGCCTGCGAGCATACCTGCAACAAATCCGTAGAAAGCGTCAACACCCTCGATACCGAACTGCTCAACATCGCACCATCTTACCTTGTAGCTGATAGAACGTCTAATATTATCGCCTTTTTCGATGCAGACGATGTTGCCGTTTGTGGATTTTACGGTCTCGTTGATCTTGTCGATAAGGATCTTGGTCTTTCCTGTACCCTTTTTACCTGTGATAAGCTTAATCATATTTTTCTCCTTCCCCTGCGCGCGGCAGAGTGTTTTTTATTGATTCTGAATATTTCGGTTTTATCAGCCGAGCTTTGCTTCAAGCTCCGCCTTTGCTCCCTCGTATCCGGGCTTTCCGAGAAGCGCGAACATGTTGGATTTATAGCTTTCAACGCCGGGCTGATTGAACGGATTTACACCCAGAACATAGCCGGAGATCGCGCACGCTTTCTCAAAGAAGTAGATCATGTATCCGACGCTTTCCTCTGTAGTATCGTCAAGCTCAAGGATAATATTCGGAACGCCACCCTCAGTGTGAGCAAGAACCGTACCCTCAAACGCCTTTCTGTTCACAACAGACATGTTCTGATTTGTAAGGAAGTTCAGACCGTCAAGATTCTCGGCGTCCTCCTCAAGGAAAAGGTCTGTTTTGGGAGTTTTTATATCAACGACAGTCTCGAACATGATCCTTGCGCCGTCCTGAATATACTGACCCATAGAGTGAAGATCGGTAGAGAAAGTAACCGACGACGGGAAGATTCCCTTATTGTCCTTGCCCTCGCTCTCTCCGAAAAGCTGCTTGTACCACTCGGACATCATAACGAAGCTCGGGTCATAGGAAACGAGCATTTCAACAGACTTGCCTTTTCTGTAAAGGATATTTCTGAGCGCAGCATACTTGTAGCAGTCATTATTATCAAAGTCGGCTTTAAAGTCAGCCTGAGCCTTTGCAGCGCCTCTCATAAGAGCATCAATATCGCAGCCTGCAACAGCTATCGGAAGAAGTCCTACGGCTGTAAGAACCGAGAAACGTCCGCCTACGTCATCGGGAATAACAAAGGTCTCGTAGCCCTCCGCATCGGAAAGGTTCTTCAGAGTTCCGCGAGCCTTGTCCGTAGTGGCAAAAATACGGTTTTTAGCCTCTTCCTTGCCGTATTTATCCTCGACCATTTTCTTGAATATACGGAAAGCAAGAGCAGGTTCTGTCGTAGTACCCGACTTTGAAATTACATTTACAGAGAAATCCTTTCCCTCGCAAAGAGCGATTATCTCATTGAGATAAGTAGGATTTATACTGTTTCCAACGTAATAAATATCGGGAGTATCCTTTTTCATATTATTGTAAAGAGGCGATCTGAGAAGTTCGATAGCAGCTCTCGCTCCGAGGTACGAACCGCCTATGCCAATAACTATAAGTATATCGGAATTGCTCTTGATTTTTTCGGCAGCAGCCTTTATGCGAGCAAATTCGTCCTTATCGTAGTCGGTCGGAAGCGTCAGCCAACCGAGGAAATCATTTCCCAGACCCGATTTATTGTGTAACATATCGGCGGCAGTCTCGACCTGAGCCTTTATACCTGCCAATTCATCGGCATTTACAAAATCCCGAAGATATTTTGTGTTAAGCTTTAATGACATTGTTTAGACCTCCATATATGCGTATGTCGGCGCAAAAGCGCACATGACCGCACAATAAAATTATCTATATTATAATAACATATTTTTGAAAATATTTCAAGTATATTTAAGCATGATTTGATATTTAGTCCAACTTTTGTTAAATCAGCACAAATTCAACAGCGTTATTTCAGCAATTCCAACAACGACTTTTTTATAATATATCCGAGAGAAAGTTCATCTACATCGTCCTTGGCGATTATGTCTATCTCGCACACAAGATTTTTTTCGCTGTAGAAAGCAGCCGTACCTATGACCTGCCCTTTTTTCACGGGAGCAGTCAGATATTCGGGGATCACCACCGCCGTACTCAGCTCCGATACGGCTTTCGGAACAACGAGCCTGCTTTGCCGTCTTAGGGATATTTCCACAGCTTCGTCACAGCCGCCACGAATTTTTATCGGCATGAGCATTTCATCGGGAAACATAGTCGCCGTGACCTTGAACTCCGTAAATCCACGGCGAATAAGTCCTTTAGCTCCCTTGAAAGACGAGTCCTCGTCCTCTGCTCCCAAAATCACCGCTATAAAGCAGCTTCCGCTGTCATTTACGCCGCCCTCCGCAATGCAGTATCCGGCTTCTTCGGAATGACACGCCTTGAAGCCGATATGATTTTCAAAAGTGTTTGCAAGCCGATTTTCGCTGACAAGCTCGGTCTGTCCCGACTTTACAAAATCGCGCCACGTTTTGAAATACGGCCGCAGGAACTCGTATTTTGCAAGGCGTGAACAGATGACCGCTATATCATACGCCGTAGTATATTCTCTCTCGTCATAATATCCGTAAGGAGAATAAAACGCAGTATCACGCAATCCGAGATCAAAAGCTTCACTGTTCATTCGCATGACGAATTTTTCGACCGTCTGCTCCGATTTTTCGGCAAGTACAGTCACAGCATCATTTGCGTTGCCTATTATCACAGACTTCAAAAGCTCCTCAACAGTCATTGTGTCGCCTGCTTCAAGCCATACCACCGCCCCTTTGGTATCAGTAACGGAGGACGAAGCGGTCACCTCGGTTGACATGAGATACTTTCCTGTCTCTATATCCTCTGCGATAAGCAGCAGTGTCATAAGCTTTCCCAAATATCCTGCATTTCTGCGGACGTTTGAATTTTTCTCCTCCAAAACAGTCTGCGTTGAAGCCTCCATAAGGACATACGCCTGCGCCTTTGAAAGCTCCTCCTCGGTATCGGCAAAAGTGTAAAACGGCTTTCCGACGATCGAAATAATTAAAAAACTCATAAAAACGGCAAGTATTTTTTTCATATTATCACCCGATTAATTATATGTGCAGAAAGCTCGGATAATTCAAAAACGGCTCGGAAATTCCCGAACCGTTTCATACTTGTCTCTATTACAAAATGTACAATATCTTTCGGAATAAATTCCGTCTGTCTGCGTTGTCCTCCTCACCGTGCGACAGCACGCTTTCGTCGTCCGCCTTGACATACAGAATTTCTTCTCGAAATCTTTTGCATATTTTGCAATAGAGGCAAGTATATCATTCTCTTACCGTCACTATGTAGCCCGATTTTCCGTCACCCGAAACATCGAAATTTCCTTTTAAAGGCGCGTCAATATATGTAACGTCGCCTGCCGACGGAACGCTGTATATCTTATATACAGTCTCCCCCACCTTGCTTTCAAGGGGAGATTCCTGCGAAAACTGCTTCAGATATTCAACATATTCTTCAAGGCAAAAATTATTCGCCGCCATTATAAGCGCATGAGGCTGACCCACATATCTCAAATGCCACGGACAGTAGCTTTCGCCCGTAACATCGGATTTTCCCGTAGGATACCTGACTATATAGCCGTAGTTGGAGCAGTTTTCGACCACCCAGCCCTCGGCGTCCATTCCGTCATATGAAATTACCGAACCCCAGCCCACAAGAGCAACGTCAACGGTATTTCCCGAAACGCAGTCGGGGTACAACTCAGGACACGGCGAACCCTCTCCTGCCACTGTCGAGTCCGTTCCATATACCGCAAAATCGGCAAGATCGGTAGCGTTTCCGTAGCCTGCCATCATTGCATTGAACGCCTCCGCCGCATCGTCGTTCAACGGCAGAGATTCTCCCAAAACGCTGTAAAACTCGTTTTTCACATCAGCCAAATTTACCGACGATATTGTTTCGTCACGATATATCGGGATATTCTCATTTGCAGGCACAAGTACGCCCACATAAATATTTTCTTTGCCATACGCCTTTGGACTGCTGCCGAGTTTCTCCACGCCTTTGTCATCAGTCGGGTTATTCAGTACCTCTCCGTCAGGCTTATCTATCGTACCGACATGATAAAAGCTGCCTTGATCTTTCACGCAGTCCTCAAGGTCAACGTCAACAAGCGTGCGCCTTACAGCGTCGCTGACAAACGTCACCATGACTACGCCGATCATCGCGCCAAAGAGTCGGCTTAGTCTGAACTTTATTTTTTTCATTTTGTCATCCTCCGAATTGCTCCGCAAACAATTCATATATTACAGAAAGGATAAAATTAACGGCAGATGACTGTTTGCCGTTTGCACTCCTTTCCGCTCACTATTCCTTTGTTCTTCCGTATTCATTATATTTCTTGCAGATATATCTTTTTTATGCAAAAAATACTTAAATTCTTTCTTATATATTATTATAATACAACTTTTAAGTTTTGTCAACCGAAAAATCCAAATACTACCATTTGCACAAAGAATGTTAAAAACTTTTTATCATTCGGTATGTCATATGGAAAAAAACGTCAAACGACCGATCAAAGGCAAATATCAAGTTCAAGGAATAATTCGCAGCACAACAAATATTTAGTAATTTTCAACAAACTCGGCTTGCTTTTCATCAGAAATTTCGTGTAAAAAGCGACCGCAGTCGGCTCACACATTCAAAATGCAGAAACAAACCGCGGTCATATGTAAAACAATTATTTAAATCAGATCATCCGAAAACTGCAAGCAGGAATCCGGCAGCAATAGCCGAACCGATAACGCCTGCGACATTCGGTCCCATAGCGTGCATAAGCAGGAAGTTCGAGGGATTTGCTTTTTGTCCCTCAACCTGTGAAACTCGGGCTGCCATAGGTACTGCCGATACGCCTGCCGAGCCGATAAGGGGATTTACCTTGCCGCCCGTAAGAACGTACATGAGCTTGCCCACGAGAAGTCCGCCAACCGTTGAAAATGCAAACGCCGCAAGTCCAAGACCAATAATAAGAACTGTTTTAAGATTAAGGAAGCTGTCGGCTGCTGTTGTCGCGCCAACTGAAATTCCGAGGAAAACGGTTACAATGTTCATCAGAGCGTTCTGCACTGTGTCTGAAAGTCTCTCGGTAACGCCGCACTCTCTCCACAGATTTCCGAGCATAAGGCAGCCGATAAGGGGAGCTGTTGAGGGCAGAAGAAGAATTACAAACATAGCAACTATGATCGGGAAAATGATCTTTTCCGTCTTGGAAACAACTCTGTTCTGCTCCATTTTTACCTTACGCTCTTTCTCGGTCGTGAGAAGCTTCATGAGCGGAGGCTGTATCAGTGGGATAAGAGCCATGTATGAATACGCCGCAATAGCGATAGGTCCGAGAAGTTCGGGAGCAAGCTTTGTTGTAAGGAATATAGCGGTAGGACCGTCAGCGCCGCCGATAATACCGATAGACGCAGCCTGATTGCCTGTGAATACGCCCGAAGCCGCAGCTCCGAAGAATGCGAGGAATACTCCCATCTGAGCAGCCGCGCCCAAAAGCAGGCTCTTGGGGTTAGCTATAAGCGGTCCGAAGTCCGTCATCGCGCCAACGCCCATAAAAATAAGCGACGGATAAATACCGGCTTTTACGCCTATGTAAAGTATATCGAGCAGTCCGCCGTGTGAAAGAATGTGACCGTAGCTGTGATAATATTCGCTGTTTTCGTCAAGGAAATTTGTCCAAAGCTCGGGATGATAAAGCGCGTCTGTGGATTCAGGTCCGAAATACGACAGGTTTACCAGCAGACAGCCGAACGCGATTCCTACGAGAAGAAGCGGCTCGAATTTCTTCTTGATACCAAGATAAAGAAGTACGCATGAAATAACTATCATTACAAGGTTCTTCCAGCCGCCGTTTACAAAAAAGCTGTGAAAACCCGAACCCTCCCAAAGGTCTTTAAGGGTCTGAAGAATATCCATTTTTCAGCCTCCTTACGCTATAATGACTAACGGAGCGCCTGTGTCAACAACCGCACCCTTGCTCGTTACGACCTGAGCAACAGTACCGTCCTTAGGAGATACGATCTCGTTTTCCATTTTCATAGCCTCGAGAATAACAAGTATCTGACCTGCTTTGACAGTATCGCCCTGCTTCACGTCAACTCTGAGGATATTTCCGGGCATAGGAGCAGAAACTGTCTCCCCTGCCGCAAGGTTCACGGGAGCTGCGGCAGCAGGCGCAGCCACAGGAGCTGCCTGTGCAGCGGGCGCAGGTGCGGCTGTCTGTGTCGGAGCAGGCGCAAGAGCCTCGTATTCGTCAAGAAGAATAGCCTTTCCCTTTTCGACCTCGACTTCATAAGTCTTGCCGTTTAGTGTTACTTTGTATTTCATTTCACTTAATCTCCTTTATTGAAGTAAATCTCAGCTCGTTGAGAGGCGTCTGGAGCTTATCCGCAACGATAGCCATTATCATAGCCGCTTCTTTGTCGGGAACTCCATGAAGCTTTACATGACCTGCCGAACCGGGCGCAGTCGGAGCGTCCGCAACAGGCGCAGGCGAAGCCTTGACCTCTGCCTTGACCTCGGAAGCCTTTGCCGCAGCCGCCTTTTCGTCGCGTCTTTTAAAAGCAGCTCCCGTTATATACAGTACGCACATAAGCAGGATAAGTCCGAGGAATACCACGGCATAGCCGAATATCGCAACTATAGCCGCATCGCCTATATTCATTTTCGTACCGCTGTCAGCGCTCTGAGCAGCGAGAAGTGCAAAATTCATTAAATAGCCCTCCTTATATCAATTGACAATTGATATCGATTTTTTTACGCTTCAAAGGCTCACATTTCCTCGATAGTGTAAACCGCTTCGTTTTCTTCCTGAGCCTTACGGTTCTGGAGGAATTTAAGAGTCTGGTCGGGATAGCAGATGTAGCTCATTACGTCTTCCTCACAGCGGCAGAGGTCGCCCAAAGCGTCCTTGGCAGCCTTGAAGTCCTCGCCTGTACGCTTAACGTCTTCAATACGGCAGTCTACAGGCTGAGAATCGCCGAGAACCTTTTTTGAAAGCTCGGGGTCAATGGGAGCAGGAGCGATGCCGTATTCTCCCTTGATGTAATTCTTGACCTCTTTGGAAATATTCTTGTAGCGTTCGCCGATAAGAACGTTTGTAACAGCCTGATTTCCCACCATCTGAGAAAGAGGAGTTACAAGCGGAGGATAACCCAGATCCGCGCGTACCTTCGGGATCTCCGCCAAAGCCTCGTCAAACTTATCCATAGCGTGCATATCGGTAAGGTTAGCTATCATATTTGAAAGCATTCCGCCGGGAACTTTGTAAACCAAAGCCTGAGCGTCCGTAGCAAGGCTCTTTGGATTCAACTGACCGTTGTCAATGTATTTCTGCTTTACGGGTTTGAAATAATCGTTTACCTTATTGATCATATCCTCGTTAAGACCCGTTTCAATGCCGTACTGCTGAAGCGCATAGAACATTGTTTCCGTAGAGGGCTGAGAAGTTCCGCCTGAAAATGCGGAACAAGCCGTGTCCACAACGTCGATGCCTGCCTCGATAGCCTTTGCTATGGTCATATAAGCCATACCCGTTGTGCAGTGAGTGTGGAGTACAAGGGTCATATCGCCGATAGCGTCCTTGATTCCCTTTATAAGATGCTCAGCCTCATAGGGCGACATAGTTCCCGCCATATCTTTAAGACAGATAGTATCAAAGCCCATTGTTTTAAGCTCCTTACACATCCGGATATACTTATCAACAGTATGTACAGGACTTTGCGTGTAGGAAATACAGCCGGAAGCGATCGTCTTTGCCTTTGCGTACTTCTTGGTCGCATTAAGAGCAGTTTCGATATTGCGGAAATCGTTAAGAGCGTCAAAAATACGTATAACGTCAATTCCGTTCTTAATTGAAAGCTCTATGAACTTCTCTACGACATCATCGTGATAATGCTTATAGCCTAAGAGGTTCTGACCCCTCAGAAGCATCTGGAGTCTGGTGTTCGGAAGATTTTTCCTGAGGTTTCTCAGTCTCTCCCACGGGTCCTCGTTGAGGTAACGCAGACAGGAATCGAAGGTCGCTCCGCCCCAGCATTCGATAGAGTAGTAGCCTGCCTTATCCATATCGGCAAGGATACCCTCGTAATCGGCATAAGGCAGACGAGTCGCCATCAATGACTGGTTAGCGTCACGCAGCACTGTTTCCGTCAGCTGTACTTTTTTCATGTGACATCCTCCTTATCAGAAGCAAGATATTCAGCGGCAAGAGCCGAGAGCGAACTCATCTTGAATATCCTGACTGAATTTGATTTCATTAGACCTTCCCGATTCGCGAGTAGGTCTGTTTGGGAAATTGCCAAAAAGCAAATAAAACCCAATCAAAATTTATTATAGCATATATCCAAAAAAATTTCCAGTCTTTTTAAGAATTTTTTTATTTAATTATATATAAAATATATATACCTTTATTTATACAAATCTGTTAAAAATTTGTTCTTATAATAAAAATAAAGCGGATACACCGCTTTATGCAGTGTATCCGCAAGATATATTATTTAATTATCCCTCGGGAACATATATGGGGCTTTGGTATACCTGAGCCTTGCCGGGTATCTCAGCCCACAAAGTGTAGCCGTTAGCCGTAAGAACCTCCGAATAACGCTCAAAGGAATCATTGCGTACAGGGAGCGCAACAAAGTCGAAACGCTCGGGAGTAAGGAGGGTATTGTCGTCATAATAATCGTTGACGTCAAAAATATACACCTCGTCACGATTTGCCGCATGAGGAAGAAGGAACGAATCAGTACCTACCGAAGCGTCCTCGGGAATACTGCAAAGCATTTCATCTAAGTTGTCAAAGTATTCCTTATCGTTGAGATAACCGTTATAATTTCCCCATTTGTGAGAACAGTTGCTCATTGTCATGATAATAGCCGCCGTACCCAGTGCTATCGGAATATTCTGCTTACCGTTCTGACCCATATCGTCAATATTCATAATACACATATAAAGAAGCAGGCATATAGGTCC
The DNA here is from genome assembly GCA_017622925.1 of Ruminococcus sp. GTDB lineage: Bacteria > Bacillota > Clostridia > Oscillospirales > Ruminococcaceae > Ruminococcus. Next base: position 27,569 of record JAGAQC010000003.1, read on the forward strand.
GAAGATGTACTGGAATCCGACATTAGCCGCATAACCGTAGCCTGCGCCGATAATGAGATTCATTACTATGAAAGGCAGCATAAGCAGAAAACGATGTATCTTCCTCGTAAAGAACGGAATAAACAGGAACGGTATCATGACCTGTAAGAAGAACCGTATAGTATCATCTCTCACCAGCAGGCTGAAAAGGTAAGCAGGATCGGCAAGAGCGTTTTTAACGACTTCTTTAAGTCCTGCCGTTGAGTCTATCATGAGAATGCTGAATCGGCTGTCCATCATCATCTGTCCGTCGCCGTTCTTGGTGAGCCAGTTTGTGATAAACATCATGTACGCTCCTGCAAAAAGAGCCATAATAAGACCGTTCATGCGGCGCAGCTTGCCCTTATCCTCAAAGAAAAGGTAAAGTCCTATACATACGACATACAGCGGCGCGTCCTCCTTAACAATGCACGTCAGAACGGACATCACATAGAACATAATGTAGTTTTTCCTGTCAACCGCCCACAGCAGCCACATAAGTATCGTCGGCAGAAACGCGTTTTCATGGAACTCATAATAACAAGGAGAAACAATACCTACGCAGAATACATACGCCATTCCCATGAACAAAAGCGTAATTCCCTTGAATTTGCGTCTTTTGGCAATGAGGAACATCGGGATAACTCCGCCCATTGACAAGACCGCCTGAGCGATAAGCAGGGTCTCGCCCCTTGGGAACATCTTATATATCGGCGCAAGAACATAGAAAATGTAAGAAGCGTGTATTCTGAAATGAGACATAAACTCGTCACGTTCACAGGTAGTTACCGCCGTACCGTTATCGGCGAGAGAATGAAACATCTGTACAAAAATTCCCAGATCGTAACAGTTAGTACCAAAGCACCTGTGACCGCATATTGTAGTAATGCTGACGAAAACCACAACAGCCGCAGCCATTGCGAGAACAACTATTCCAATGACCCACCACGGTATCTTGTTAAGAAGCTTTTTGGACTTTATTCTACTGTAAGAATAATAAACCAAAACGGTCGATACCATCATAGTGCCGAAACTGAGATTGAAGTCGGCATTTCGCCAAAGAAGCACAATATCAAAACAAAGAACAGCGGCAATGGCGAAACATTGATCTACTATCCTAAACTTCTTAGGCAGCACATAATGTATAACAGAAAGAACAATAAAAACCGAAAACATCATAAGTATCGTAAAAACTCCGTTGACCAACGGTACAAAGTCTTTCCACATAGAAACGGGGTTGATCTCAACGCCGCCGCTCGTTTTCTCCCTGATAGAATTGATATTCATAGCGGAGACCATGAAGAACGCCGCAATAAATCTTACCAACGCCATATCGGGGATACCCAGTCTGTTAATGAAAGCCTCCGCGCTGTTTTTAAAGTTCCTGATCCCTTGCACGCCCTCAGCCACCACGTCCTTTATAGGAACATTTTCCTCACCGTCGCTTTGAGCTTCACCGCCGTCAGAGGGATTTTCCTCGGCTGTCTCTGCCGTATTTTCGGGAATACTCGTTTCTTCAGCAGCTTCCTCGGACATTTCCTCCGCAGAAATTTCGGTTTCCGTAATTTCAGCCTTTTCAAGCTTATCTACAGATTCCTTTTTATTTTTGGACATTTAAATATCCTCCTTAATTTTGAATTAAACGACACATTATAGTATATCAGAAAATCAAGCCGTTGTCAATAAAACAATGAAAAATATCGAATTTAAAAAATCCTCTTAAATTAGACGTATTACATTAAAAAAAAACTCACAAAATTACGAAAAAATTTCCGCTCGGACTGCGGCATATCACAGTCCGAACGGAAATTATCGGTAAGAGCCTGTTCATCTGAATTTTGAAGCCCTGATATTTTTATTCTGCTTTTTCGCCGCCGATCTCGGTGCTGCGGGCAATTTCATCAAATTCTCCCGTAGGATAAGCCTCTACAAATTCAAGAGCGTTGCTGTCGAAGTAGAACCAGATACAGAAAGCGGCAAGTCCCGAATTGTTCTTGATGTTGATGTTGAAATCAATAGTATCGCCCTGTTTACATGCAATACTGTCTCCGTAGAATACCATTCCCGTTTCGCCGGAAACGTCAACGGCTTCTATTTCACCGTTATTTACTCTGATAACGCCGTCGATGACCTTCTCGGGGGAAACAGCTACGCCTGCAATATCAGAAAGATCGGGAGAGATTTTCACCTTATAATCGCCGTTGGGAATATCCTCCTTGACTTTAAACGTTGCCGTTATCATTTCGTTCTCAAAGAAGAAATTACTATCCTTCGATATGTCGAGCCACATAGCGTATCTTCCGTCTTGCTTGGGAGTGTAATCGTTTACAGCCTGAGTTGCCGTCTGAGCATTGCCGTTTCCGCTCTGCGAAGGCTTTGTTGCTATTTGGGTAACTACAACAGCCTCTGTGACCTCAGCGCCGTTCGCATCGGTAGCGGCTACGCCGTTTGCCTCTGTAACGGGAACGTACTGTGTAGCGGGCTGACCGTCAGCCTCGGTCACTTCTTCGACCTCGGTAGCAGGCTGTGTATTTTCGTCGGCGGAACTTGTGACATCCTGTGCGTCATCGCCTGTAGGAGCAACAGGATCGGCTGCATTAAGGTCTTGGTTAGGGTCGCTTATAGTAAGACCGTTTCCCTCGGCAGCAGAACCGACCTCGAACGGATAACGTTTCGGTGCGGATACCGAGCTTTCATCTTTATTTTTATTCTTGTCTCCGCAGCCCGTAAGCCCCATTGCAGCAACCGCAAGAACTGCAAATACAGCTATTATCTTTTTTGTGATATTTTTCATGTTTTCATGTCCTTTCTCTAAACTGAGTCAAGTTTTTCAGGCAATAGACAACTTATTATTGTCCGCCTTTTCACTTATATTATACACAACCGAAACGGATTTGTCAAGCGGCGTACTGAATTGTAATAAAATATTTGTTAAAGAATCATCATTCTATCACATACATCATAAATTTTTCACAAAAATATATAAATTCCTATTGATTTTTTTCTTTGATTATTGTATAATATATTTTGGAGCAATACTCTATGTTTAAATAAAAGTATTGAGAGGGTCATTATGCTAAACGCTATCTGCTCGAAAAAGGAACTTACGCTCAGCGGTTATTATAAGTGTATCAGCGATATAATAAATGCGCCCGAGCTTGTCCGCCTTAAAGAAATAACCCATCATATTTCAACCACACGCTTTCAGCATTGTCTGAATGTGTCGTATTACGGCTACATTATATGCCGACGTCTTAACCTTGACGCGCGCTCCGCAGCACGAGCCGGTCTGCTTCACGACCTTTTCTACTATGACCGCCGTGAATATAACGACAGCCGTGAAAAAGGTCAGCCGCACCACAGCCGCTGCCATTCCGATATAGCTCTGAAAAACGCCTGCAAACTAACGGAAATAAGTCCCAAGGAACGGGATATGATAGTCAAGCATATGTGGCCTGTAACTCTCCCCTTTCCAAAATACAGAGAAACTTATATCATTACATTTGTTGACAAATACTGCGCTGTACTGGAATTCTGCATACCAAAATTCAAAAAAATGATCAGGAGGTAATTTTCCAATGAATATCGAAACAAAATGTCTTCATGCAGGCTATACGCCGAAAAATACAGAACCGAGAGTTGTCCCGATCGTTCAGAGTACAACATATGTCTACGATTCTACCGACGACGTAGCAGCCGTATTCGACGACCCCACAAAAAGCCTTATCTACTCACGCTTTGAAAATCCTACAGTAATGGCTGTCGAGGATAAAATAGCGGCTTTGGAGGGCGGTATCGGCGCAATGTGTACCTCCAGCGGACAGGCGGCTACAATGTGTTCGCTCCTGAATATTTTGCAGTCGGGAGACAGCTTTATCTCGACCGCTACCGTGTACGGCGGTACTATCAACCTTTTTGCCGTGACTTTCAAAAAAATGGGTATCGAGTGCATTTTTGTAAGTCCCGACGCTTCCGAGGACGAGATAAAAGCTGCTTTCAAGCCGAATACCAAGGCTGTTTTCGGCGAAACTATCGCAAATCCTGCTCTTACGGTTTTTGATATTGAAAAATTCGCCAAGATCGCCCATGAAAACAACGTCCCCCTTATCGTTGACAACACTTTCCCCACTCCTATCCTCTGCCGCCCCATTGAACACGGCGCAGACATTGTTATCCACTCCACTTCAAAGTATATGGACGGTCACGCCGTTCAAGTAGGCGGAGTTATCGTAGATTCGGGCAATTTTGACTGGACGTGCGGAAAGTTCCCGGAATTTACCGAGCCTGACGAAAGCTATCACGGACTTATTTACACAAAGTCATACGGCAAAGCGGCATATATCGTAAAAGCAAGAATGCAGCTTATGAGAGACTTCGGCTGCTATCCGTCCGCGCAGTCGGCATTTTACCTCAATCTGGGACTTGAAACTCTCGCTGTCAGAATGAAGCAATACTGTGAAAACGCTCAGACAGTCGCTGAATTTCTTGAAGCCAACGATAAGGTAGAATCGGTAAATTATCCGAATCTTTCAAGCAGCCCCTATCATGAGCTTGCTAAAAAATATCTGCCAATGGGTACAAGCGGCGTAATTTCCTTTGTTATAAAGGGCGGACGAAGCGCGGCTGTAAAGTTCATGGATTCACTTAGTCTTGCTTCAAACGAGGTACACGTTGCAGACATTCGTACCTGCGTACTTCACCCTGCAAGCGCGACGCACCGTCAGCTTACTGACGAACAGCTTGTCGCAGCAGGCATAAACGGCGGAATGATCCGTCTCTCTGTCGGTCTTGAAAATATAAACGATATTTTAGACGATTTAAAAACTGCGTTTGCAGCTGTATAAAAATTGAGTTTTCCCGTCAAGACTGCGATAAATCGCGGCTTTGACGGGTTTTTACAAGTTTATACAGTCACTTTTTATAAAAAATTTTTAATTTGTTTTCTTAAAAATAAACTCATGAAAATTTTACATATTCTCTTGACGTTTTATGAATAATATGTTAAAATATATCTATAGTAATGTGAGGGATTTTTTCCAAAAAAAATTGAGAGGAGCTTTACTATGATAAAAAAATTGATCTCGGGAGCTGTATCGGCTGTTATGCTGACGGCTTATGCAGGCGCGGCAACCGTTCCTGACGCTGTAAATGCCGCCGATACTCCAAACTATGCGGAGGCTCTGCAAAAATCGCTGTACTTCTACGAATGTCAGCAGGCAGGACCTCTCCCCGACTGGAACAGGGTCGAATGGCGTGCCGATTCCACCATGATAGACGAAGTTAAAGGCGGCTGGTACGATGCCGGCGACCACGTAAAATTCAATCTGCCTATGGCTTATTCGGCTTCAATGCTTGCATGGGGACTTTATCAGTACCCCGACGGAATTGAAAGCTGCGGCGAAATGACCAACTATGTCAATAACCTTGAATTTGTTCTCGATTATCTCGCCGACTGCGACAAAGGCTCAGAAGTCGTTTATCAAGTCGGAAACGGTCAGATAGACCATACATGGTGGGGTCCTGTGGAGCTTTATCAGTACGGTATGGAGGACAACGGCACGTCTTACGAATCGGCTCGTGCGGTTCTTTCGGCTTCAGAGGGCTGTTCGGCAGTTTTCGGCGGTATGGCAGCGGCTTTGGCTGCGGGAAGCGCTGCGCTCAAAGGGCGTATAGACAGCTCCAAAACAGACAGCTACATCGAACACGCTGAAAATATATTCAAGCTTGCTGACGCTTCAAAAAGCGATGCTACCTATAATGATTCCGATGCCTCCGGCTTCTATCGTTCGAGCCACTTCTACGATGAGCTTTTCTACGCCGCAAACTGGCTGTATATAGCCACCGGCGATAAAGCATACCTCGACAAAGCCGAAAGCTATATCCCGTTTCAGGGCAAGGAGCTTGGTTCTGACGAGCTGAAATACTCATGGGCGCACTGCTGGGACGACGTTATGCAGGGAGCTATGCTGCTCTACGCTATAAATTCTCAGGACAGCACGTACATCGCCCGAGTTCAAAAGCATGTCGATTACCTTACGAAAGCCAAAAAGGTTGACGATAAACTCGTATATATCGACAGTTGGGGCTGCGCAAGATACGCCCAGACCTCTGCATTCATCTCCGCAGTTGCATGCGATACGGTTCTTAAAGACAAGGACACCAAAGCCTACGAACAGTTCTATGAAGATCAGGTAAACTATGTCCTCGGCGACAATCCCTCGGGTCAGAGCTATGTTGTAGGCTACGGCGATAAGCCTGCTCATAACGCTCATCACAGGACTGCTCACGCTTCTTGGAAAAACGATATTTATACGCCTGTACAGAACAGACATACACTCTACGGAGCTTTGGTCGGAGGTCCTAATCAGGACGGCTCATACGAGGACGACCGCAACAACTACATCAACAACGAGGTCGCTACAGACTACAATGCAGGTTATACCGCTATTCTCTGCAAAATGATAGACAAGTACGGCGGAAAAACAGACCCGTCCTTCCCTCCGAAAGAGACTCATGACGGTCCAGAATTCTTTGTTGAAGCCCTCGACAAGGGAATTACCGCTTCGGGAGCTACCATAAGCTTTAAAGTTACCAACCATTCAGCATGGCCTGCAAGGGTTCAGGACAATATCTCTTTCCGCTATTATATGGATCTCAGCGAGATCATCGACGCAGGCAAGTCTCCCGAAAGCGTTGTTATCCGCTGCGACAGAGACCAGTCCGCTATGTATTCGGGAAAGGGCGTTAAACCTGCGGAAATCTCGGGTATACAGCATTATAAAGATAACATTTACTACGTTGAAGTCAATCTTCCCGACGGCAGAGCGGTTATGCCCGTTTCCGAGGGAATGCAGCAATGCGAAATACTTATCGCATTTGTTTACCCCGACTACGGCAGCGGTTGGGACGCTGAAAACGACTTCTCCAATCAGGAAATTTTAGGAAAAACAGGTACGACCGACGAGGAGGGTACTGTCAAGGGAATTGTTACAAAGTATATTCCCGTATATGTCAACGGAAAGCTTTACTACGGCGAAGAACCCGACGGCACATCGGCTGACGGAGACAGCGAGCCTTCAACCGAACCTGTAAAGCCTGTTCCCACCGAGCCTGTTACTACCGAACCCGTCAGCGAACCGACAGAACCCGAAGTTACAACAAATGCGCCTGATCCAGACACTCTCCTTGGTGACGCAAACTGTGACGGACAGGTTACTATTGCCGATTCTACGGCGATACTTCAAGCTCTCGGAAATCCCGATAAATACGGACTTTCCAAACTCGGAGAAAAAAATGCCGACTGCTGCAATCCCGGAGATGGTATTCTCCCCTCTGATGCGCTTGCCATTCAGAAATTAGACGCAAAACTGCTTTCAAAGCTTCCCGAAATCGAATAAATAGTATAAATATATAAAGGCAATACCTTTCAATGCAAGGGTATTGCCTTTTATACTTTACTTTTATAAAAATGCCGCTTTATAATGCTGAACAGAAAATTTGTACGCCAACAGGATAAATTGTTAAATAATAAAAATATATATTTACGTGTCTTTTTGAACGTACCTTAAACGAATGTTGTCTATGAATCGATTCATACAGAAATTGGAGGACTTGTCATGACAGATAAAGACTGGGCTGAGATGATGAACAGATCGCCTCAGACCGCCTGTAAAATGCTTATCGACGAATACGGCGATCTCGTTTACGCTATCGTTATCAATAAGCTGAAAGGTACTGCCGACCGCGAGACTATCGACGACTGCGTAAGCGATATTTTCGTTGAAATATTACGGAATACCGACAAATTCCTGCTGTCACGAGGTACATTAAAAGGCTTCATCAGCTCCATAGCAAAGAATACCGCAATAGATACGTTCCGCAGTTTAACATATCGGCGCAGCGTCACGGTATCGGCGGACAGCGAGGACGTCGTTCTTCCTCCTGCTTCCGACCGCACCGACGACGAGATCGAGGACAAATTGTTCCGCAGGCATTTGTGGGACATCGTAAAATCCCTCGGCGAGCCTGATACGACAATTATCACCTGTCAGTTTTTTTACGATATGACTCTGCAAAATATAGCCGATAAACTGAAAATGAGCTATGCCGCCGTACAGAAAAGAAGCTTTCGTGCAAGAGAGCGTATCAAGAAAATACTGCTGAGTGAAAATTATTTTTAAGGAGCGTTTTTATGAATAAAAAAAGAAAAACGGACGAGATCGAAAAGCTCACGGCTCTTGACGATGATTCGGTCGAGGAGATAGCCGAGGTATGTCCTTTCCTTGACGAATCTCATAAAAACAGGCTTTATGCGCTATGCGAAAAAAAACTGAACGCAGATAAAAACGAGAAAAAAAGCGTTCTCACGGAAAATCACGATACGGAATATATCCTGATGAAAAGCAAAAAAAAGCCGTTTTTCCGCAGACTGTTTTTTACCATAGCAGCATCGTTTGCGCTTATCGTGGGAGTAACTGCGCTGACGCTTTCAGCTAAATATGCTATGCACCGCAGCTTTAAAACTGAGACAAAAGATAAAAGCGGTAACAAAACCTTATGTGAAATTTCTATCGAAAGCAATGATTGTGCGGAGAACAATGCAGATGAAATTTCGGAACGTTTAGTGGTCAACGGCTTTAACGTTTACAATTTTCCCGAATATCTTGCGTTTCTTCAAGGTATTCCGAAAAATAAAAATTTTTATAAATATACTGCCGCCGACAGCTATGGAGCTATAAATTTTTCCCTGAAAGACCTTAACAACGACAAAATGCCTGAGATGCTTATCTACAATTACGATACTCTTATCGGAATTTACGTCGATACCGAGGATTCCTCCGTGGCTGAACCTCTTTTCGATATGGACAGTTCACCCCTCCTCAGTTTGTGCGAGTTTGATGTTATCCGCTATAAAAGCTCCGATGAACCGCAGACGGAAATTTACTATAAGTATATCGGCGGAAAGGAACTGAACGTCATTTACGGTATGCAAAGCTTTTACTATAAAACTTTTAACAATGGTGAGCTTTACGAGGACGGCTCGGAATACGCATACTACGCCGTTACAAAAGACCGTCTGCCCGATGAGGGTCACGGTTGGGACGGCGAACGGTATTCGTTCCCTGATGAAGCGTACCGTATATCCGAAAGCGACTTTGAAAATACCCGAAATAAATTTTCTGAAATTTCAATAGATCATATTGCAGCTCTCCCCCTTTATGAAATTATCCCCGAAACAGAAAATGTTTCCAAATAGTTTTTGATATATCATAAAGGTAACAAATACTGTGTAAAATTACATTAAAATTACATTTTGTTTAATATACTCCGCATTTTATTGACAAATACTGTCAATTATGATAAACTCTAATCAGAAAATAAAATTTCTCAATAGGAGGTCACTCATATGACTAAAAAAGCAATTATTATTCCTGCGCTGTTAAGTATGTCCCTGCTTACTGCCTGCGGCGAAAATATGGAGAAGGCAGCAGATTACTCATCGTCATCATCATACACCAACGGTATAACCTATGATAATGAGTCAGTGGAAGAGGAATATAATGCTGATAGTGAAGCATCAGAGGACACCAATTCCACCGAAAAAGAAAACAACACCTCCTCAGATGTTATCCGCAAGGAAATGCTCGTTTATTCCTGCACTATGACCGTAGACGTACTCGATTTCGATACTGCGCACAGCTCCTTCAAGAACAATCTCGAAACATACGGAGCGTTTATCGAAAACGAAAATTACAACAGCGGAAGTTCCGGCGGCAGGTATTATGACCCCGATACGGAAAAATGGAGGACTTTTACAGCAACTGTGCGTGTTCCGAGTGAGGATTACGATGAATTCTGCGAAAAAACGGCAGAACTTGGCGACCTCCGCAGCAAAAACGCCTCTGTTGAAAATATGAGCCGTGAATATTACGACCTCTCCGCTACCCTTGAAATATACGAGGCAAAGGAAAAACGCTACATGGAACTGTTAGCGAGCATTACGGACGACGAACAATACGCTATGACGGTCGAAAACCAGCTTACAGATATTCAGGTCGATATTTCAAAGCTAAAAACACGCATGAACGATATTCAGACGGACGTTGCCTATTCCTACGTTTATCTGACAATGAACGAGGTCAAGGAATATACCGAAGAACCTGTAAAAACAGACACTTTCACGCAGAGACTTAAAAATACCGTGTCCAAAGCTACATCGAACTTCCTGTCGATAATGGAAAGCCTGCTTTTCATATTCATTTACATTTTCCCACACCTTGCCGTTATCTGTATCGTGGTATTTATTGTACTCTTTATTATTAAAAGGTCAATGAAAAAACGAAGCAAAAAACAAACCTTGAACTACTCCGCCGCTGTTCAGCCAACCGAGGAAAACGACAAGGATACCGATAAATAAGAGCATTAAAAAACTGCTGCACTTGATCTTCGTGCAGCAGTTTTTTTATAATTATTTCTTAGATTTGATTTCCTATTCTTTCCACCTTCATAAGGTTGGTAGTACCTGAAACTCCGAGCGGCACACCTGCTGTAATAGCCACAAGATCGCCGTCCTCCACAAGACGATGTTCTTCGGCAGCCTCGACTGCGGCGGCAAACAGCTCGTCGGTACTGTTTTTTTCGTCAATAATATACGGTATAACTCCCCAGCTCATATTCATCTGGCGGCACACCATTTCACTCATTGTACAACTTATAATAGGACAGCACGGACGGTACTTCGATATAAGACGCGCTGTCTGTCCGCCGAGAGATACTGTAATTATTGCGCTTGCGTCAAGGTCGTGGGCTGTCGTTACAGTAGCATGAGCGATAGCCTCCGCAATACTTCCCTCGGGATTTGAACGGCGGATAGCAAAGCGTCCCTTGTAATCTATATTGTTTTCAGTATTTTCTGCAATCAACGCCATTGTCTTTACAGCTTCAACGGGGTACGCTCCTGCGGCTGTTTCGCCTGAAAGCATTATTGCGCTTGTGCCGTCGTAGATAGCGTTGGCAACGTCCGTTATCTCTGCACGGGTGGGTCTGGGGTTGGTTATCATGGATTCGAGCATCTGAGTTGCCGTAACGACCTGTTTTCCCGCATTGTAGCCCTTTTTGATAAGAGCCTTCTGTATAGCCGGAATCTGCTCAAAAGGTATTTCAACGCCCATATCGCCGCGTGCGACCATGATACCGTCCGCCGCTTCAAGGATCTCGTCAATATTCTCAACGCCGTCGCTGTTTTCTATCTTGGCGATTATACGAACATCGTACCAGCCAAGACTTTGAGTGAACTTTCTGAGATAATTTATATCCGCCGCCGAGCGAACAAAGCTTGCAGCGATAAAATCAAATCCCATTTTTGCACCGAATTCCAGATCGTCCATATCTCTTTCACTGAGGTACGGCATTGAAAGCTTGACCCCCGGAACGTTGATACCCTTGTTGTTAGAAAGCGTACCTCCGTGGATAACACGGCATATAATGTCGGTCTTTGTGACTTTTTCCGCAAGAAGCTCGATAACGCCGTCATTAATGAGTATCCTCGTTCCTATACTTACATCTCTCGGCAGCTTTTTAAAGGTTATGCTGCCGACCTCTGCCGTACAGGGAACGTCTTCGGTAGTCAGCGTGTACACATCGCCGTCATGAATTTCAACGGGTTTATCGTCAACAAATTTACCTAAACGTATCTCCGGACCTTTAGTATCAAGGATAGTGGCTATCGGAAGGTCAAGCTCCTTTCTAAGACGCTCGATCTGCCGCAGACGTTTTTCATGAGTAGCGTAATCCCCGTGAGAGAAATTGAACCTCGCCACGTTCATTCCGGCAAGCATAAGCTCGCGCATGATGTTTTCATCGTCTGTTGCCGGACCGATAGTGCAAACAATCTTGGTTTTTCTCATAATATCCTCCTATTATCAAAGCTTGGTCAACTTTGCAAAGTTCGCCATGATCTTTTTTGTGCCGACTTTGTCAAAAGCTATTTCAAGCATATAATCGTTTGAAGCAGGCAAGGCTGAAATTACCGTACCCTCGCCGAAAAGCCTGTGAAGAACTCTCTCCCCCGCTTCATATGTCGTATTCGAGGTATTCACGGACGACTGCCGTTTCGCCCTCGCAAGCTGCTGCTGCAACGAAAGCGACTGAACCTCCGTAACGCCGCTGTCGTGGTCGTCCTTGAACTTCGAGTAGTTGTCCTTTTTATCTATAAGCTCCCTGCCTATTTCACGGACAAAACGTGAAGTCACGTTGCGCTGCGTCTGACCGAAGATCATACGTCTGCCTGCGCTTGTGATGTAGAGCTGCCGCTTTGCTCGCGTTATTGCAACATATGCAAGCCGCCGTTCCTCCTCCATATCCTCCTCGCTGTCGAGACAACGTGAACTCGGGAAGATACCGTCCTCCATACCGATAATGAAAACATTGTCAAATTCAAGTCCCTTAGCGGAATGCACCGTCATAAGAGTTACCTTGTCAAGACTGCCGTCGTCGCCGTCCGCTTCGGTATAAAGAGCGGTTTCTTCAAGGAATCCGCCGAGAGTCGGCTCATCCGACTGCTCCATATACTGGATAACGGAAGTCCTTAGTTCGTTTACGTTTTCAATCTTCGTTTCGCCGTTTTCCATTGTTTTGAGATAGTCGAGGTAGCCTGTTTTTTCGAGAACGGCGTCAAGCAGCTCGTCAAGAGGAACTTCATCGACCATATCTATAAGCTCTCCGAACATAGCCGCCGCATTTTTCAGAGCGGTGACTTTTTTTGAAAGGGGCGCATAATCTTCGCAGTCACGCATTACCTCGTATGGAGATATTCTGAGATCGCGGCTGATGTCGTCTATAAGAGCTACCGTAGAATCGCCTATACCTCTTTTGGGTTCGCTGATTATACGTCTGAAACGCAGCATATCGTTCGGATTATTTATAAACGCAAGATATGAAGTTACGTCCTTTATCTCCTTGCGGTCGTAGAAACGCATACCGCCATAAACCTTATAGGGAATATCCGCCTTTACCAAAGCGCGCTCCACAATATTAGACTGCGCGTTCATGCGGTAAAGTACGGCGTTGCGGCTATATGTACCATGTTCTTCGTAGTCGGCTTTAATCGTATCGGCAACATATGCCGCTTCGTCGTTTTCGTCCGCCGCCTTATACCAGATTATTTTGCCGCCCTCTTCTCCCGATGTCCACAATGATTTTATCTTTCTTCCCACATTGTTTGAGATAACGGAGTTCGCCGCATCAAGAATTGTCTGAGTGGAACGGTAATTCTGTTCAAGACGAATCACCTTTGCGCCCTCGAACTGTTCCTCAAATCCGAGAATATTTTCAATATTAGCTCCTCTGAAACGATAAATGCTCTGATCGTCGTCGCCTACAACGCAAAGATTTCTGTGACCTGCCGACAACTGAGAAACGAGCCTGAACTGAACGTGGTTCGTATCCTGATACTCGTCTACCATAATATACTTGTAGCGGCTGCGATATTTCTCCAGTATCTCGGGAAAACTATCAAAAAGCTCAACTGTTTTGCAGAGAATATCGTCAAAATCAAGAGCATTTGCGCTTCGCAGACGTTCCATATATATCTTATATATCCTTGCAACGACCTTTTTTCTGTAATCTATTCCCGCGTCCGCAAGCATTTTTTCGGGAGAGATCATCTTATCCTTAGCAAAGCTGATGTTCGCCAGCACCGATTTCGGCGCAAACTGCTTTTCGCTGACGTCAAGTTCGGCTATAATGTTTTTTACGAGTCTCTGACTGTCGGCGGAATCGTATATGGTAAAATCCCTGCCGAAGCCGATATTTTCTATTTCGCTCCTGAGTATACGCATACAGGCGGAATGGAACGTTGCCGCATGTATGGCTGCCGCGTCTTCGCCGAGCATTGAAGCAAGACGCTCTTTAAGCTCCCCTGCCGCCTTATTTGTGAAAGTAATAGCAAGTATATTCCACGGTCTTACGGGAGCTGCCGCAATAATATCCCTAAGTGTATCAAAATCTTCTGTCCGTCCCTCCGCATAGTCGTTGAGAAATTTTATGTCGTCATCTGTTCCTGTTGTTGTTTCGTCGAAGTAGGCATTGCCGAAGTTAATTAAATTAGCAATACGATTAACAATAACGGTAGTCTTTCCGCTTCCCGCGCCTGCAAGAACAAGCACAGGTCCATTAACTGTAAATACAGCCTCCTGCTGCATATCATTCATTCGGCTGAAGTATTTTTTCAATGCTGCCTGTTTCGCCGCAATAAAAGAGTTGTTCGCCATAAATAATCTTCTCCGTTTAAAAATATAATACACATTGTCATTTATATTATACCATATTTTTTTCCATTTGCAAATACCAAATTTAATAAAAGAAAAATTTGTTGAATTTTAATATTTTTCTCTTGACTAATTCCTGTTTTTGGTGTATAATATTAATATAAAAACTGTCTACCACTTAGTGGGGGGACTCTGTCCCCCACACCCCCTGCCAAAGGGGTGACCCCTTTGGAATCTCTGATGTCGTGAATTGGGCTGTGAAAATCCCCGAATTAATACAGTCCTGTTAGTCGCCATGATTTCCACAGTCCAATTCACGAGAACGAACACCAAGAATCACCTCTTTAACAGAAAATACAGGAAACAATATCCCATTAAGTTGTGGATAGAACAAATCGTGGCTTATATTGTTAAGCCGTCTGCTTACTTCTCAAACTGTTGTTACAGTATTATTTTACAAGGAGATGACATTATGAAAAACATTTTATTTGCTGCTTCGGAATGCGTTCCATTTATCAAGACAGGCGGTCTGGCTGATGTTTGCGGCGCGCTTCCTCAGTATATTAATAAGGAAGAATTCGATGTAAGGGTCATTATGCCTTACTACACCTGCATTCCTCCAAAGTTCAGAAATAATTTCAAGTACGTTACCCACTTCTACATGGACTACGGCATGCGCTCAAACAGCGTTCACGTAGGCATTATGGAGTACGAATATAACGGCATCAAGTTCTATTTCGTGGATAACGAGTATTACTTCAAGTGCGATACGCCTTATTCCTCTGACCTTAAATGGGATATCGAGAGGTTCACTTTCTTCTGTAAGGCTGTTCTCGCCATTTTGCCCGTTATCGGTTTCAGACCCGATATTATCCACTGTCACGACTGGCAGGCTTCTCTTATCCCCGTATTCCTGCACTCGGCTTTTGCGACTAATCCTTTCTACAGCTCAACTAAGTCTATTATGACTATCCATAACCTGAAATTCCAAGGCGTATGGAATATTGATACTTTCAAGTACAACACCGCTCTGCCCGAATATATGTTCACTCCTGACAAGCTTGAGTTCAAAAAGGACGCAAATATGCTCAAGGGCGGACTTGTTTACGCCGATTATATCACTACTGTTTCCGAGACCTACGCCGAGGAAATAAAATACCCGTTCTACGGCGAACAGCTTGACGGCCTGCTCCGTGCAAGAAGCGCGTCCCTGAGAGGTATTGTCAACGGAATCGACTATAACGTTTTCGACCCGAGCAACGATAAGCAGATTTTCGCCGAGTATGATTCCGAAAGCTTCAAAAAACAGAAGGCTGTAAACAAGAAAAAGCTTCAGGAGGAACTCGGTCTGCCCGTTGATGAAAATAAGTATATGATCGCCATTATTTCCCGTCTTACCGACCAAAAGGGTCTTGATCTCGTGAACTACGCCATCGAACGTATCTGCGATGAAAACACCCAATTCGTGGTAGTCGGAACCGGCGATCCCCGATATGAGAACATGTTCAAGCACTATCAGTGGAAGTACCCTGAGAGAGTTTCGGCAAACATTCTTTACTCCGACAAGCTGGCTCACAAAGTTTACGCCGCCGCCGATACAATGCTTATGCCCTCTCTCTTTGAACCCTGCGGACTTACTCAGCTTATTTCGCTCCGCTACGGTACAGTTCCGATAGTTCGTGAAACAGGCGGACTGAAAGATACGGTCATGCCCTACAATGAATTTGACGGCACAGGCACGGGCTTCTCATTCGCAAACTACAATGGCGAAGAAATGCTTGGCGTTATCAACTACTCCAAGAGCGTATACTACGACCACCGCAAGGAATGGGACGCTATGGTCAAGAGAGGCATGGAGACCGATTTTTCATGGAACAGCTCCGCCCGTCAATACGAAGGCATGTACAGCTGGATGATAAACTGGTAATTATTAATAACAAAACAATATGCGTGGGGGCAACCTCACGCATATGCAATTAAGGGAAAAATATGAACAAAATAATTAAAGGCGCAGTTTTCGATATGGACGGTCTTATGATAGATACCGAAAAGCTCTATCTGCGATACTGGAAACAGGCGGCTGCGGATTTCGGCTATACTATGGAGGATAAGCATGTTTTCGCCATACGAAGCCTTGCAAGAAAGTTTTCCATTCCAATGCTGAAAGGATTTTTCGGAGAGGATTTTCCTACCGAGGAAGTCCGCGCAAGACGTACCGAGCTTATCAACGCTCATATAGCCGAACATGGGATCGTCGTGAAAAAAGGTCTTTTTGAACTTTTGGAATACCTGAAACAACATAATATCCGCATCGCTGTCGCAACAGCAACTCCGCAAAACCGAACGATGATGTATCTGGACAAAATAAACGTCCTCGACTACATTGATTCTGTAGTATGCGGTGACATGGTAACAACAGGCAAGCCCGACCCTGAAATTTATCTTACAGCGGCAAAAGCTCTTGATCTGCCGCCCGATGAGTGCGCTGCGTTCGAGGATTCGCCCAACGGTATAAAGGCGGCGTATTCCGCAGGCTGTCATGCAATAATGATCCCCGATATGACTCCGCCCGAGAATGAGCTTCTGCCCATGCTAAGCGGCGTTTACGAAAGTCTTGACGAAGCTGTGAACTTTTTTGAGGGGAGGCTCTGACATGTTATCAAAAACAAGCGTTTCGGAAATTTTTGATATTCCAAAGTTTTACTACTTCAACAGCGGAAACGACTATTCGGGAAGCAAAGACGATTTCTCCTACAAGATCATAACGGGCGAAAAGCTGAAAGCTATGACGTGGCACGGCAGACTTTGCTCCATGAAAGCTTCTATCGAAAACGAATGCGAATTCGACCGAACTCAGGAGGGATTCGATTCCATGATCAAATGGCTCGAAGAAATGTATTCACGCAATTGAGTATCACCGTTTACGGTTTAAACGACGCTATTACGCTCAATATCATTAATTTATCTGAATAACACAAACAAATTTTATTAAGTTTTGCAATGGCGGCGAGTATAATTCTGAGGTACTGACTTATGAATACATTTCTTATATATGCTTTTCTTTTTTTTATAGGGTCTGTGGGAGGTTGGTTACTTGAATTGATCTACAGACGCTTCTTCTCAAATGCAAACCCGGAACGAAAATGGATAAATCCCGGATTCTGCACAGGTCCGTATTTACCACTGTACGGAAGCGGATTATGCTTTCTTTATGCTATCGCTTCATTGGAAAAGTATTCAATGATAAAAAGTCCGATAATAAATAAACTTATATTATTTATTACTATGGCAATATGTATGACGGTAATAGAGTATATTTCAGGATTGATAAGTCTTAAAATATATAAAGTTCGATTATGGGACTATACAAAAGAGTGGGGAAATATTCAAGGAATTATTTGTCCTAAATTTTCTTTTTACTGGGCAATTCTCGGTACATTGTATTATTTTCTTATTCACCCTCATATCATTGACGCTCTTTACTGGCTCTCCAACAATCTCGCATTTTCATTTGTTATTGGTTTGTTTTTTGGCATATTTATTATTGATATTTCAAATTCCGCACAGCTTGCGATCAAGCTTAAAAAGCTTGCAGAGGAATATGAGATAATTATGCGTTATGAAGCGCTTAAATCTGAAATCCGTAAAAATCATGAAAAAGCCAAATTGAAATATCATTTCTTCTTGCCATTTAAAACATATAAGCCTCTTTCTGAAATAATAGCTGAAGCAAAGGATTCCTTTGAAAAATACAAAAACAATAAAAAGTAATACTAAGCACTCCTATCGGAGTGCTTTTTGCATATGAAAAACAAAAGCAGGACTGCTGCAATAAAACAGTCCTGTTTTTTATAGCCTAACACAAATTAATTTACAACAGTATTGACAAGTCCCTGATACAGCGACGCGCTTTCACTTGCAAAATCAAAGCCGAAATATCCCGGATTCCTTATCTGCATAACTACTATGTACGAACCGTTGTAATCGTTGTAATCCGTGTAAACTCCGTTTCCGTCATCTGCCGTGTTTTTCAATATTCCCGTAATATATAGGAAATCTCCCTCCCATGTTTCGGCAGTTCCTGTTTTGGCGTAAAACTGGTAGCCGGAGGGAACGTATATACCAAGTCCGCCGCCTACGCCGCTCATTCCGTCAAGCAGATTCTGTCTGTACTCGGGAGGTATTGTTCCAATGACCTCATTCGGCTGCGAACCCGATTCAAGCACCGTGTTAAAATCCGCCGTATCAACGATATTCTTGACCGTAAAGGGACGTACCATATCTCCGTAAGCCGCTTCACGTCCCAATGCCGCAAGATAAATAGGACACGTAAGCACATACGATTGACCGAACGCAGTACGTCTAAGGTCGTCATTGCAGTATATCTCCACATTATTTCCGATAACGCCGAAATCGCATTCAATGTCGCTTACAAAATGAAAGATCGTGTCTAAGTCCTCCAAAACCGCCTCTTTTCCTATCTGATCGAATGCTCTTGCAAAAAAGATATTGCTGGAGTTCACAAACGCCGAATGCAGGCTTCTCTCCATAGGATAGCCGTAGTTTGTATCATGATCCCAGTTTACAATGGACGTTCCGTCAAACTCCCACTTTCCCTCGTCATACAACGAATAAATGCCGTGCTTGTCTGCAATGACCTCGGACATGATCTTAAAGCATGAACCGGGCGGAAAATTCTGAAAAGCCTTGTTTCCGTAAGTTCCCCAAGCAAGATCTTCTTCGGTCTTTACGCCGTAGTAGTCGTCGGGATTATAGGACGGGTAAGAAACCTCCGCCATAATAGAACCGTCGCTTCTCATGACAACAGCAGAGCCGTTTATCCCCTGATTTGCCATATAATCGTATATCGCATTCTGAAGATCGGCGTCAAATGTAAGTTGAACGCTCTGTCCGAATTCTCCGCCCTCAACAGGCGTGGGATTCGGCGTCCTGAGAATTTCGTCAAGGGTAAGGTCAAGCCCCTCCGACATTTCATTCAGAACATTTGCAAACGCGACCTTATTATTGTCGTTTGTCATGCGGTTCTCTTTGCCGTCGTCACCCATTCCGCTGAACATAAGCAGGTCGCCGTCAGCATCGTAAAGATTTCCCCTCATTGCCTTTGGAGGAGCGGTAGTCGTAGTTGTTTCGGGAACTTCCGTTGTCTCGGCAGCCGTAGTAACAGGCGTTTTGTCATCACTATTCTCCGAACTGTCAGACGAAACATCGTCACGGGACGCTGTTCCCGTATGTACGGAAGGCGTTTTTGCCTGCTCGACAACAGTTCCGCAGGATACCGAAGAAACCAGCAAAATGCCTGCAAAAACCGTTGAAAATAATCTTTTCTTATTACTCTCCATTGTCATCATCTCCAAAAATGTTGTATATAAATATTATACAATATCTTTTGAAATATGTCAATATGCGTCCAAAAGCCTCAAAAAATCAATTTATTCCCTGATATTCGCCAAAAACATGATCTCACACTGCAAAAACTGTAATAATTTTGCAACTTTTTTGCATATATTTTTAAAAGCCTGTTCAGCAAATTACCGAACAGGCTCTATAGAAATTTTTTGGAGGTATAAAATGAAAAAATTTTTGTCTGTTTTTGTACTGACGGTTGTTTTGCTAACCGGCTGCACTGTTCCCGAAAGCGGAAATTCACTTTCTGAAATTCCCTCTGCCACAGCTCCCACGGCTTCCGAGCAAATAACGGAAAACGGCTGTATTCCGATAAATTACACGAATCAAACAGGCATATGGCTGCCTTACATGGACTTTGAAAGCTACATGTACGGCAAGAGCGAAGAAGAATTTACGGAAAACGTCCGAAAGCTGCTTGAAAACGCTCTCAACAAGGGAATCAATACTGTTTACTTCCACGTTCACCCCAATGGCGACGCTTATTACAGCTCGGACATCTTCCCTAAAGGAACTTTTCTTGACGGCAGCTATGATCCTTTAAAAATCATGCTCGATACTGCCCATTCAATGGGAATTTCCGTTCACGCATGGCTGAATCCGTATCGCTTGCAGACTGTCGAACAAATGGAAACTCTGTCGGACGACTTTATCATTAAGCAATGGATAAACGATAACAGTCCTATGGTCAAGATCGTCAACGGCAGGTGGTATCTGAATCCCGCTTATAAAGAAGTCACGGAGCTTGTCAGCAAAACTGCCGATGAGATACTTAATAATTACTGCGTTGACGGAATCCACATTGATGATTACTTTTATCCTGCCACTGACCCTGAATTTGACGTTGAAGCGTTTGAACTCAGCGGAAGAAACGATCTCGACAACTGGCGCAGAGAAAATATTACAAATATGGTAAAATCCCTGTATGATACTGTCAAAAGTCACGGAGAAGGTCTTAAATTCGGTATCAGTCCGCAGGGTAATATAGAGACAGATTATAACACTCAGTATGCCGATGTTGAGCTTTGGACGGGGACTTCGGGATATGCCGATTATATTGTTCCACAGATATATTACGGCTTTGAAAATGAAACATGCCCGTTTGAAGAAACTCTCAGCCGCTGGGAAAATCTTGCGGAAAACAGCGGAGTTTCGCTGATAATCGGACTTGCGGAATACAAGCTCGGTAAATACGACCAATGGGCAGGAGTTCTCGGGGAAAACGAATGGATAGATAATCCTGATATTATAGACCGTCAGATAGAGCTTGTGAAAGCATCTCCTGTGGCAGACGGGTACGCTTTGTATGGTTAAACTTTTCTTCACTTTTTTGCGGAGTTACAGGACTTCTGACGATACTCTGTTTTCGGAAGAATATATACTCGCCGCTATTGCAAAATATCCGATAATCGTGACAAATGTCAAAAGGTTTACGTGAAATTAGTATCCGTCATTAAAACGCAGTCTGCGCGCTTTGTTTCGTTTGACTGCGCCCTCCCACTCGGCTTTTTCGGAGACCGTTTCTACTTCAAGACCGTATTTCACAGGCAGGGGCTTTCCGTTTTCATCAACGTGAACACATATAAGATAGGCGTGGTTTATTGCCCGTCTGATACCTGTTTCAATATTTTCAACATAAGTGTCTACACGCACTTCCATAGACGTGTTTCCGACATACGTGATCTTCCCGATAAGAACTATTACCTCATTGATATACGCGCCATATTTGAATCGAAGATTATCAACGGCACAGGTCGTCACCAAACCGCCGCAATGTCTCATCGCTGTCAGAGCGGCAACCTCGTCTATCCATTCCATAAGTCTTCCGCCGAACAAGCGATTCTGCCCGTTTATATCCTTGTATTGCAAAAGCTTCGTAGTTTCTGTAAGAGATTCAGCTACTTTTTTATTCCTGATTTTCTCATTCATGACATATCATACCTCTTTTCAAAACAGGGGAACACAGGCAATTACGTCAACTCAAGTTGATAAAATAAAACAGCCCGTTTTTTCTATCAGGTGTTTTTATCAACGGTATGGAACTTTTTAAGATTACCGATCTTCTCGTTCCGCTCGTCAAGCACCTTTTCAACGTCCGACCATTCAAGTCCCTGATTTACGCACAGAACCATAACGTGATAAAGCAGATCGTTTATCTCGTTCATAAGCTCGTTGTTATTGTTGTTTTTTGCCGCAATAACGGTCTCTGTAGCTTCTTCGCCTATCTTCTTGCAGATCTTGTCTACTCCCTTGTCGAAAAGGTAGCAGGTGTATGAATTTTCTGCGGCAGTACCCGTTTCGTACTGCTTTTTTCTTTCCTTGATAACTTCAAAAATTTCATCGTAAAGACTCATCGTTATTCATTCTCCTCATTATTATATATTTCGTTAAAGAAGCAACTGTAGCTTCCCGTATGACAGGCAACTCCCGTCTGCTCTACGTTTACAAGCAACGTGTCGTTGTCGCAGTCCCCGTATATTGAGACAACCTTTTGCAGATGTCCCGAAGTCGCTCCCTTGTTCCAGTACTCCTGCCGCGACCTGCTCCAAAACCACGTATATCCCGTTTCGAGAGTCCTTTTCAGGCTTTCCTTATTCATATAGGCAAGCATGAGAACTGTTTTGGTGTTGACCTCATAGCAAATCGCAGGGATAAGCTCTCCCTTTTCAAAAAATTTGTCCAAATCGTTTAAATCAATTTTTATCATCGCTTTCTCCTTTCAGAGTTTTTTATAAGTAAATCAGAATTTATATGCCAAAATGGATTACAAACTTATTCTCATCTTGAGCTTTTGAAAGCAAAATCAATAATTCTGTTAAATTTTTATTGTCCAAAATCATTTCAATTATTGAATCAAGTGATTCCGGTGGAATTATCGTTATTCCATAATAAGCCAAACCTAATTCAGGTCTTTCTAATGTATGCCAATAAAATTTTACTTCATTCATCTTTTTTAAAAGTGGTAAAATATAATCATCATCAACTGAAATACAGTTGAACCTTTCAGGTTCATATTGGTCATATATTTCACCCTTTTTAGGACAAATATTCATAATACCAAATTCATGTTTAGGCATTTCAATCACCTTGTAAATTCTGATTTATCTTACAATCACTCCTCTGTTACGACAGTATTCTTTAACCTGCTGAACCGTCAATTCCCTAAAGTGAAAAAGCGAAGCCGCAAGAGCCGCAGTTGCTCCCGTTTTCTCGAATACCTCCGAAAAATCGTCTATTTTGCCTGCTCCGCCGCTTGCGATAACGGGGATATTGCAGTTATTGCAGACGGCTTTCAGCATCTCAATGTCAAAGCCGTTCTTTGTACCGTCCGCATCTATGGAATTAAGGCATATCTCCCCTGCTCCGAGCTGTTCGATCTGATGTACCCAGTCGATAAGGTCAAGCTTCATATCGACACGACCGCCGTTGATGTAGACAGTCCACTTATGGTCGGCGATTTTTTTAGCGTCAATTCCCACGCATATGCACTGACTGCCGAAAATATCTGCGCCGTCCTTGATAAGCTGCGGATTCTTCACAGCCTGAGAATTTACGGAAACCTTGTCCGCACCTGCTCTTAAAGTCTCTCTGATGTCGTCAACTGTTTTGATACCGCCGCCGACCGTGAGGGGAACGAAAACCTTTTTAGCCGTTTCTCTTACAACGTCAAGGAAAACTCCCCTGCCCTCAAATGACGCCGTTATATCGTAGAATACTATCTCGTCCGCGCCCTGTCTGTTGTACTCCTCCGCACATTCAACGGGGTCGCCTACATCACGTATTCCCTCAAAATTTACTCCCTTGACTACCTTGCCGTTTCGCACGTCAAGGCACGGGATTATTCTTTTTGCAAGCATTTTCAGTCTCCTTTTTTTGGTTATTTTTTGATATTATGTTTCTAACGATACATGATATAAGTACGCCTATATACCATGGTGACCATATCATCATAATGATAATGCCATCAAAAGCGTCCATTGCTTCCATCTCGTCAGGATTCAGTGAATCCAAATATATATTTTTAAGGAATCACTGATTTAATCGGTTTTAGAAAATACATATGACGTATTTACGTTATTATTTATATGTGGTTTCGCTCAAAATGATATTTAATCAGCGTTTCCTTAATTATAGCCAAAAGAATGGTATTAATTATTAGACAGACCGTATATAGTACATTTTTAGGGATTTTTTTTAAAATGAGCTTTATAGAATTATATAATAAAAACTGTATTACCAATGGTGCAATAATAGTTAAAACAATTAAAACATCAACAATAAATTGAGAAAATGACGAAAATACCATGTTTACTCTCCTACAAAGAAATTGTTAATAGGTAAATTCCGATTCATATTATCTGACAGAATATTCAATAGCCTCTCTTAAATTCAGCGTACCCTTGTAAATAGATTTTCCGCAGATAGTGCCGTACAATCCCATTTCCTTGCATGCAATAATATCAGCCATTGTATGAACTCCGCCGCTTGCCACGATATTGGCACGACCGACAGTTGCATCTGAAAGCGCTTTAAGCTGTTCAACGTTTACGCCCGAAAGCGTGCCGTCCTTTGAGATGTCGGTAAATATAAAGTATTTTACGCCTACGGAGATCATCTTGTCCGCAAGGTCGATATAGTTCACATCGGAGCTTTCAAGCCAACCCTCCGTTGCAACCATGCCGTTCATAGCGTCAATGCCTACGACTATTTTCTCGCTGCCGAACTTCTCAACTGCATCGCTTACAAGCTTCGGGTTTTTGAGCGCAACAGAACCTAAAATAACGCGAGTTATCCCCATATTCAGGTATTCCTCAATAATTTCGAGACTGCGTATACCGCCGCCCAGTTCGACTTTTAAATTCGTTTTTTCAGCAACGTCCGTGTAAATTTTTGTGTTTACGGGTCTGCCCTCTTTTGCGCCGTCAAGATCGACCATGTGTATCCACTTTGCGCCTGCTTCCTCGAAGCTTTTTGCAGTTTCAAGATAATTTGCCGCAACCTTTTCAACGGTGGAAAAATCTCCCTTGAAAAGCCGCACGCAGTTTCCGTCCTTTATGTCGATTGCAGGTAAAATTATCATATAAGACCTCCGAAGCTTTTAAGTATTTTCAATCCCGTTTCGCCGCTTTTTTCGGGGTGGAACTGTGCGCCGAACACGTATTTTCCGTCATACACAAGCGCAGGGACACGTCCGCCGTATTCACAGTATGCGGCAATATCCGAGTCGCTGCAATGAGCCTTATAGGAGTGAACGAAGTACACATATTCATCGTCCCCAACATTTTCAAGAAGCGGACAGTCGTTGAGCTTTTCAAGCTTATTCCAACCCATATGAGGTATTATAAGCTCGGTCTCGTCCATTTTGCGGACAGAACCGCCGATAAGTCCCAATCCGTCGCATTCGCCGAATTCGTAGCCTTTTTCAAAAATAAGCTGCATTCCGAGACATATTCCCAAAAACGGCTTTTTAGACGCTTCTTCTTTAATAGTTCCGATAAGTCCGCTTTGCTCCAGCATTTTCATAGCGGCAGGGAACGCGCCGACCCCCGGGAGAATAACCGCATCAGCCGCCTTAATGCTGTCGCAGTCGGACACAAGTCCGCTTTCAAATCCGAGATAATCAAGGGCGTTTTTTACGCTGAAAATATTTCCTGCGCCGTAGTCAACAATAGCTATCATTTACAATACCCCCTTGGTTGAAAGCGTAGTGCCGTCGGAATTATATGTGACCGCCGTTTTCAAAGCGTGAGCCGCAGCCTTATAGACAGCCTCCGCCTTGTGGTGGTCGTTCGAGCCGTACAGCAGATTTATATGCATGGTTATTCCCGCATTGAATGCAAAAGCACGGAAAAATTCTTCCGTCATGCACAGGTCGTAGCCGCCGCAGGACTGATTTGTAAACTCGCAGTTAAACACAAGAAACGGTCGGTTGCTCAGGTCGAGACTGCACATGGCAAGACTTTCGTCCATGGGAATGTACGAAGTTCCGTAGCGGACGATTCCCGATTTATCCCCTAAAGCCCTGTTAAGAGCCTGTCCGAGGGCGATGCCCGTGTCCTCGATAGTATGGTGGCAGTCAACGTCCAGATCGCCCTTAACGTTTATCGTCATGCTTATTCCGCTGTGCTTTGAAAAAGCCGTGAGCATATGATCGAAAAAACCTATCCCTGTGTCTATTTCAGAATTTCCGAGACCGTCGATCTCAGTCAGAACATATATATCGGTCTCTCGGGTGGCTCTTGTGACCTCCCCTACCCTGATTTTTTTATCCATTTATAATATCCTCCAACGCCTCGAAAAGCTTCTCCATTTCTTCGTCAGTACCTACGGTGATACGCAGATAATCGCAGATTATGGGCTTATTCCAGTAACGCACGAAAATTCTCCGCTTTTTAAGCTCCTCAAAAACATACTTCGCCGATTTTTTTACGGGACTTGCAAAAATAAAGTTCGCCTTTGAATCCGTAAATTTGAATCCAAGCTCCGCAAGCCGAGCCTTTGAACGCTCACGAACTTCAATAATTTTATCCACGGTTTCTCTGAAATACTTTTCGTCAGTCATAGCTTCTGCACCGCAAAGCTGCGTTATGTGATTCATGGTGTAGGAATTTATCGAGAACTTAACGTCGTTCATGTACTTTATCAGTTTTTCGCTTCCCATAGCAAAACCGATACGCATGCCTGCCATTGAACGAGACTTTGAAAACGTCTGTACAACAAGCAGATTTTCGTACTTTTCAATAAGCGGCAGACAGCTTTCGCCGCCGAAATCCACATACGCCTCGTCAACTATAACAACAGAATCGGGATTTGCATTTACAATATCCTCTATCATTTCCAAAGGCGCGGCAACTCCTGTGGGAGCATTCGGATTTGCAATTACAATTCCGCCGTTTTCAGTCTTGTAGTCCTCGGGGTCAATTGTAAAGTCGTTTTTAAGCGGTATCTGTCTGTACGGTATGCGGTAAACGTCAGCCCAAACATCATAGAAAGAGTAAGTGATATTCGGGAACAGTATCGGTTTATCAGAGCCGAAAAACGTCATAAACGCTACAGATAAAACGTCGTCCGAGCCTACGCCGACAAATATCTGCGAGGGCTTCAGATCGTATCTTTTGGCAATGGCATTTGTCAGAACCGCTGAATCAGGGTCGGGATAAAGCCGCATTCTGCCGTGATCGAAGTCCTCCAAAACTTTCCTGACAGCAGGCGCAGGAGGATACGGATTTTCGTTTGTGTTCAGCTTTATAACATCTGAAAACTGCGGCTGTTCACCCGGAATATAGGGAACGACCTTGCGGACGCTGCTTTCCCATTTATTTTCATTCATCAATATCACATCTTTCTGCGGATTAGTATTAGAGCCTTTTCAGTATCTCAACGTGTACGGATTTTCGAGCATAATTTTGTCGAAGGCAAGGAAAAAATTCGCAGGCATACTTTGTGTATGGCAAGGATTTTTGACGCAGTATTCGGCAAAATTTGCCGAAAAGACATGCATGGGGAGATACTGAACAGGCTCTTAGTCAAAACGAACTTTTATTGCGTTTGCGTGAGCTGTAAGACCTTCCTTTTCGGCGATGAGTACAATATCGTCCTTTGCCTCCGCCAAAGCTTCTTTTGTATAATAAGTATAGCTTATTCGCTTAGTAAAGCTTGCAACTCCAAGCGGTGAGAAGAAACGCGCCGTACCGCTTGTGGGTAGTACGTGATTAGGTCCTGCATAATAGTCGCCCAAAGGCTCGGACGCATAGTTTCCGAGGAATATCGAGCCTGCGTTGTCAAGGCTTCCCAAAAGCTCGATAGGATTCTCCATAAGGACTTCAAGATGTTCGGGAGCTATCTCGTTTGCCAGTTCTACGCACTTTTCACGGCTGCCTGCAATAATAACAGCACCGTAATCGCCGAGCGATCTCTCGATTATTTCTTTGCGTGACAGGTACTCTTTCTGACGTTCGATCTCAGCTATGGTCGCATCAGCAAGCTTTTCGCTTGTTGTGACCATTATCGCCGAAGCAAGTACGTCATGCTCCGCCTGAGACATGAGGTCTGCGGCGGCAAATTTCGGGTCTGCCGTATCGTCAGCTATAATAAGTATCTCGCTTGGACCTGCTATCATATCAATATCGACAACGCCGTAAAGGAGCTTTTTCGCTGTTGCAACGTAGATATTTCCGGGTCCGACTATCTTATCGCACTTAGGTATCTCCTCTGTTCCGTAGGCAAGAGCTGCAATAGCCTGTGCGCCGCCCGAAAGGAATATTCGGTCAACTCCGCATATTGCCGCCGCTACAAGTATATCCTTATTCGGAGTGCCGTCTTTAAGCGGAGGAGTTACCATGACTATCTCCTTAACTCCTGCGATCTTAGCAGGGATAGCATTCATCAGAACGCTTGACGGATACGCTGCCGTGCCGCCCGGAACGTAAAGTCCGACTCTTGAAAGTCCGCGGACTCTCTGACCGAGAATAACTCCGTTTTCCTTGGGATCAATAAATCCCTGCTCTTTCTGTCGGTTGTGAAAAGCGGCAATATTTTCCTGCGCATTGAGGAGCGCAGTAACAAATTCAGGCTCTGCCTCGGTAAGAGCGTCATTAATGACCTCACGGGGAACTTCATAATACTGCGGAAGATTTCCGTCAAATTTTAATGTGTAATTTTTTACCGCAGTATCGCCGTTTTCCCGAACGTCCTCTATAATTGCCGATACAGTTTCGGTAACTTTTTTATTTGTTTCACCTGCACGCTTGCTGAGTTCAGCAAGAAAAGCGACCTCGTCCGTGCCGTTTGCGTAAATTTTTTTCATTTAAAGATTCTCCTCTATAAGCTTGATAAGTTTCTCTATTTCATTCTGTCGCATTTTTAAGCTTACCGTATTGACTATCAGACGCGCGGAGATCGGAGCGACATCTTCGATGACCTCAAGACCGTTTTCTTTCAGCGTCGTACCTGTTTCCACTATGTCAACAATACCGTCCGCAAGTCCGAGTATGGGGGCAAGCTCCACCGAACCCTCTATCTTGATTATGTCCGTATCCATGCCCTTTTTCTCGAAAAAACTGCGAGCAACGTTCGGATACTTTGTAGCGATAGTTTTTATACCGTAGCCGCT
Organism: Ruminococcus sp.; assembly: GCA_017622925.1. GTDB lineage: Bacteria > Bacillota > Clostridia > Oscillospirales > Ruminococcaceae > Ruminococcus. Next base: position 56,390 of record JAGAQC010000003.1, read on the forward strand.
GTAAAAGTCGTAACCCTTTTTTGCTGCAAGGGCAAATTTACAGCGTCCGAATCCGAGATCGAGCATTTCAAAAAACTTGCCTTTCATCTCCATAATGGTATCCTTGCCCACAACGCCCATATCGCATACGCCGTGTTCAACGTAAGTTATAACGTCGTTCGCCTTGGCAAGAACGACCTCGAGATTTGCGTCGGGTACGGGAAGAATGAGCTTTCTGCCTTTCTCTCGGACTGCGGTACAGTCAAAACCCAGTTTTTCCAAAAGACCTACCGTATCCTTTTCAAGTCTGCCCTTAGTAAGAGCGATTCTGATAGGTTTATTCATTATTCACCCTCCTCGCAGCCGACAACTACAACTCTGCCGATCTTCTTTTCCTTTGCATATTCACGAACAGACTCAATGTCGCTGAACAAAGCGTTTTCAACGATAAGACCCTGTTCCCTCAGCTCTCTCGCCTGTTTAATTGCGGCAACCTCGCAGCCGTCCTCAGCGAAAACTATAACGTCGGGCGGAAGTTCAGCAGGCAGTATACCGTTTCTTTCGATAACCTTTGATACGGCGTTTACATTTACCGCAAAACCTACCGCAGGAATATCATAGCCAAAATCTGAGATAAGCTTGTCATATCGTCCGCCTGAAATAACTTCTTCGCCGTGTCCCTTTAAGTAACCCTTGATAATAAGTCCCGTATAATAGTCGGTCTTATTTACAAGACCCAGATCGACGGTTATATTTCCGCCCTCTCCGCAAAGCTCCGCCGTATCGCGATATATTTCCCGAAGCTCGTCAAGAATGCGCTTCACATTTTCATCGGGGATAAGCTCCTCCGCTTTCTCGAAAACTTCCTCGCCGCCGAAAAGCGCAGGAAGCTTTTTAAGAGCCGCCGTTACGCAGGTGTTTCCGAATGTGTCAAGAAAGTCGTTAAGCGCAGGGAAATTCTTATTCTCTATAAGCTTTCTGATATACTCCTTGTCGGTATCGTCTGCTTCAAGCCTGTCAACAAGAGCCTTGAAAACGCCTATATGACCGAGTTCAAGGGAATACTCCAGCCCGAAAGCGTTAAGGGAATCAACGGCGGCAGAAATTACTTCAAGATCAGCCATTTTCATTTCCGAACCGATAAGCTCGATACCTGCCTGAACAGTTTCATCGCTTCTTCCCTTTAATGCCGATTCATTGCGGTAAACCGTCTGATTATAGCATAGCTTCAAGGGAAGCTCCGCATCTTTTAGACGTGTTGCCACTACTCGCGCGATAGGCATAGTGGAATCAGGACGCATAACAAGAAGACGACCTTTGCTGTCAGTCATCTTGTACAGCGTTTCCTGCGGAAAATAGCGTGATTTCATATTAAAAACATCGAAAAATTCCAATCCCGGAGTTATCATTTCGCTGTATCCTCTGCTTTTGAAAAGTTTAAGCAGAGTATTCTCTATATTTCGTCTTACAACGCACTCGCCGAAAAGCAGATCCTTCGTACCCTCGGGAGTGATAAGATCGTAGTTTTTCATAAAAACTCCTTTCACATCTTTATTGCGCTTACACTTTAGCGTGTTAGCACAATAACATGATAACATAATATCACAATAAAGTCAAGTCAAAAGAACGACATTTGTGAAGATTCGGGCAAATCGCCGAAAGCTCCTATATTTTTCAACACATCAATTGTAGTTTTTGATACACCGCTCATCTGCTGAAATTCCTCTATCGAAATAAAACCGCCTGCCTGAGCAGCTTCATAAAGTCCTTTGGCAGCGTTTTCACCTACGCCCGACATTGCCGCAAACGGTATACGCAGCTTGCCGTCCTCCAAAAGATAATCGGTAGCATGAGATTTAAACAGATTTATAGGCAGAAATTCATATCCCCTCGACAACATTTCATTCGTGATGAGAAGTATATCATAAAGGTCGCTTTCCTTTTTGGAGCGATCGTTTCCAAGCTCTTTGAGCTGCATTATCTTCGCACGTACTGCGTCCTTTCCCTTTACAGCAAGCTCGGAATCTAAGTCCTCCCCTCGTACCGAGAAATACGTTGAATAGTATTCCAAAGGCTTATACAGCTTGAACCAGCCAAGCTTCATAGCCGCTATAACGTAAGCTGCCGCATGAGCTTTCGGGAACATGTACTTGATTTTAAGACAACTGTCAATGTACCAATCGGGAACGTCATGATCTTTAAGCATTTGGATTATCTCGGGCGTGAACTGCTTTGTCGCTTTGCCTTTTCTCGTCCATTCCATTATCTGGAACGCCATTTTCGGCTCGACGTTCTTATATAAAAGGTACGTCATGATACTGTCACGAGTTCCGATAACGTCCGATATTTTACATGTGCCGTTTTCAATAAGGTCTTTTGCGTTGCCGAGCCATACGTCCGTACCGTGGGAAAGTCCCGAGATCTGCAAAAAGTCGCTGAATCGGGTAGGCTTTGCGTCAAGAAGCATTCCTATGGTAAAATTCGTACCCATTTCGGGTATTCCGAGACTTCCCGTTTTACAAAAAATCTCCTCTTCGGTCACGCCAAGCACGGAACAGTCGGTACACATTTTTATTACTTCGGCGTCGTATGCGGGAACGTCCTTTATTTTCAGACCCGTCAAGTCCTCCAAATGCTTATACAAAGTCGGTACAACGTGACCAAGCTCGTCAAGCTTCAGAATAGTGTCGTGGAGAGAGTTGAAGTCGAAGTGAGTTGTGATGACCTCGGAATCCGCAGAGTCGGCAGGGTGCTGAACAGGCGTAAAATCGTACACCTCATAATCAGACGGTACAACGACCATTCCGCCGGGGTGCTGACCTGTCGTTCGCTTGATACCCGTACAGCCTATTGAAAGACGGTTCAGCTCGGCATTATTAAGGGATATTCCGTTTTCCTCGCAGTACTTTTTCACATACCCGAAAGCCGTCTTATCAGCAACAGCCGAAATTGTTCCAGCCTTGAAAACGTTGGATTTGCCGAAAAGCTTCTCCGTATATCGGTGGGCATAAAACTGATACTCTCCCGAGAAGTTCAGGTCAATATCGGGAGCTTTATCGCCGTCAAATCCCAAGAATGTCTCAAAAGGTATATCGTGACCCTCACGGAGCATTTCCGTACCGCACTTAGGACAGGTTTTCGGAGGCAGGTCAAAGCCTGAACCGTATTTTCCGTCAAGAATAAATTCACTGTACTTGCATTCATGGTTCGGACAAATATAGTGCGGCGGAAGCGGATTTACCTCCGAAATACCTGCCATAGAAGCCACAAACGACGAGCCTACCGAACCTCTCGAACCCACAAGATAACCGTTGTCAACAGAGTTCCAAACAAGCTTCTGAGCTATGATATAGAGTACGGAGAAACCGTGCTTTATAATGGAAGAAAGCTCACGGTCAAGACGTTTTTCAACCAGTTCGGGCAAAGGATTTCCGTAAATCTCGTAAGCCTTATCATGGGTTATACGCACAAGGTCTTCTTCTGCGCCGTCGATAGTTGGAGTAAACGTACCCTTCGGTATCGGACGAACTATCTCGACCATATCGGCAATAGCGTTGGTATTGGTAATAACGACCTCTTTTGCCTTTTCCTCACCGAGATACGCAAATTCCGCAAGCATCTCGTCCGTTGTGCGGAAGTAAAGCATAGCCTGATTTTCAGCGTCCTTAAAGCCCATGCTTGCAAGAATTATTTTGCGGTAAATAGCGTCTTTCGGGTCCATAAAGTGAACGTCGCAGGTAGCGCATACTGGAATGTTCAGTTTTTCACCGAGGGAAATTATTCTGCGGTTGTAGTCCCGAAGCTCCTCATCGTCAGCGGCAGTCCCCTCACGAACCATAAACTCATTGTTGCAAATAGGCTGTATTTCGAGGTAATCGTAGAATTTAGCAAGCTCCTCTATTTTGCTTTCGGATTTCTTGGCAAGCATTGCCTGAAACAGTTCGCCTGCCTCGCACGCGCTTCCGAAGATCAGTCCCTCACGGTGTTCCATAAGGACTGATTTGGGAATAAGGGGCTTTTTATAGAAGTATTCGAGGTTGCTGACTGATACAAGACGATAGAGATTTTTTAGTCCTGCCTGACTTCTGACAAGGATTATCTGATGATAGGATTTCAGCTTTTTTACGTCTATATCATGTATAAGTTCGTTTATCTGATCAATATGAGTATATCCCCTTTGGGATTTAAGACGACCCACAAGCTCGATATAGATTTTTGATAAAATAAGAGCGTCCTGATCGGCGCGGTGATGCTCGAAACTGCCTAATTTCAGCGTCTTTGCCACAATATTCAGCTTATGCCGTCCTATCGTCGGCAGCATTGCCTGACACAGTATAAGGGTATCAAGCCAGTTAAAGTCAAAATCTATGTCGTTCCTCCTGCAAACCTCCCTTATCATCGTAATATCGAAGTTTGCATTGTGAGCGACTAAAATCGGCTTGTCTCCGCAGAATTCCATGAACTTGCGAACGGCTTCTGCCTCACCGGGAGCGTCCTTGACCATATCGTCTGTGATTCCCGTAAGCTCGGTTATTTTTTCGGGTATATGCTTGCCCGAATTAACGTAGGTCTCAAAGGTGTCAACGTTCTGTAAATTTTTTACCTTTACAGCGGCAATACTTGTAAGCCTGTCCGTTGAAAAACTAAGTCCCGTTGTCTCGACATCGAATATAATTACTTCGCCGTTAAAATCTCTGTTATCAGGCTTTTTGAGGATAAGCTCACGGTCAATATCGTTGACAACATATGCCTCCATGCCGTAGATGACCTTGAAATTCTTCGGCATATTATACATGCAGTCGGGGAACGCCTGAACACAGCCGTGATCGGTTATCGCCATTGCCTGATGTCCCCATTCCGCAGCTCGGGTAATGAGCCTTACAGGGTCTGTAACTGCGTCCATAGCCGACATATTGCTGTGACAGTGAAGTTCTACACGCTTTTCGGGATATTTGTCCATTTTAGGAATACGCTTGACCTTAATGAGCGAATTCGGATTAATGCAAATGTCATGAGCGTAATCGTCATAATCTATTTTTCCCGATACAAGAAAGGTCACACCGGGTTTGAAAGACGAAAGCTTTTCAAGCTCCTCATCGCCTTTCTTGACAAATATTTTGATAAGTATCGAACCGCTGTAATCCGTGAATCCGTAGGTTATAACGGTGTTGCCTGTTTTCAGCTCCTTGACTTCCTTAGAGAAAGCATCTCCGAGAAGCGTCACTTTATTGCCGAGACAGCCGACAGCTTCCGAAATAGCAACGGGAGTCTCGCGTATAGCCCGTCCCTTGACAATTTCCGCCGATTCGCTGTCGAAAATCAAGTCTGCTCCGCCCTTGTCGATAGTCTGTGTCGGAACAGCCGCCGCTGCCGCTTCATTATGAAGCTCCTCGGGAGATTTTTCGGGAGTAAGCTGATAACTGTAATCGGGAAGCTCCGACGCCATTTTTTCGATCATTTCATCGTATTCGTCATGATCGACCGCATCACTGCCGCTGAGGTTTATTTCTATTCTTATGCCGAACTGATTATATATCATCTGAGAAAGCTTTCGGCAGAAGCCGCCCTTAGTGAGCATATCAAGTCCGCCGTGTTTCAGCTCGATTTGCAGGATATTGCCATTTAAAGCCATTTCCGCATCGTTGAGAAAACCGTTCACAACGGAAACATCACGCTTCAGCATTTCGATAAGCCCGTCCATACAGTTCAAATCGAAAAGCTCCTTTGAGTATCGGGGATTCAGACGAACCGATTCCACATCTATTGCCTTTGCAACTGCGCTGTCGAACGCAAAAATATCCTTGTACGGCACAATATTCTTAAACTCGGCAAAAAAAGAAAAGTGATTTAAATTCTCCGAATAAGTCAGCTTATATATACGCCCGTTCCTCACAGAATCGGGAATATCCGAGCAGTATTCCTTCAAAAAATCCGATAGATTTATATTCAAAGCTTTTCAACCTCCGCAAGAAGCTCGGAAACAATATCCTCCTCCTTGATCTTGCGCTGAGTACCGTCTTTTTTGAAAATCACCGCGCAGCCGTCGCCGCCTGCGATACCAACGTCAGCCTCTCTCGCTTCTCCCGGACCGTTTACAACACAGCCCATAACAGCTACGGTAATATCTTTCTGCGAATCGGCAAGCGCGGCTTCGACTTTTTTAGCCGTACCGATAAGGTCGATACGAGTACGTCCGCAGGTAGGGCATGAAACGATCGTAACGCCCTTTCTTTTTCCGATACATTTTAAAATATCCTTAGCCGCTTCGATCTCCTTAACAGGCTCGTCCGTAAGCGACACTCGAATAGTTTCACCGATACCGTCGCACAGCAGCGAACCTATTCCCACAGCGGATTTGATAAGTCCCATACGTTCCGTACCTGCTTCGGTAACGCCCAAATGAAGCGGATAATTGCATTTTTCCGCCGCAAGACGGTAGCACGCTATCATTCTGTTTACATCGGAGGACTTTATGGATATAACTATGTCGTCAAAGTCGAAACGCTCCAGAAGCGCCGCATGATCCAGTGCGCTTTCCACAAGAGCTTCGGGTGTGGGAGAACCGTATTTCGCCAAAAGCTCTTTCTCCAAAGAACCCGAGTTCACGCCGATACGTATAGGCAGATTTTTTGAACGGCAGGCGTCGGCAACAGCCTTTACCCTGTCAAGAGAGCCGATATTTCCCGGATTTATGCGTATCTTGTCCACTCCTGCCGCCGCCGCTTCAATAGCAAGACGGTAGTCGAAATGAATGTCCGCAACAAGAGGTATCTTCACGGCTTCTTTGATCGCCGGAATCAGTTTTATAGCCTCCATATCGGGTATAGCGGCACGAACTATCTCGCAGCCTGCCTTTTCAAGCTCTACCGCCTGTTTTACGCTTCCCTCAATGTCGTAGGAAGGCACGTTCAGCATGGACTGTATGTATATATGCTTTCCGTCGAGGACATAGTCCCCGACTTTTACAGGTTTTACATTTCTCATAATTATCATTCCTTTTTATTTAGATGTGAACTGCTCGATGAGTTTCGTTATATCATTGAACGTGGCAAATATCATTATGCCGAAAATCAGAACCAAGCCTGCAAGGTGAACGTATCCCTCATGCTCGGGCTTCACAGGTTTACGGCGGATAAGTTCGATAATGCAGAAAAGCAGACGTCCGCCGTCAAGTCCCGGAACAGGCATAAGATTTATAATGCCAAGGTTTACGGTTATAAGGGAGGTCATGTAAAGCAAGCTGAAAACAGCGTCCTCAAAGGATTTCGCCTGCTGAGTAGTTTCGCTTATCGTTGTCACAACGCCCACAGGTCCCGAAACTTCGCTCTTGCTCACTTTTCCCGTCACAAGCTGCTTCAAGGAAAGTCCCACGACATGCCCCATTGAAAGAAACGTTTCACCCGAATGTTTTATAACGCTAAGCGGCGTTTTTTCAAGATAAACGATCCCAAAATCTATAGTTCCGCCGTTTTTCTCATCATGAAACGTAACATTATCGAGTTTCAGGCGTTTTCCGTCACGCTTTACAACAACGTCGTGAACCTCGTCGCCTGTCGATATAAGCATAAAATCAAGGTCAAGGCTGCTGAATATCGGAGTACCGTCTATCTTAACGATCTTGTCGTTATGTCGCAGACCTGTCTTGTAACTTTGGGCATAATACGTTGCTGTTCCGTCCTCGTTTTTAACTCCGCTGAATCCGCTTATCTGCGTTGTGGGAATATCCGTCATCATGCAGACCATAGCGGTTACGGTTATCAGACCAAGAATAAAATTCATGATTGCTCCGGCGGCAAGGATAACCATTCTTTTCCACAGCTTCGCCTGACGGAAACTTCTTGCATCTTCCTCGGAACTGTCCTCGCCCTCCATAGAGCAAAATCCGCCGACAGGGAGAAGCCGCAGGGAGTACATTGTTTCACCGAACTGCTTCTGAATAATTTTAGGTCCCATTCCCACGGAAAATTCCAAAACCTTTACCTTGCTGAGTTTTGCACAAATAAAATGACCAAATTCATGTACCGTGACTATCAGCCCGAAAATCAATAACGCAATAACTATACCCATAGTATATCCTTTCAAGTTTAGGTGACTTCTAAAAATCTGTTTGGTTAAGCAAAAAAATTTTTAGAGACTGCCCTTAATCTATAAGACCCCTGACGTATTCTCTTGCCGCCTTATCAGCCGCCGAAACGTCCTCATATGAAGTTATTTCCGTTTTCGGAAATTTCTCCAGTACCGAAGATACTATCTCCCCTATTTGGATAAATCGTATCTCATCGTTCAAAAAGGCTCTGACAGCTTCCTCATTAGCGGAATTTACGAGACACGGATACGCCCCTCCCCGTGAGATCGCCTCAATAGCCGCGCCGAGACACTTGAAGGTCTCATAATCGGGTTTTCCGAACGTCAGCGTACCGTAATCCGTAAGAGAAAGCTGTTTTGTCGGACATTCCACACGGTCGGGATAAAGCAGCGAATACTGGATCGGAATTTTCATATCAGGCACGCCCAACTGCGCTATAACGGCAAAATCCTTGTATTCCACCGCCGAATGGATAACGCTTTGACGGTGTACAACTATTTCTATTTGCTCGGGTTCAAGGTCGAAAAGCCATTTCGCTTCGATAAATTCCAGTCCCTTATTCATCAGAGTTGCCGAATCTATCGTTATTTTGTTTCCCATGTCCCAGTTCGGATGCTTCAAGGCATCAGCCTTTGTTACATTTTGAAGCTGTTCATAGGTATATCCGTAAAAAGGTCCTCCCGAAGCCGTAAGTATTATCTTGTTGAGCTGCTCACGCTTATTTCCCTGCAAACACTGGAATATCGCCGAATGCTCGCTGTCAACAGGATATATCTTAACTCCCTTTTCCTTGGCAAGCGACGTCACGAGAGAACCGCCTGCGACAAGAGTTTCCTTGTTGGCAAGAGCGACGTCCTTTCCTGCTTCTATAGCCGTAAGAGTCGGCAGAAGTCCAACCATACCAACAACCGAATTAAGAACGATGTCGTTTTCCTCCAAAGCTGCTATCTCGCACAGACCCTCCATACCGCAGAGAACCTTGATATTCGTATCGGCAAGTCGGCTTTTCAGCTCCTTGTATTTATCCTCTCGGTATATTCCGACGTATTCAGGCTTGAACTTCCTCGCCTGTTCTTCAAGCATATCAATACTGCTGTGCGCCGCAACAGCGATGATCTCCAGTCCGTGCTTTTCGCAGACCTCAATGGACTGAGTACCGATCGAACCCGTCGAGCCTAAAATAGAAACCTTTTTCATAATATTATATCTCCTTGTGAGGATAATTATGTATTTTTGAAAATTTTATGAAATCTTTCTTTAAAATACGAAAGGCAACGTTAATTGTCGCCTTTCATCAGTTTTATATTAGACCTGTTCAGTAACCTGAAAAATGCTGAATGACGCAGGATTTTTTGTGCTGTGCAAAGTCGGGTTTCCGCAGGAATACTGTATGTATTGCAAGGAAAGCCGACAAAGCACAGTGCAAAAAAGACAAGTCAAGCAGCGTTTTGAAGGTTATTGAACAGGTCTATTCTACCAACTAAAATCTATAAAGCCTATGAGCTTCAACAGCACATAGAAAGTCGGCAGTACAAAAAGTACGCTGTCAAATCTGTCCATAAGTCCGCCGTGTCCGGGCATGATCTTGCCGTAATCCTTGAAACCGATCTGCCGCTTTACCATGGACGCCGACAAATCGCCTACAGTACCGATAACAGCGCATACTGCGCCCACTACGGCAACGAGAATATACCGCATCGCACTGAGTTCAAGGGGATTTTTCGTGATAAACCTGTTGTATACGAAAAAGGCTGTCACAAAAAATACAGCCGTGAATACGATACCGCCGACAAATCCCTCGACAGTCTTTTTCGGACTGATCTCAGGACAAAGCTTGTGCTTTCCGAGAGCCACGCCTGTGAAATATGCGCCGCTGTCGGCGATCCACGCGCCGCAAAGTCCCATTACAATAAAGAACACGCTGCTTTTGTCTGTCTGCTCCTCAATAAGCACTATTGTTGACATTGCCTGCGGTACAAATATCATACACGCAAGCACAAAAAATATCTGACTGTACTTTATTTCCTTGTGCTTATTCAGCCATGTAACGAATATCACAAATGCGCACAAGAGCGTTATACAAAATGTAATAATATTGTGCGCGTCTATAAAGCCGTTGTACCAGTCTTTTTCATTAAGCAGAGTGCCGTACCATTGATGATATATCAGCGGCAGCGATATTCCGCATATTTCCGCCGATACGAGTATGGGAATACACTTTTCAAGCTTGACTGCCCTTATAAGTTCAAACAGCATTATGCCTATTACCGCCGCAACAGCTATTGGAAAAACTATTGTTTTATGCAGAAAAAGCACCGTTATTGCAATTGCAATTCCGATAACCGCCGAAATAATACGTGTAAGCAAGTCACACACCTCCGAAGCGGCGATTGCGTCTGTCAAACTCAATAAGAGCCTTGTCAAGCTCCGCAGGAGTAAAGTCGGGCCATAGAACGTCCGTGAAATAGTATTCCGCATAGGCACACTGCCATATCAGATAATTAGAGAGCCTGAGTTCGCCCGATGGACGGATAACAAGGTCAACATCTGGTATACCCTTAGTATAAAGCTCGTTCGCTACGGACTGCTCGTTTATGTCCTCCGGCTTTATTTCGCCGTTTACAGCCTTTTGAGCAAGTATCCTCGCTGCATGTGCAAGCTCGTCACGTCCGCCGTAATTTACAGCCATCATAAGCGTCATTTCCGTATAATGCGCAGTATCTTCTTCCAGTTTGATCATTTTCTCCTGCAAATCATCGTCAAACGCCGATTTGTCGCCAAGAAAGATCATACGCGTATTCTCGCTGAGGAAGTTGCGGACGTCAACGATATATTCACGAAAAAGCTCCATTATCGTATTTATCTCGTCTGTCGGACGCTGCCAGTTTTCCGTGGAAAAAGCGTAAAACGAAATATTCTGCAAACCAATATCCTTGCAGTAGCGGACAATTTTTTTAAACTGTTTCGCTCCCTCTCTGTGACCGAAGGGACGGGGCAGACCTCTTTTTTTCGCCCATCTGCCGTTGCCGTCCATTATAAAACCAACGTGCTTCGGAAGCTCCGCAGGAAGCGTAAGCGTTTCTTTTTTACCGAATATAGCCATAATCCACCATTAAACCGTCATGATCTCTTTTTCCTTGGCAGCTACCGCCTTGTCTGCGTCGTCACAGAACCTATCGGTAATATCCTGAATCTTCTTCTCGCCTTCCTTCTGCTCGTCCTCGGTTATTTCAGAATTTTTCTTCATAGCTTTGAGCTTATCCATAGCGTCACGGCGAATAGAACGGATAGCGACCTTGCAGTCCTCTCCGAGCTTCTTGACAGACTTGCAGAGTTCCTTACGTCTTTCCTCGGTAAGCTGAGGAAAAGCAAGGCGGATAACGTTGCCGTCGTTGGTGGGATTAATGCCTATATCTGACGCTTGGATAGCCTTCTCAATAAGCTTCAAAGAAGACTTATCCCACGGCTGGATAACAAGTATTCTTGCTTCCGCAACGGAAACGGCAGCCATCTGATTTACGGGCGTGGGCGAACCGTAATAATCGACCAACACCTTGTCAAGAACGGCAGGATTTGCACGTCCCGCACGGATAGCCGCATACTCCTTATCAAGAGCGGCAAGGCTCTTTGTCATTTTTTCCTTTGCATGATTAATTGTTTCTTTCATTGCGATCATTCCTTTCGATATTTATATTTATTCTTCGGAAACTACAGTACCGATGTTCTCGCCCATTACAGCGTCGTAAATATTGTCGGGACGTCTGAGGTCAAAGACGAGCATTTTCTTTTTATTGTCACGGCACATTGCGGCGGCAGTAGAATCCATAACGCCCAGACCCTCGGCAATAACACGAGAAAAGGTAAGATTGTCGTACTTCTTTGCATCGTCGTACTTATGCGGATCTTTATCGTAAACGCCGTCTACAAGAGTTGCTTTCAGGAAAATATCAGCCTCGATCTCGCTTGCTCTGAGAGAGGCGGCAGTATCCGTTGAGAAGAACGGATTTCCCGTTCCGCAGCCGAAAATAACGACCCTGCCCTTTTCAAGGTGACGAACTGCTCGATTGCGTATATACGGCTCTGCAACAGCCTGCATGGCAATAGCGGTCTGAACTCGCACCTCGCAGCCGAGTGATTCCAGAACATCGGCAACAGCAAGAGCGTTCATAGCCGTTGCCAGCATACCGATATGATCTGCGCGCGTTCTGTCCATTGCTCCGCTGGAACGTCCTCTCCAGAAATTGCCGCCGCCCACAACGATAGCGACCTGAACGCCCGCATCGACTACTTTTTTTATGCTTGTACAAATGTTGGTTATAACATCGTAATTGAGTCCGCTTTTCTTGTCTCCGGCAAGAGCCTCGCCGCTGAGTTTCAACAAAACTCGTTTATACTTTGGTTCCATATTCAGCACCTCGCAAATTTTTGGTCATATATCAGTTCCGCTGATCTATGCACTTTAATAAAAACATTACTATATATATTTTACACTAATTTTCCTTTAATGTAAAGTGTATTTTTTAAAATAAATATAATTTTATATTTTTTACATATTAACATTTGCATTCTGTGAAACTTATTATTCCGTTTCGTCATGTTGCATAAAAATGTTGAAAATTATTTGTCAATTATTAATTTGGGTTTTCCTTGACATTTTCTCCTTATCGTGGTATAATAATAAAGCTGAAACGTGAGATGATTTATCACAGCTTTCGTTCAGCCTTAATATGGAGAGGTATCGAAGCGGTCATAACGAGGCGGTCTTGAAAACCGTTTGCCCAAAAGGCACGTGGGTTCGAATCCCACCCTCTCCGCCATATTTTGTTTGGCGCAGTTTTATGTCGATTTGCGGATTTACCCAAGTGGTGAAGGGGCTCCCCTGCTAAGGGAGTAGGTCGGGAAACCGGCGCGAGAGTTCAAATCTCTCAATCCGCGCCAATTCATTAATCCCTGTATATTGCGGATTTTGCGATATACAGGGATTTTCTAATAGTTTGAAGAACAGTATTTTGCACTAAAAAAACAGCTTTTTATACCTCAAAACAGCGTTTCGCATCGAAATATGACACGAAAAACGATGTATAATCACCTTATTTAAATGCAATTTTTCTTTATAAAATTATTGTTGGCAACCTCTAAAATCTCTTTTGACAAAAATCAGCGATGCACGGCATATGCTGCGTCAAGCAGAGCAGAGGAAGCAAGTGTATCTATAAAATACACCGATTTTATAAGGAGAGTTCTGTATGGTTAATCAGATTACAACAAATGAATACAGTATTCTGGACAAGGCTGTTGCTGAATATTTGAAAACCGGTAAGATCACATTATTGTGTCCTCGTTGCGGAAAGTCCCTTATTTATGGCATTTGGCTCACTTGAAATTATTCGCTGTGAGGATAAAACGTGTATTAAATCTATTCGCAGAGGAATATAGTCAAAAACCACCCAGCAATGGGCGGTTTCTTTTTTATCAACAAATTCGCTCATGATTTATCTCCTCATAGTCAGCCTTGCTTTATGGATTCAAATTATCAGAATTCGGCTCTATGATTTTAAGTGTCGGTAACTTCTGTTTTATTTCACTGGCAAGTGAAATCATCTCAGTCTTTTCATCCTCAGACAAATCGAATGTGTCACATTTTGTCAAAGTTTTATTTATTGCCTTTTCAATAAGTTTGTAATGAATGGCTCGAATACTATCAGATAACTCAACGATATATTTCCCAATTAAAAGAGTAGATACAACATCAAGTGTTTCTTCTGAATTTTCAAAGGCATAAAAAACGTGATCAGCCGTTACTGATACACTTCCACTATAATCCTCATATCTTCTAACAGAAAAATAATACTCAAAACCTTCTTTAAACTCTTCAAATTCATTCTTATCAACAAATACGCTCATAAATTTTCTCCTTAAAAATTTGTTGCGACGGTTGTAGTGACAGGTTGTGCCGTGTTCACAGTAAAAGCCTGTTTATTCCGAAAGCTGATTTATAAGAGCCTGTTCAGAATCTCAGCGTGTGCGGATTTTCGAGCATAATTTTGTCGAGAGCAAGGCGAAAAAGTGAAAACATACTGTCGTATGGTGAACTTTTTCAACGTAGCTATCGGCAAAATTAACCGAAAAGACGTGCGCACTGAGATTCCGAACAGGCTCTAAGTTCCCGTTTCATAAGGCAGAGGTCATAGACGTCCAGCACGCCGTCGCTGCACAGATCGGCAGCTCCCCAATTCATTAACACTGTGTCAGGCTTACCGAGCAGCCATTTTTGAAGTATAACTACATCGGCGATATTAAACCTATCATCGCTGTTTACATCGCCTATTAGCTGAGGGTCGCCCCAATGACGCTTTCTCAGATATACTTTATGGCTGAGTTCGCTGTCATATCCGAATGAGAACCGACTTGTTCCCTTGTCATGGTCGATCTCGTATCTGTATTGGTCGGGAAATTCGCCGTGGTAATCGTCGATGTAACGCAGTTCATAGGTATCTTCCGGTGACAGATCGCCGATAGTTATTTCGCTGCCCTCGGAGGTATCCCAGCTCTTTATGACATTGTCGTCAGCTTCTGAAACAAGCTGAAATTTACCGTTTGTTTCGGTGAAAGGTTCGCCTGTTGTTCCGTTAATGAATTTCAGATTCAGCGTGCCGTTCCCTGCAGGCTTTATCTGATTATACTGAATATAATCGTAATTCTTATCCTTGCCGTTTGGGAGAAATTCTGTTTTTTCGGGATAAAGCAACTGACTACCTATAACCGTACCGTCATCGGCAGTTTTTGTATAGGCAATAAACCTCGAATCCACCCCTATTGAGATCGTTTCACTGCCCTTAGCATCAAACCAGTAGGTATAGCTAACATTTCCCGAACCTGATACGTCATCAGGATATCCGACATATTTATTCGCCTTTTTGATTATTTCATCGTAATCATTAGCGCTGTCAATGATTTCCTGCATCTTATCAATTGTCAGTCGTGGAGATTCTTCATCTAATGCGCCCACAAGCTCCATTTTTCTGCGGCGATAGTCATTCAACAGAAAATTGTTGATCCTGTCAAGCTCGGCACGATTTTCAGCGGAGATATTCTCATTTGGTAAAACATTTACATCGAGTATAAACATTTTTTTACCGTAGTCAACCGTATTCCTTACAAAAACATCGACCCTGTATTTTCCGCTGCTACAGCCGGCAAGCTTACCGTCGTAGGAAACTATCGGACTTTTATTCTCCTCATATGAACGGACATCTTCTAAATCGTAGATCGCAGGATCAAGCTGAAAATCGAGCTGCACCTGTTCGCCTTCGTAAAGTTCGATCTCAGTTATATTATCGTTTGAATTATCTACAGTAATTGTTCTTATGCCGTCGGTACTGTCTGCGACGTTTTCTGCATTGACTGTAAAACACATGCACTGAGCTGAAACTGCTAAACTAAGCATCACCGATAAGATTTTTTTTTCATGGTATACCTCCTTCTAATACTTTATGCTCGTCCCTATTGCAATACAAAAATTGCTTCTTTATAAGTATTATACCAATAAATACTCATAATGTCAATGAAAATTTATACCCTGTTTGAAAGCTTGACTTTTTTTGTCGATAGGAGTATAATTATTTTGTAACTATAAATGAGTATTGTACAGCAACTGGCACAATAAAGCCATAAGCTGATGGCTAACGGCTAAAGGCTATCAGCTTTTTGTGATTTGTGCCAAATATGTTCATTTATAATTTGTAAATTATATTTCAGGAGGTTCATATCAATGGATTCAAATAAAAAATCGGTCATTGAAAAAAGAATAAACAGAACTGGTGAAAATCTAAAAAAGAACAACATGGAGTTCTACTACGCTCCGACTAAGGGCGATGTAAAGGGTATCGTTGAATCGCTTCTTCACGACGGGGACGTCATCACCCACGGCGGAACTGTCTCAATGGCTGAATGCGGTATTGCCGAGCTTATCAAATCGCCGAAATACAGCTATCTTGACCGCTCGGCATGTCCGCCGGAGGAAGTTCCCGAGCTTTACAGAAAGGCATTTTTCGCAGACGTTTACATTTCAAGTTCCAATGCCATAACAGAGGACGGCGTACTGTACAACGTTGACGGCAACAGCAACAGGATAGCCGCCATTGCTTTCGGTCCGAAATCTGTAATTATCATTGCAGGCTATAATAAAATTGTCAAAGACCTTGAACAGGCTGAACTCCGTGTAAAAACGGAAGCCGCTCCGCCGAACTGTGTCCGCCTCAACTGCAAAACGCCCTGCTCCGAGACAGGCGAATGCGTTTCGCTTAAAATGCACGAACGTCAGATTTACGACGGATGCAGCGGCGACGGACGTATCTGCTGCAATTATCTTATCTCTGCGCAGCAGCGTCATAAGGGCAGAATAAAGGTCATAATCGTAGGCGAGGAACTGGGGTATTAAAATAAAATGGTCAAAAAAATGAACGAAAATGAAAAGAATAATCCGCTGGGAACTGCTCCCGTATCGGGACTTATGGTGAAATTTGCAGTACCCAGCATTATCGGAATGCTTGTAAGCGCTCTCTACAACATTGTAGATCAGTTGTTTATCGGACAAGGCGTCGGTACTGACGGAAATGCGGCTACAAATATCGCCTTTCCGTTTTCTACCATGTGCATAGCGGCGGCTTTGCTCCTCGGAATCGGAGGAGCTTCCTGCTTTAATCTTACTATGGGGCGCGGCGACACGAAACGAGCCGGCTATTTTGCGGCAAACGCCATTACCATGCTGGCAGGCGTTGGAGCTGTCCTCAGTATTTTTACGCTTATATTTCTTACGCCGCTTTTGAAGTTTTTCGGCTCGCCCGACAATATTCTGCCGTATGCCAAGGATTATGTGGCTGTATCGGCGATAGGCTTTCCTTTCCTGATACTCGCTACAGGCGGCGGACATATCATCAGGGCTGACGGAAGTCCCGAAATGACAATGGCGGTCAATCTTACGGGAGCTATTATAAACACGATCCTCGATGCGATCTTCGTCCTCGTTTTAGGCTGGGGAATGAAAGGGGCGGCAGCAGCTACTGTCATCGGACAGTTTTTTTCTGCGCTTCTTGTCATTATTTATGTCCGCAAGTTCAAGACAGTCCCCCTTACCCTGTCGCATTTCAGACCACGATTTAAAATAGTTGGCAGGATATGTTCTATCGGTATGGCTTCCTGCTTCAATCAGCTTGCAATTGCAATCGTTCAGATAGTTCTCAACAACTCTCTGAAGCACTACGGCGGACTTTCAAAATACGGCGAATCCGAACCCTTGGCTGTAGCAGGAATCGTTATGAAGGTCAATATGATAGTTTTCTCAATAGTTATCGGACTTGCGCAGGGAACTCAGCCAATTGAAAGCTTCAACTACGGCGCAAAAAAATATGACCGTGTAAAAGCCGCCTATAAGCTTGCCTTAACAACAGGCGGAGCTTTATCCGTTGTTGCATTTACACTTTTTCAGCTTATACCGAAGCAGATACTGTCCGTTTTCGGTACGGGTACGGAGACATACTTTGAGCTTGGCAGCAGATTTTTCAGGATATTCCTGTTCTTCACATGGCTCAACTGTATCCAGCCCATTTCATCAACATTTTTCACTTCCATAGGAAAACCGATAAAGGGCGTATTTCTGTCCCTTACAAGACAGATAATCTTCTTTGTGCCGATACTGCTTATACTTCCTAAATTCTTCGGAATTGACGGAATTTTATACACAGGTCCTATCGCCGACCTGCTTTCCGGTATCATCGCCATAGCGATGACCGCATATGAATTTAATTTAATGAACAAACAAAAAACGTAAGGTGATATTATGATACAGGATATTTATCCTAAAAAATTCGATAACCGATATTTCCCGAACGCAGAACCCGATGAAAACAGTTGTATAATGTGCTTTAGCGGAAATACGGTACTCTGCGATGTAAACTCCGACAGACTTTTCCCGACAGTCTCGCAACTGAAAGAACCTGCGGATATGACGTATCTTTTTTCTGTCGGAGATGTTAAATACTTTCTTGCTTTCGACTACGCCACGGCAGATGAAAATTTTTCCGCAGTAAAAATAAAAAAGCTCCGCCATGAAAAATATGAAATGCGTGATAAGCTGTTCGCGCTTTTCACTTCCTACCACCTTTATAAATGGTATACTTCAAGCCGTTTCTGCGGAGAGTGCGGCGGAAAAACAGTTCCCTGCACTGGCGAACGCGCCTTACTCTGCACAGGCTGCGGAGAGCTTATTTACCCCAGAATAAATCCTGCTGTTATAGTCGGGATAATAAACGGAGACAGCATGCTTGTAACACGATATGTAAAAAGCCGTGGGGTCGAAAACGATGCGCTCGTTGCAGGATATATGGAAATAGGCGAAACGCCCGAGGATACCGTCCGCCGTGAGGTCATGGAAGAAGTCGGATTAAGAGTAAAAAATATCCGTTACTACAAATCTCAGCCCTGGGGATATTCCTCAGGGCTGCTGCTTGGATTTTTTTGCGACGTTGACGGCAACGCTGATATAAGACTTGAAGAAACTGAACTTAGCGTCGCCAAATGGGTCAGCCGCAGCGATATTAAGGGTCAGTCCGATGATCTCAGTCTCACCAACGAGATGATGATGTTTTTTAAAAATCAAAACTCGTAATCTTTAATTATCGTCTTACCGTCTATTATTACGGAAAGCTTGTGCTTCGGCGTTTCTTCCTTTGTAAATCCGTTGAGACCCGCTTCACGTATGATCTTCGGGTAGTCCTCATAAGCTTCGTCAAGGTCTACATTTCCGCTGATGCCGCTGATCTTTCCTGTCGATGATCTCTGCCACATGCCGTAGCCTGTGCCTATATCGGGCTTGCGGCTGTAATCGGCTATCCACAGGGCATATCTGCGGCGAATGTCATCTTCGGTATATTCCGTGAAAGCATCGGCAGACATATAAAGTCCCACAAAATAACCTGCGGCTTCAAGAGTGCCTATAAACGTGCGTATTATGGAGCTTACCGCCGTCTTACCCAAAGCAAGTATCCTGCTGTCCTCAACATCATAAAATATCGGATATTCAAAGCGTTTGCCCCTGATAACCTCAAGACACGCCTCCGCCTCTCGTTTAGCATCGTCGGACGATTTCGCATAGCTGAACCAGTAAGCTCCGCAGGGTATCTTAGCCTCAGTACAACCCGTGTAATTGGCTGAAAACTTATCGTCCGCCTGTGAAGAAAAACGACCGTAACCGGCTCTTATTATGGCGAAATCAGTTTTTACACGTTTCCAGTCAATGTCTCCCTGCCATTCCGAAACATCAATTCCGTTTTTTATCATAACTGCACCTCCAAAAGATCTTAAAACATTATATGCACGATCTTTTGCAATTGACAATTGTATTATTCTTCACCGTCCGATCTTTCGGGGTGCTTTATTTTTCGGGAATATTTTTTGCTTTTCTCCGCAATACGCGTGACGGGATTCAGTCCGTTCCAGTCACGGCGTTTTGCGGAGTTGAGCTTTTTACGCTCTTTTTTGCTCATTTTTTCGTAGGGTACAAATTTATCCACAGCTTATTCCTCCCCTGCCTTAAAGTTGTATATCGGCTTTATAATATCAGTCACCTCTGCCGTATCGCCGATATTTCCAAGTATATCGTCTATGGACTTATACGCCATTGGACATTCGTCAAGAGTCTGAGAGTTCACGGACGTAGTGTAAATTCCGTTCATCTGCTTTTTGTACTCGCAGACCGTAAAGCTTCTCTTTGCCTGCGAACGCGACATAAGACGTCCTGCACCGTGAGGCGCAGAACAGTTCCAGTCGCGATTCCCCTTGCCGATACATATAAGACTTCCGTCCCTCATGTTGATCGGGATAAGCAGTCTCTCCCCTGCCCTTGCAGATACCGCGCCTTTTCTGAGTATCATTTCTTCCGTGTCGATGTAGTTGTGAACAGTTGTAAAACGGTCGATTACGTGCAGCCCCATTCCCTTTATTATTTCATCGGTCATCGCCTGACGATTGAGCATGGCGAACTCCTGAACTATCTTCATATCGTGGATATACTGTTCAAAAAGTTCTCCCTCTGTGTAGGCAAGATGCTGCGGTACATCGGTGCGTTTTGTGGCTTTCAGTTTCTTGACCTCGGTCTCTATCTGCTTTTGCTTTCCCTCAGTTTTCAGCCGTTCGATAAGCTTCTTAACATCTGTATCAGAACTTTTATTAAGTCTCCTATACGCTTCGTCCTGATAGTATTTTGCTGTTTCTACGCCGAGATGTCGTGAACCTGAATGAACAACGATATATATTTTTCCGTCGCTGCCCTTGTCAGCCTCGATAAAGTGATTTCCGCCGCCGAGAGTTCCTATGCTGTGTTCGGCGCGATGAGGATCAATATGCTCATAGCAGTAAAGTCCCGTGAGGTCGATCTTGTCGGCGTACCTGTGCGGAGTTTTGCGTATATCAAAGCCCGAGGGTATCTTCTCATATATCAGCTTGTCAAGCTTTTGCAGCTCGATATGCTTTTCTTTAAGAACTATCGTTTCCATTCCGCAGCCGATGTCAACTCCGACAAGGTTCGGCACGACCTTATCCGTAATCACTATCCACAACTTAAGAGCATCAAGGAAGCAGGGCAATTTGCACAAGAGAATATCGTAAACTTTATGCAAAATACTACTTGACAAATTTAAAATGCCGATAAAATCGGAAGTAGGTGCCTATTCGGTACACTTCT
>JAGAQC010000064.1 GCA_017622925.1 Ruminococcus sp.
CTTGCTTTTTGAACCTTCAGGCGTTTGATTTTAAACGAGATTTTTCTCGTATTTCCGCTAATTGTTGTGTTGAAAAACGTTCAGATGGCATTAGAATGCAAATGTCTGCTTTTATGTTAGATTAGTGCATATGGTGCAGATACCCTCTGCGATCGCTTCCCGAACAGCATCACCGACAGCATCTTCGTTGGTGTATGCCGTTGCCGTGTCGATCAGGCGATAGCCTGCCCTGATCGCCGCAAGAATACTGTTTTTGCACTCCGTCTTATCGGGTACACGGAATACGCCAAGTCCGAGCATCGGCATTTCGATGCCGTTATTCAGCTTAATGTACTGCATTATTTCTCCTCCTCGTTCCATACTTCCTTCGCCATATTGAACACCGCCCAGCCAATCGGCCAGCCGGCATAAAAGGCAGCATGGGTGATGATAGCCGTGATCTCGTCCTTTGTGATACCGTTCTTTTTGGCGGTCATCAGGTGATATTTAAGGGAACTGTCAACAAGTCCTCTGCCCATAAACACAGAAATAACAATGGTACTTTTTGTTTTCAGGTCAATGGCGTCATTATTCCAGACCTCTCCGAACAGTATATCATCGTTGTACCTTGCAAAATCGGGAGCAAATTTTCCTAACTGTTCTCTGCCTGCTGTTTGTACGATTTTTTCTTTCATATCTTTATCCTCCATTCATATGATAGAAGCTCCAAGTGCATGGGTTTCTCTCGTTTTTCATACGCCAAGCACTTCACCTCATTTACTCTTGCCCTTATTCTAATTATAGTGTATAATGATGTTACTGTCAAATATGAATTTGGTTAGGAGGTCATAAATGAATGATTATACTAAACAACGATCTGCATATTTTCATGCGTATGGTCTGCGATAAACTTCTAAAAAACTTGACATTTATGACTTATAGTGGTATGATATTTTAGAGCCTGTTTAATATCTCTTCGCGCACGTCCTTTCGGCAAAATTTGCCGATCACTGCGTTGAAAAATCTCACCATACATCAAGTATGCTTTCGCTTTTTCGCCTTGTACTCGACAAATTTATGCTCGGAAATCCGCACACGCCGAGATATTAAACAGGCTCTTAGTAATTTGAATACGGAGGGATAAAATGCTGAGAAAGATCAGAGAGAAATTCATCGGTGACAAGTTATTCTATAAAAATGTACTCATCATGGTAGTTCCGATGATACTGCAAAATCTCGTCACAAATTTTGTGAGCCTCATTGATAATATCATGGTCGGACAGATAGGCACAGAACAGATGAACGGTGTTTCCATTGTCAATCAATTTATTTTCGTATTTAACATAAGCATTTTCGGTACTGTGGCAGGTCCGGGAATTTTTGGCGCGCAGTTCTTCGGTAAAGGCGACCACGAGGGTCAACGCTATACATTTCGTTTCAGGATCTTGACTGTAACCATGATCATTGCTATATGCGCAGCAGTATTTTATTTTTTTGACGATCAGCTTATTTCGCTGTTTATCAGCAATGAGGACGCTCCTGAAAAAAACATCGCAACGCTCAAATACGGCAAAGAATATATGTTCATAATGCTTTTCGGACTTCTACCGTTCGGTATCGGGCAGGCTTATTCAAGCGTGGTGAGGGAGTGCGGAGAAACAAGAATCCCTATGGTTGGAGCAATATCGGCTGTATGTATAAATCTTCTCCTTGACTATGTACTTATTTTCGGGAAATTCGGTTTTCCTGAAATGGGAGTAAAAGGCGCGGCGATAGCTACGGTAGCTGCAAAATTTATCGAGGCTTTTATTATCATTTTACACACGCATACTCATACTTTAAAAAACAAATATATTATCGGAGCTTACAGAAGCTTCAAAATTCCGACGGAGCTGACTCTCAGAATGATCGAAAAAGGTGTTCCGCTGCTTTTGAACGAATTTTTATGGGCGGCAGGAATGTCCGTAATAGCTCAATGCTACTCTGTCCGCGGACTTGACGTTGTGGCTGCTCGGAATATTTCAAGTACCATGACAAATCTTTTCGGATCGGTATATATTCAGCTCGGCGCGTGCATAGGTATCATCGTAGGCGCGAAGCTTGGAGCAAACAAGATTAAAGAAGCGCGTATTATTGACAATAAACTGCTTTTTTTCAGTGTTGCGGCAGCGATAGCGGTAGCGGCAATGGTACTTCCGTTGGCAAAGATTTTTCCGCAGTTCTATCAAACAGAGGATAACATACGTGACCTTGCGTCATACATGATAATTATACAGGCTCTTGCTATGCCGCTTTGGTCGTATACCAACGCCTGCTACTTTACTTTAAGAAGCGGCGGAAAAACAGGAATAACTTTTCTTTTCGACTTCGGATATACTTTTCTTGTAATGATACCCCTGGCGTTTTTATTGGCGTACTTCACACAAATGAATATAAGACTTCTTTTTGCTGTTGTGACTTTTTCGGAACTCATTAAAGTTGTTATCGGATATTTTATGGTCAAAAGCGATGTGTGGATAAATAACATCGTTGATAACTGAAAAGGCTTTAGGGCAACACCGCACAAAGACCGCCTGACGGCTTTGCACGTCATCTGCTTGCATATTTCCCGTCATCTTGCACATAAATTTCTTGACATACGACAGTATGCCTGCAAAATTTCTGTACAATCTGACGTGATCTCCCCTGCTGGGGAGGTGTCAGCGAAGCTGACAGAGGGGCTGACCGACAGACTAAAATCTGACAGCGCATCTGTCGCACAATCTCTGTGCGGTGTTGCCCTAAGAATAAATTTTAAAAATTTTCTTGCAATTATTTGGATAGTGTGATATAATATAATGTGTATCGGAAGCTAAGGCTATCAGACTTTCTTTCGATCAGATTTTTAAAAACTTCGCTGCTTACAGCAGACGTTAATCAGGGGGTCAGAAAATTGTTATCTGATATAGAGATCGCTCAGAATGCGAAAATGAAAAAAATCGGCGAAATTGCCTCGTCACTGGGTATTTCCGAAGACTGTCTCGAACCCTACGGTCACTATAAAGCAAAGCTCTCCGAAAGTCTTTATGCGCAGACCGCTTTCCGTGAAGACGGCAAACTTATACTTGTGACAGCTATAAATCCAACTCCTGCCGGAGAGGGTAAAACTACGGTAAGCGTTGGTCTTGCGGAAGCTATGGGCAGGATCGGGAAAAACGCCGTTCTCGCTCTCCGTGAACCGTCCCTCGGTCCTGTATTCGGCATTAAGGGCGGAGCTGCCGGCGGCGGATATGCTCAGGTAGTTCCTATGGAGGACATCAACCTCCATTTCACAGGCGATATGCACGCTATTACTGCTGCGAATAATCTGCTCTGTGCTATGCTCGACAATCATATCCAGCAGGGCAACGAGCTTCGTATCGACCAGCGGCGTATACTTTTTAAACGCTGTATGGATATGAACGACCGCGCACTGCGTAATATTGTGGTGGGTCTCGGAGGAAAGACTAACGGAGTTCCCCGTGAGGACGGCTTTAATATTACAGTTGCCTCCGAAGTTATGGCGATACTCTGCCTTGCGACCGATTTAAGCGACCTTAAAAAGCGACTCGGCAATATTCTTGTTGCATACGACCTTGACGGCAAGCCTGTGTTTGCTGAACAACTGGGATGTACGGGAGCTATGACTGCGCTTCTGAAAGACGCTCTCAAGCCTAATCTTGTTCAGACGCTTGAAAATAATCCCGCCTTTATTCACGGAGGACCTTTTGCCAATATCGCCCACGGCTGCAACTCTATCCGCGCGACCAAGCTTGCTCTTAAACTCGGCGACTACTGCATTACAGAAGCAGGCTTCGGCTCGGATCTGGGCGCTGAAAAGTTTTTCGATATTAAATGCCGTTACGGCGGACTTAAACCGTCTTGCGTTGTACTTGTGGCTACAATACGCGCTTTGAAATACAACGGAAAGGTTCGCAAGGAAGACCTTTCCAAAGAAAATATGTGGGCTTTGGAAAAAGGCATAGTCAATCTGCAAACGCATATTGAGAATATGTACAAATTCCATGTGCCTGTCGTTGTCGCTATAAACCGTTTCCATACCGACACCGACGCTGAAATCGAGTTTGTCCGCAGCTTCTGTGCCGAAATGGGCGTTGAAGTCTCTATGTGCGAAGTTTTTGCAAAGGGAGGCGAAGGCGGCATTGATCTTGCAAACAAGGTCTGCGAGACTATTTCGCTCTGTGAAAACAACTGCGAAACGTTCCGCCCACTGTATTCCACCGAACTTTCGATAAAGGAAAAAATCGAAACGATAGCTCGGGAAATTTACCGTGCCGACGGTGTGACTTATACCTCTCAGGCTGAAAAGGCAATCAAGGAAATAGAGGCTATAGGCTTCCGTGACTTGCCTGTATGTGTGGCTAAAACTCAGTATTCCCTGTCTGATGATCCCTCGTTGCTCGGCAAGCCGAAGGGCTTCAACATTACCGTAAGGGACGCAAAGGTATCCGCAGGAGCAGGCTTTGTAGTTATTTACACAGGAGATATTCTGACTATGCCCGGACTTCCGAAAAAACCGTCCGCCTTGAACATCGACTGTGACGGCAGCGGTAATATTACGGGACTTTTCTGATATGGTCGAACGTATAATTACAAATTCGCCCGAGGAAACAATTTCGGCTGCGCAAAAAATAGGGAAACTTCTCAAAGCAGGAGATATTATCGCCTACAGCGGCGGTCTCGGAGCAGGGAAAACAACGTTCACACGAGGACTTGCTCTCGGACTTGGACTCGGAGATGTTGTAAGCTCGCCGACTTTCGCCCTTGTCAATGAATATTCGGGAGATAAATTAAATCTTTATCATTTTGATATGTACCGTATCGAGACTGAATGGGATCTGGAATCCTCGGGATTTTATGATTACGATTTTGCTCGCAATATAGCCGTGATCGAGTGGTCGGAAAACATCGGGAGCTTTTTGCCGCAAAATATGATACGCATTACTATAAACACCCTTGACGAGCTGAAAAGGGAGATAATTTTAGAGGGAGATGAACGCTTTGCTGCTTCTTGGAATTGACACATCGGGCAAAACTGCCTCCGCCGCATTATTTGATACGGAAAATGAAGTATTCCTCGCTGAAAGCTCCTTGTATACACAAAAAACTCATTCTCAGGTAATTATGCCTATGGTGAAGGAAATTATCGAACAATCGGGAAAAACAGTTAAGGATATTGAACTGATAGCCGTTGCCAAAGGTCCGGGAAGCTACACGGGGCTGCGTATAGGCATTGCAGGAGTAAAGGCGATGGGATTTGCTCTCGGCTGCAAGTGCTGCGGAGTTTCCACTCTTGAAGCCCTCGCATATAACAACATCGCTCATAAGGGAACAATATGCTCAATTATGAAAGCGAGAGGTGAACTCGTCTACGCTTGCGTTTTCAAAAGCGACGCCTACGGTCTCGAACAGCTTATGGAGGAAAAACTCATAAGCTGCGACGAACTTGCGGAATTCCTTGCATTCAACGGTACGGAAGTTCTGCTTTGCGGCGACGGTGCAGCCGACTTTTTCATGACCTACCGTTCGCCTATGCTGATAATTGCTCCGCCGCAGGGAAGGCTTCAATCAGCCTACGGAGTCATTTTATGCGCATTATCGAAGAAATTTGTTTTCGCCGATGAATTGGAGGTTTCCTATTTACAGAAAGTCAAGGCGGAAAAAGACCTTGAATCAACGAATCAACTAAAAAAGGAGATATTATCATGATAGCTATTGGCTGCGACCATGCGGGAGTAGAAATGAAAAATGAAGTTATCAAAGCTCTTACGGAAAAGGGTTTTGAGCTGAAAGACATGGGTACTGACGGAGAACCGTGCGATTACCCGAATATGGCAAAAGCCGTCTGCGCCCTTGTAAAATCGGGAGAGTGCGAAAAAGGCATTCTCATCTGCGGTACGGGTATCGGAATGTCTATTGCGGCTAACAAAATGAAAGGAATACGCGCGGCTCTTTGTTCGGATTCTTTTTC
This sequence comes from Ruminococcus sp., assembly GCA_017622925.1. GTDB lineage: Bacteria > Bacillota > Clostridia > Oscillospirales > Ruminococcaceae > Ruminococcus. The sequence goes on from JAGAQC010000064.1 coordinate 5,990, forward strand.
CGCAAAATATACACGTCTTCACAACGACGCAAATGTTATGTGTATGGGGGCAAGAACTATCGGTATCGGGCTTGCCTGCGAGCTTGCGGAAATATTCCTCACCACCGATTTTGAGGGCGGACGTCATCAAAGACGCGTTGACCTTATAGCCGACATAGAAAATAATAATTAAGGAGTAAATAATATGGCAAATTTACATATCATAAATCATCCGCTGGTTCAGCATAAAATCTCTCTTTTGAGAGATAAAAACACGGGTACAAAGGAATTTCGTGAGCTTGTTTCAGAAATTGCAATGTTTATATGCTACGAAGCAACACGCGATCTGCCGCTAAAGGAGATCGAGATCGAAACTCCCGTTGCAGTCGCCAAAACAAAAGTTATTTCAGGTCGTAAGCTTGCTTTTGTACCTATACTTCGTGCAGGTTTAGGCATGGTTGACGGTGTAACCGCACTCGTCCCTGCCGCCAAGATAGGTCATATGGGCATTTTCCGTCAGCCTGATACAAAGGAGGCTGTTAAATATTACTCAAAAATGCCCGATGATATTGCCGAACGTGACGTTATTATAATTGACCCGATGCTGGCTACGGGACATTCTGCCATTGCCGCTATTGACGAGGTCAAGAAGCTGGGCGTAAGCCATATAAAGTTCATGTGCATTATCTGCTCTCCCGAGGGAGTTGACAAGGTTCGTGAAGCTCACCCTGATGTCGATATTTACACAGGCGTTATGGATCAGGGGCTTAACGAGGATAAATATATTGTTCCCGGCGTTGGCGATGCAGGAGACAGAATATTCGGTACACGATAAAGCAAGATGCTGTCCTCGATCGGCGAATCAGTGTCCGAGGGAAAATCGGCGTATGCAAAGATTATTGGAGGTTTTTACTATGGCTAAAAAAGCAAAATACGATAAGGAACTCGAAGAAGCTTACCGTGAACTGCATGATTACAACCGAAAGAAAAATCAGAACAAGAACGACTTGCTTCAATTTTTCTGCGGACTGCTTATGTTGGCGGCAGGCGTATTCATGATCTTCCAGAACCTGTCAATTACAAGCAGTTGGGGCGGCGGAGGTTACCTTTTCAATTTCGGCGGATTTCATTTGCCAAACGGTACGATTTTTATTCCGATGTTTATCGGAATAGTTATGCTGTTCCTTATGGACAGAAAAATTTTCGGCTGGATAGTGCTTGCCGTCGGACTTGTTATCGTTCTCGCCGCAGTCCTTATGAGCGTTCAGATGCGTTGGAGAACCACAAGCGCTTACATGTTTGTGCTTATGTTCGGTCTTACGGCAGCGGGCGGCGGACTTGTTATAAGGCAATTGTTCAAAAAATAAAAATTAAAACGGACAGTCAACACGGCTGTCCGTTATTATTTTATTCTACAGGAAAAGTTACTTCCCAATCCCCCGATTTATAGCCGGTACTTGTTAAAAATTCTCCATAAAGTACATAATCCCCCAAATCGTCAGAGTCTGTCGGAATAATAATTTCGTCATAGCTGTTGACTCCTTCTTCGTCCCAGAAGCTGACGTTCATATAGTGGGAATCTTCTTCGGAGAATACTTTTTCGCCGTTTCTATCGACAACCTCAATGAAGCCGTGATTATCAGTGTGCAAAATATCCTCGTAACATACTTGAATATGCAACGCACCGTCAACAAAGCCAACTCCTGTTACCGTCACGCCTTCTACTGGCTCGGCAAGCGGCGTGTCGGCAGGAATAAGGTAACTGAGCGAATTGTAGTCAAATTCATCACTTACTCTAAAGCCTCCCCACCCCCTGCCGTTTACATTTTGCATAGTAGGCGGATCTTTCGGTATATCGGACAAATCCACATCTTCAATTAATCCCTCATAATCGCATTTACCGAATATAAGTTCCCTAATTCCGAACGTAATTTTGTCATGAGGGATTTTTTCCCCGTTCATTGTTTTCACGTTTACGACAAAATACGCCGTTTTCGTTACATCATCAAACTCGGACAAACTCACATGCCCAACGCTGTCATAGGGGCAATTGATGTAATAGCTGTCAAAAAGATCGACAGTCTCGTCAAGCATATCTCCCTGCATGGAGATATAGAAGCTCCCCTCATCTTCATTGATCTTTTGGGAAATTACCGTCATTTTTATACCGTTGCTCTCACACGTAATTTCTACGGGTTTAAATGTCTGAGCAATTTTCGGTGACATCATATAAAGCAAACGATATGCTTCGTCCATTCCGAGTGCTGTAGCCGCAGGCAATGGCACAGCAATACAAATCACTGCTGCTGCGGCTAAACCAAGCCATTTTATACTCTTTCTGCCAATTCTCTTTTTCGGCAAACACGCGTCCACCGTGTATTCGTCTTTGATTTTGCCTATTGCGTCAATCAGTAGATCGGTTCTTTTCATAATAGACCCTCCTCGTCAAGCGTTTCTTTGAGCCGCTTTCGTATGCGAAAGAGCATGGACTTCACCTTTCCCCTGCTGTACCCGAATCTATCGGCAATTCGGTCGATAGATTCAAAATAAATGTAACGACATATAAATACGTCACGCTGTATTTTCGGAAGTTTCTCCACAAAGACATTCACAGCATTTTCAAGCTCTTTAGCGTCAAATTCATCCTCAATGTCACCGCCGCCCATTAACTCATCAAGTTCTTCATATGATTCGGCATAGCTTAAGGAACGCTTTTTTGCACTGTCTTTGCGAATAATATTCAGACTGATATTTCGCGTTATACCGCCTAAAAATGCAGCTAACACTTTGGGTTCTGCCGGCGGTATGCTTATCCACGCCTTTAACCACGTTTCATTTACCGCTTCCTCGATGTCGCGAGAATCGTGAAGTATATTCTGAGCTATGGTCTTGCAGTAAACACCGAACTTTTTCTTAGTTTCCTCAACAGCACGGTCATTTCTGTTCAAGTACAGCTCAACAATATCGGTATCTTCCATGCTTTCCCTCCTTTCACTTTAGGCAACACCTCACAAAGAGCGGCTAACGCCTTTGTACGTCATCTGCTTGCATATTTTCCGTCATCTTGCACATAAATTTCTTGACATACGACAGTATGCCTGCAAAATTTCTGTACAATCTGACAAAAAATCTGACTGCGCATCTGCCGCACAATCTCTGTGCGGTGTTGCCTGAAATAGAAGCTTCTATTATATAAGTAACCAAAATTCATTGAAGGTTTCAAAAAAACGCACCCTCCCAGTTGGGAAGGTGCGTTGAATTATTTGAGCATATTCAAAGTAACTAATTACTTTGCAGCTGCATCATAATCAGCCTGTGTCATGGGGAACTGAGACTGCTTGATGAGCTTAGCATCTACAGCCTGAATAGCAAGAGCGTCAGATGTCTTAACGCCATCACCGTTGTCGATAACGTCGGCATTAATAGCGCCCTGAGCTGACAGACCATACTTGTCGGGATTACCGAGAGCCTGGAGGATAGCTGTAGAGTCAGCGATCGTTACCTGACCGTCACAGTTAGCGTCACCCCAAAGAGTATCACCAACGGGATCTGTGGGATCAGTAGGATCTGTAGGTGTAGGATCCTCACTAAGAGGTTTAACCTCGGGATAGAGGAGAGCCATTGTACCTGTTGTCATCAGAGCATCGCCCATGTGCCAGAATCTGTGGAGCTTGTAGGTGTAATCGTCAGTTGCACCTGTTTCATCATAAACCTTCTTACACTCCTGATACATAGGATCCTTAGCGTAAGACTCACGGATAGAGCTGAATGTTGCGCCGGGTTCAAGCTTAGAACCGTCAGGCATTGTTCCCTTGTAATAATCAGGAATGAATACTTCCTGCTTGAAGATTCTCTTAAGTGAACCGTTATGATCCTCATAAGCAAGACCGATCTCGTCACGAGCAGCGTTCCACTGAGCGCTCATGAGCTTGTTAGCCATGTAGAGAGCCTTCTCGCCACGAGTAGAACCGCCTTCTGTAGAACCTGCTGAAGCAGGAGTCTTGTTAGCAGCAGCATAGAAGATAAGTGTATTACAGAGTGAAGATACACATCCGATATCTCCCTGACCGTAACCGGTAATTGTACATGTAAGTCCCTTGTTAGCATCGGGGTCGTAAGTCTTGTTCCATGTAGCAGGCTGACCGCTCCAGTCAAGGCTTGAAGGAATAGCATAAGCCATTTCTGTTCCGTCCTCTGCTGTGTAATCGAACTTAATGTTCTCGAGGAACCAGTCGATCCATCTGCTGAGGAGAGCCTCAAGAGCTTCTTCGAGTGTCAAGCCGCCATAAGTCTGACCCGCTGAAAGGTCGCCGTTTGTCTTAACATAGTAGTAAAGCTCTGCAAGACGCTGAGTTGACCATACCTGGTTACCGATCCAGTGGTTTGAACCCGGGTCAGCATATACAGGATGCTCAACGTAAACCATGTCGTAGAAAGTAGACTCGGAAGCGTCATATTTCTCGTACTTTCCGTTCTTGGAGTTTGTACATCCGCCTGCATAAGGACCGTTAGCGGACTGGAGCCAGAGATACATTTCGATCTGTCTCTTAAGAGACTCCTGATAGTCTGACTGGAAGTTCTTGGTTTTGATTCCGTCGCCCATGTTCTTGTCATATGCAAGAGCATATGCAGCAAGTGGGTTCTGATAGAACTGGTGTGAGTGTGAGCAGCCGATCTGCCAAGCCCACTGATACTCGCCCCATGAAGCGTCAAGCTGTCCGCCCCATGATGTATACCAAGACATGAGGTAGTGCTGTGACTTAAGACCTGCTGATGCAGCATCAATATTCTGGCAGCCGATCTCCTTATAGTACTTATCGAACATGTCGTTACGGCACTGGTCACCCATTTTGCCTGCGAGATATGAAAGTTCGCCGCAGTCTACGCCGAAGTTGCTTGCAAAATAAATAGCCTGGATAGCACGATCTTCAGCATCGGGAGCGTTTGTGAAAGCGTACTGCTTCGGAACTGCACCCAATCCGTTGAAAATAGCCTTAATACCGTTACCGTTATCCTGATCCTTCATCTCTTTCATACCGTACTTGAGTTCTTCAAGACAAGGCTGAGGAACTGTTTCAAAACAAGACTCCTGTTCGCCTCTCTGGAATGTATTGATGAACGTGAACTTGCCGTCGCCGCCGCCGAAGCCGTACCAGTCGTCAACGTCAGCGAGCCAGTGCATGAGGTAGTATCCGTTTTCTCCGCCGTATGCAGACTTCATGTCCTCATAAATAGGATTGACTGCTTCAACACCATTCTGTGTTGAAGGATACAGTGAAGGATCATTTTCCTCTGTAGCACAATCAGCCTTAAGTCTTTCCTGCTCGAAAATCGTATTGTACTTTACTGTATCGTAGCCGTATGCGATCTTAGACCAACCGGGAATTATAGCCTCAAGTGTTCTCCAGCCCTTTTCAAGGTCTCTGTTGGAATCGCTGATAACGCCTTTTTCAGCCAGTACATCGTGCATAGCTGTAACCCAAGCCATGTAAGACATAGCCTCTGATGTTGTCTCATGACCGTAGTCAGGAGCTTCTACGACGAGCGTCTCAACAGCGTGGTAAGGGATTCCGAAAGAATCACCGTTCTTCTGGCTGCTCATGTAGCCGTTCTCAACGCCGTTGGTAATAACGTCAGCGTAGAGCGACTCAAACATTGCAGCATAGGATTCGTTGGCGCCGTTTTCAGTTGCATACTCTGTAGCAGCCGAAGCGAAAGCGGGAATAACTGCTGTAGCTGTCATAGCTGCTGAGAGTATTCCTGCTGCAAGCGCCTTGTTCTTCTTGCTTATCATTGTTTTTAACCCCTCTCAATATTAATTTATTTGGTTTAAAAAACGGTTTTATTCCGCCTTACGGCAGAATGCGTATACGAAAATACTTCGTACACTGCATGAACTTTTGGCAGTTCATACAATTCTCAAACTATTTTCATATTTATTATAAGTCAATTTTCCCTTAAAGTCAATAGTCTTGGTGATTTTAGCTAATCAGTCGGCAATTTTTTGGTGCAATGCACAATTCCAAGTAGCTTTTTTGTATATTTTGCCTATTGTCACTTTTGCGCTTGAAGTTAGTTTGTGAACTAAAAGTTAATAAAACCTTTTGTTTAACCTATAATCCAAGATTCATCTTATTCACAATAAGTTTTCACCCCATTTACACACATAAAATATATAATTTTTACATATTTTGCACAAGAGCATTTTTTGCATATTTTCGGATTTAACATTTTATACACTATTTGTTCATTTCACGTACATATATATTTGCGATAATACTATAGATAGCGGACTGCTTACAATTAAAACTTAATGACAATACTATACTTTATTATGTATGTGTTGTGAGAAGTCCGCATCTGCGTAAACGTTTATAAAACAAAATCTATTATAAAAGGAGGCGTTCTCATGATTACTATTGAAAATCTGACAAAGTATTACGGAAAAAACCGTGCCGTAAACAATATAAGCTTTACAATAAATGATAATGAGATCCTTGGATTTCTCGGGCCTAACGGCGCGGGAAAATCCACAACCATGAACATGATAGCCGGCTATTTGCCTATGACCGCAGGCAAAGTCACTATCTGCGGCAGCGATATTTCCAAAGAACCTGTAAAGGCTAAGAGAAATATCGGCTATCTCCCTGAGATACCGCCTGTTTACCCCGATATGAGGGTCAGAGAGTATCTTTCTTTCTGCGCCGGTCTTAAACGTATACCTATGGTCAAAAAAAGCAGCGAAATAACCAGAGTTATGCAGCTTCTGAAAATCACTGACGTCAAGGACAAGCTGATAAAAAATCTTTCAAAGGGCTATAAACAGCGTGTCGGATTTGCTCAGGCTCTCTTGGGCGACCCGAAGTTTCTCATTCTCGACGAGCCTACGGTAGGTCTTGACCCCAAACAGGTAACTGAGGTCAGAAACATTATAACAGACTTAAAGAAAGATCACTCGGTAATTTTCAGTTCCCATATCTTGTCGGAAGTCTCTGCCGTTTGCGACAGGGTCGTTATCATCAACAAGGGCGACATCAAGGCAATAGACACTATCGAAAATCTCGAGAAACAGACAGGCGGAAGTCTCATGCTCCACGTAAAGATAAAGGGCAGCAGAACTGCGGCTGCTAATATCATCGAAATGGTCAAGGGCGTTAAGGAGATCGCCAAAATCGAGGCTGAGGGCAATGATTTTTATGAGTTTATCGTTCAGATCACGGGCGACGGCGATGCGGTACGGAGCGATATTATGAGCGAACTCCTTAAAAACAGCATTCAAATTACCGAGATCTACACCGAAAAGCCCGACCTTGAATCGGTATTTGTCCAGCTTATCAACAGCAAGACCTCAAAATCAGGCATCGAGGAGCTTTACGAAGAAATTAAAGCGGAAGCTGCCGACAATGCGGAAAAGGAGGAAGAATAATGTTTTCTGTCTACAAAAAGGATCTGCAATCCTTCTTTTACACACCGTTTGCATACGTTGTAACAGCTTTGTTCCTGTTTATGTTTACTTATATGTTCAATTCGGGACTCGGCACGCTCGATCAGGCGACTTTCAGCTTCACTTTCCCCGACATATTCTATAATGTAATCATATTTTTCATTTTCCTGATACCGATACTTACCATGAGAACATTTGCCGATGAACGTAAATTCGGCACAGAGGTTCTCCTTATGACCTCCCCCGTAAACGATGTACAGATCATCGTTGGCAAATATCTTGCAAACATTACCGTATTCATTTTTATGCTTGCAAGCGCTATGTTTTTCCCGATATTTACGGCTATCAAGGGCGAAGTGGTCGTCAGTCAGCTTATCTGCGCATACCTCGGATTCTTCCTGTGGGGAGCTATGTACATCGCTATCGGTCAACTTGTATCATGCTTTACCGAAAATTCCATTATAGCCGCTATTTTAGGCGAAATAGTCATGTTTGTGTTCCTTTTTATCGACAACTTCGCCATGACTGATTTTATCGCTCAGTATCCGACGTTACAGGCGTTTCTTTACGCATTTGCCGCGCAGCCGAGATTTGCGTACTTCTCGCAGGGCTTTATAAGACTTTCGGATATAGTATTCTTCTTATCGGCGATCATCGTATGTCTCGTATGGAATTACATCGCCATTGAGAAAAGACGCTGGAACAGGGGGTAAATGATATGAAAAAGAAAAAACTTAATCTTTCGGGCGCTTTTGCGTTTGTACTTGCATTCCTTGTACTTCTTGTCTTTGTGCCTATAAATATGATATTCGCTTACTATGATAAGGTATATGATATGACTCCTTCGGGTAAATATTCCCTTGACCCTATCACGGAGCAGCTTCTTGACGATACCTCCGATAAGCAGATCGAAGTATACTTTTTAAATACGCTGTTCAATCTTAAAAGCGAGCCGAACTGTCTGCCTGTTTACCATACTTTTATGGAACTCGACAAACGAGAAAATATCACGCTTACATGTTTTGACCCGAACGAAAATGCCGAACTTGCCAATTCGCTCAATCCTACGGGAGTTCTCGAGGTCAAAAGAAATGATGTTTTCGTAAAGTGTGGCGACACGATAAGACAAATTTCGGGAAACCTTTTTCAGACCGATGCAAACAATATTATTGAATATGCAGGAGAAAATCTCATTGCAGGAGCTATTTATCAGTGCGCTTCGGGCAATCTCCCGACTATTTATTTTCTCAAGGGCTACAGCGACAAGACTCTTGACGGAAATTATTCTTCATACAGAGATATGGTCAAAACAGATAACTATGAGGTAAAAGAGCTTGATCTTTCAACTGTAGATAAAGTTCCCGAAGAAACGTCTATTATCTGTATTGCCGCGCCGACCCGTGATATTACCGAGTCCGACCGTGACAAGCTCAGCGAATATATCGACAACGGCGGAAAGATTCAGATGCTCCTCTCCCCTTGCGATACGGAAGGACGTTTTGAAAATATCGAGTATCTCCTTGCAAAATTCGAGATCGGTATGGACTACAACATTGTTAAAGAGAAAAACACAAAATGGCAGCTTAAAAATCTTAGTTCCGAACAGGTAGACAATTACTTTACCGTTTCATATCCCACAAAAGCTGAGGATTATTCCGAGGACCTCACTACCGAGATCAACACGCTTATTGCTGACGGTACATACGAATCGGGCGTTTCAAACACCCGCAGCTTCTATGAATTGACTTCCTCGGGTGAAATGATAGAAAAGGCTTCAATTATCGAAAATCTGCCTACTGCCATGGACAGCGATGAATATACCACAGTAAGCGAACCTATGGGAGGAGACGCCGTTACGTCCGCTGATGCAAGGAAAAAATCAAATCAGCCTCTTGTAATGGGTTACTACTCTTATAATAAGCAGACAGGCGCAAAGCTTATCGTTGTTGGCTGTGATGAACCTATTGACGATACGCTTCATGTACCTACATTCGGAACACGCCGTCTTGTAATGTTCTCAAATACATGGCTTCACTCCAGCGATATTGACCTCGGTATCGAGAATAAATTCAATTCCTATGACACTATGACCTTTGCCGACGGCAATGAAGCTTCAAGAACCATAAAACTGTTTTTTGTTATCCCCGTCATTTTCGCTCTCTTTGGTCTGGGCGTATGGCTGAAAAGGAGACATGCTTAATGAAAAAAGCGATCATTGCAGTTGTTGCACTTTTGGCTGCCGCAGGAATTTCCATAGGAGCATTTCTTGCGGTCAAATCTAAAAGCGAAACGGAAACTAAAAATAATGAAACTTCTCTTGCGGACAACGTTCTGTTCGATATTGATTCCGCAAGTATCAATAAGGTGGAAATAACCAATTCCGATGGCAGCTACACAATAGAGTTAGAGGACGAAAAATGGGTACTTACCGAAAATACGGGAACTTCTTTCGATGTCAATCAAGTTACCGTACAAGGTTTATGTACATTTATTTCTTCACTTACTGCCGATACAAATTACGGTGAACTGACAGAGGAAAATAAAACTACATACGGACTCGATGATCCGTACACAGTGACTGTTTCGGACGGCAAGGATTCTCATACGCTGTACATAGGCAGCAAAAGTCCTACAGGCGAATATTACTACGGCTATACGGCAGAAAAAGAAAAGGTCTATGCAATTCGCTCTGTGGACGCAAACTCCATACTTACGACACGTTTAAGTCTCAAGGACAATAATTTTATCCCATACAAGGATACGGAAATTATCGGACTTGAACTTGTTCGGGACGGCATGCAGGTCTATGAACTGAACTATGATACTGAAAATCATATCTGGAAGCTTCCCGATAAGTACGAAATGCTGACAGTCGATCAGACTAAAGTCTCAAACGTTGTAACACTGATAACACGTCTTTCGGCAGAAGAAATGCTCCCCGAGAATGACGATGACATAACAACATACGGCTTCGATAAACCGACTGCGGAATTTGTTGTCAAAAGCTCCGACGGAACGTCAAAAACGCTGCTTTTCAGCCGCTACGGTCAGAATGCCGATACTTATACTCACGTTTACAATCAGGAAGCCAAACAGGTAGAGGTCTATTTTGCCTCCGACCTCGACTTCATTGACAAACGTCCGATAGATTTCGTCATGAAAACAGTCGAATGCGCTGATATGTACACCGTTTCGGAATTTGAGATAATCAGCGAAGCGGTAAATGAAAAGTTCACCGTAAACGCATCAGAGGGTTGGGCGGAATGCCGCGGAACACGCATAGACCTTACAAACGCGGAACTTAACGGCTATTTTGAAAACTTCTTCGACTTATTTGCGTATATAAGCATTGTTGACATCGGCGTGGATATGCAGCCCGAACTGAAAGACCCGATGTTTACTGCGAAATATGTCAACAGCGATGGCAGCAGCTCTCAGGTAGATTTCGTTTCAGCAGGCAGCGGAGGTCTTTGTTTCGTCTTTGTTGACGGCGAATACACCGGCACTCTTACAAGCAATCAGTTTATCTACGGAAACGACTCCGTTTCGGCAGCTTTTGAACTGCTTTGCAGACAAGCGAATATAAAATAAGGAGAAATAAATTATGAAACTTATCGCATACTGCGGACTTGACTGCGAAAAATGCGACGCAAGAACCGCAACGATAAACAACGACGACAAACTGAGGGAAAAGGTCGCAAAGCTTTGGAGCGAATTAAACGGAGTTGAAATTACAACGGATATGATAAATTGTATGGGTTGTTTCTCCGAAGGAGTTAAAACGCCGTATTGTAACAGTTTATGTCCGATACGTCAATGCGCGCTGGATAAAGGCGTTAAAAACTGCGGCAAATGCGCCGACATGGAAGGCTGTTCAGTTGTCGCAACAGTAATTTCCAATAATTCCGAAGCTTTAGAAAATCTGAAAATGGAGAAATAAATTATGAGACTTGACGGTTTTGGAATCTTCGTAAACGATATGCCGTCCATGATACGTTTCTATCGTGACGTTTTGGGCTTTGAGATCAAGGAAAACGAGGATACGTCAAATGTATATCTCGTAAAGGACGGAACACTTTTCTTGATGTACGGAAGAAATGACTTTGAAAAAATGACAAACAGAAAATATGAGTATATCAAGGGACTTAACGGTCATTCTGAAATTGCGCTGTATGTGGACACCTTTGAGGAAGTGGATATAGAATTTGCCAATGCAGTCAGCAAAGGCGCAGTTCCCGTTTTAGCTCCCGAAAACGAACCGTGGGGACAAAGAACATGCTATATTGCCGACCCCGAAGGAAATCTGATAGAGATCGGCTCTTTCAACAGACCATTTGAACATTGATCAAATCAAAAGCATTAATATACGGCGTTCGTAATTTTTATCGAACGCCGTATTGCATTTTATAAGCCGAAATCAAAAATGAAATTTTTGTGAAACCTCTCCAAAAGCATTGACATATTTTCGTCAAAGTGCTATAATTTTCTTTGGACGTTTAATGCAAAATAAAAAATTAAGGCAACACCGCACAGAGATTGTGCGGCAGATGCACAGTCAGATTTTTCGTCAGATTGCATAAAAACGACGCAGGCATACTTCGTGTATGGCAAGGAGTTTTTGTGTAAGATGACGGAAAATATGCAAGCATATGACGTGCAAAGCCGTCAGGCGGTCTTTGTGTGGTGTTGCCTTATATGAGAAAGGGAATTATTATGCTTCAATTGAAGAATGTCGTAAAAACATACGGCAGCGGAGAAAATGTTGTAACCGCTCTTAACGGCATCAGCATTACTTTCCGTGAAAATGAGTTCGTGGCTATACTCGGTCATTCGGGCTGCGGCAAAACCACAATGCTCAACATCATCGGGGGGCTTGACCACTACACATCAGGCGACCTTGTCATCAACGGGGTATCAACAAAACAGTATCAGGACAGAGACTGGGACGCTTACAGAAATCACTCTATCGGTTTCGTATTCCAAAGCTACAACCTTATTCCGCATCAGACGGTTCTCGCCAACGTTGAACTTGCTCTGACAATTTCGGGAGTCTCAAAATCCGAAAGAAAAAAACGCGCAAAGGAAGCTCTTGAAAAGGTCGGTCTTGGAAATCAGCTCAACAAAAAACCTAATCAGATGTCAGGCGGTCAGATGCAGCGTGTTGCAATTGCTCGCGCGCTCATAAATAACCCCGATATTCTGCTTGCCGACGAGCCTACAGGTGCGCTGGACAGCGAGACCTCCATACAGGTCATGGAGCTTCTGAAAGAGATAGCCAAGGATAAGCTCGTTATCATGGTAACTCACAACCCCGAGCTTGCTGAAAGCTATGCAAACCGTATCGTAAAGGTCAAGGACGGTAAAATAATCGGCGACAGCAATCCTTTTGAAGCGGCTGAAATAAAGGAAAAACCTGCCAAGAAAAAGCGTGTTTCCATGTCGTTCGGAACTGCCGTTTCTCTTTCGCTCAATAACCTTATGACTAAAAAAGGACGTACTTTTTTAACGGCTTTTGCAGGTTCTATAGGTATCATAGGCATCGCTACGATACTTTCACTTTCAACGGGTATAAATACATATATTAACGATATTCAGGAGGAGACTTTGTCCTCGTACCCGTTGCAGATAAACAGGGAAAATGCAGATACTTCAAGTATGATAACCGCTATGATGGAAAATCAGAAGGAGTACGAAAAAAAGGTTTTTGAGGACGATAAGCTGTATTCCAACACAACGGTCTACGATATGTTTAACTCGATGAATTCCTCGGCAAAGCAAATAAATAACATGAAAGACTTCAAGACCTTTCTTGACACAAACGAGGGAATTGCCGAGCATTCCACAGCTATCGCCTACTCATACGATATTCCGATGAATATTTATACCGAAACTCCCGACGACGATATACTCAAGGTTGATTTCATGAAGCTGTATGCCGACGCTTTCGATATGGGCAACAGCGCAATGGTCAACAATATGCTCGGAAGCTCCATGGCAGGCGCAGAAATGTCGATGATGGGCTTCAACGTTATGGAAGAACTGCTCCCGAATGAGGACGGTACGGGCGTAAACGATATTGTCAAGGAGCAGTACGAGGTCGTTAAAGGAAAATGGCCCGAAGCCTATGACGAAGCTGTTGTGGTACTTACCAAAAACAACGAAGTGCCTGATTTCATTCTCTACGCTATGGGACTTAAAGACCCTGATGAATTCAAATCTCACATAAAAGCAGTCATGAACGAAGAAACAATTGACGATTACGGTCAGGTTGAATGGGATCTCGATGAGCTTATGAACAAAAAGTTCAAAATGATACTTCCTTTCGAGACTTACCAGTATGATGCAGAAACTAAGACTACAACCGACCTTACCGCCAATGAAACAGGTCTGGATTTCCTTTTCACATCTAACGATGTTGGTACAGATGTAAAGATAGTCGGCTTCATACGTCCCGGCGAAGATGTCAAGAACGCCATGATAAGCAGTTATCTCGGATATACAGCCGAACTTACCCAATATGCTATCGACAAGACAAACGAATCCGAGCTTGTAAAGGCTCAGGAGGCTGACACGGAAAACGACCTCCTCACAGGTACAAAGTTCATGACGGACGAATACGTTGAACCTACACCCGAGGAAAAAGCCGAAACTGCCAAAGAGTACATCAAGTCGGCTAATGAGGACGAAAAAGCGGATATATACCGTTTTGTAATGTCTCAGCCCGATCCCGCTCAGATCGAAGCGCAGATTTCTGAGATGATGAAAGAATTTGACAGAAAAACGTTTATCGAGCAGATAAAAGCAAATTATGCCGAGGAGGTCGGTGTAAGCGCAGAACAGATCGAATCATATATTGCTTCAATGTCGGACGACGATCTGAAATTATTTGCAGAAGAAGCAATGAAGGCTCAGATGACGGAGCAGTATGCAGCGCAGGCGCAGGCTCAGCTCGCCTCCAAAACTAATAAGGAGCTTGCAAAGGCTTTGGATAAGGCAAAAATCACCACTGATACCTACGCTCTCGTATGCGATGAATTTACACCCGAGGAAATTTCGGAATATTCCTATGACGATAATATGAAGAAACTCGGAAAAGCTGATTTAAGCGACCCGTCCTCTATCAGGATCTTCGCTAAATCCTTCGAGGATAAGGACGAAGTTTCGGACATAATCAAGGATTACAACAAGGGCAAAGAAGAAAAGGACGTTATCCACTACACCGATATGGTTGCGCTCCTTATGTCCTCCATAACAAGCATTATAAGCGGAATTTCGTACCTGCTTATCGCATTTGTCGGAATCTCTCTCGTGGTATCGTCTATCATGATAGGCATTATCACTTATATCTCCGTTTTGGAGCGTACAAGAGAGATCGGAATTCTTCGTGCCATTGGAGCTTCAAAACACGATGTTTCAACCGTATTCAATGCCGAAACGCTTCTTGTAGGACTTTGCGCCGGACTTATCGGAATCGGCTGCACTATACTTATAAATATTCCCATAAATCTAATAATTCACAGTCTTACAAGTCTCGATACGCTTTATTCGAGCCTGCCGCCTGTCGGAGGTATCATACTCGTTGCGATAAGCATGTTCCTGACATTTATTGCAGGACTTATCCCCTCGGGTCTTGCCGCACGTAAAGACCCTGTCGAGGCTCTTAGAACCGAATAATCACATTAGACCTCCTCGGAAACTGAAAAGCACTGTCTGACTTGTCTTTTTTGCGCTGTGCTTTGCCAGCTTTCCTTGCAATACATACAGTATTCCTACGGAAAACTGACTTTGCACAGCACAAAAAATCCTGCGACATACAGCACTCCCCAGTTCCCGAGGAGGTCTATTAAAAAATGACATCTGTTAAAAGATGTCATTTTTTTGATTATTTTTTCTTCTTTCTTTTATCGACCTTTGGAACTGCGTACATAGGCTTTACAGGTTTTGCACGGCTCTTGAAAAGCACATACGAATATATGCAGACTATAATGTACAGAATCGAGATAAGTCCCGCAACAATAAACGATTTCTTGAACCAACTTGATTTTGTGAACAGCTTTGCCGCATAAAAATTATACTTCGACGTTGAACGCTCAACGCTTGAAACTGCCACAAGTTCAACGTCCGCCAATTTTTCGCCCGAGTATTCAAGAGTTACTCTGCCAAGCGGTTCTCCCTTTTTTACGGGAGCTTGCAGCTTAGTTTGATACCATGTAATGTTGTCTCTGCTGATAAGTGAAAGGTCTATCTGGTCGTACCATAAAAGCGACACTTCCTCCTTTGGTCTTGCAAGCACATAATCGTTGCCGTCAGCCAATTCTACGGGAAGTTCGCCAAGCTCCGCAGTTTCCGCAAGAACTACCTGATAGCTAAAATGACCGAACGCCCAGTCAAGCATATTTTCGGCGTCCTCGATATGATAAAACGCCGTGTTTCCGTCGGGGTCGTTAATAGGCGCTCTCATTCCTATCACAAGATAATTGTGACCGTCCTTGCTCGCCGCAGCAACAATATTTCGTCCGCCAAGTTCAAGATTGCCCGTCTTTATTCCGCGAACTCCCTTGTAATAGCTGTCGCTTTCCTCGTCCATCATGATATTGGAATGAAACCACCGCCACGAATCCCGTACAGGGTGCCTTTCCTCATTCGGGACAGACGGCGTATACGCATAGGTCGAACAAATATCATCAAAGTGCGACATACCCATTGCGTATTTTGTAAGGACTGCCATATCTCTTGCGGTAGTGTACTGATTTGCGTCGTACATACCTGTGGGATTTGTGAAATTGGTCGAGGACATTCCGAGAGCCGCCGCTTTTTCGTTCATCAGCTCAACAAACGCCGATACGCTCTCTCCGCCGATATTGTATGCAATAGTCTGCGAAGCCTCGATAGAGGAGGTCAGCATCATGGCGTAAAGGAGGTCATTATATGTCAGAACATCGCCGTCAAGAATCTCAGCAAAACGCAGATCGTCGGGATAATCCGTAACGTACAGATCGGAGTAAATATCCTCCTCAACGGTAATTTTCTGATTAAGGTCGGGACAATTCTCCATACATACGACTGCTGTCATAATATTTACCAGCGGACCGGGCATCTGTTTTTTGTCCGCATTTTTTTCATGGATAACAATATCGCTGTCAAGATTTAAAATAATAGCTGAATCGCTGTGGAGGGTGCTTTTCATTGTGAAGCTTACAGCTTCGGCATCGGAACAGCGCAGAAACGGCATAATAACCACAGCCGCCGATACTGCGGCAAAAATTTTAGACTTCATGGGAAGATTCCTTTCAAAAATAGTATACATTTTTATTATAACACATATTTTTATGAAAATAAAGCCTTTTCCGAAAAAAATTTCAAAATGTAAAAAAACTATTGCAAAATTAACAAAAACATAGTATAATTATATTATGTGTGTATATGAAAATGTTCTGTAAATTAATATAAGGAGGTTTTTCATGAAAAAGCTCAACGGTATAAAACTGAAACACCGCAAAAATACTGAAAACTGCGCAACAGTCGATCTGCCTTTGCCTAAGAAAATCAAGCTCCCGATGTCAATGCACATGGGCGCGCCGTGTACGCCGATGATAAAAATAGGCGATACTGTTAAGGTCGGTCAGAAAATAGGAGATTCGGACGCTCCTTTCAGTGTTCCGATACATTCTTCCGTATCAGGCAAGGTCACGGCAATAAGCGACTATCAGACACCTATGGGAACGGTCTGCAAGGCTGTTGAAATTGAAACAGACGGTCAGCAGGATATTTCGGAGGAGGTCAAACCGCCTGTTATAACCGATAAGGGAAGCTTCATCAAGGCTGTACGTGAAAGCGGAGTATGCGGTCTTGGCGGCGCAGGTTTTCCGACGCATATCAAACTCGCTCCCAAAACCGAAATTGATACTCTTGTAATAAACGCCGCCGAGTGTGAACCGTACATAACTGCCGATTATCGTGAAATGATGGAAAACACCGAGGACGTCCTCTGCGGAATACGGCTCGTTAAGGAAAATCTCGGCATAAAAAACGCCAAAATAGCCGTAGAAGCCAACAAGCCCGAGGCAATTAAAAAATTCGAGGATATGGCTGAAAACGATGATACTATCGACATTGTTACTCTCCCCTCCTCGTATCCTCAGGGTGCGGAAAAAGTAATAATCTATAATACTACAGGTCGTATCGTTGAGGAGGGAAAGCTGCCGTCCGATGTCGGAGTGATCGTTCTGAACGTTTCAACAGCCGCTTTCCTCTGCCGATATTCAAAAACAGGTATGCCGTTTATCACAAGGCGTATCACGGTTGACGGAAATGCGGTCAAAGAACCAAAAAATGTCTTAGCCCCTGTCGGAACTCCTTTTATTGATATTCTTAATTTCTGCAAAACTGATATTGATTCAATAAAAAAGCTTATTTCGGGAGGTCCGATGATGGGCATGTGCATTCCCGATATAAATATGCCTGTTGTCAAAACGACCAATGCCCTTTTGGCGTTCGATCATTACGATGAGCGGAAAACCTCGGCTTGTATACGCTGCGGACGCTGTGTAAACGTTTGTCCGCTCGGACTCATGCCTGCCGAGATCGACAAGGCATATAAAATTAAAAATATTGACGATCTCAAAGCGCTTAAAGTCATGCTCTGCATGAACTGCGGAAGCTGCACATACGTTTGTCCTGCCAACAGAAAACTTGCCGAGACAAATCAGCTTGCCAAAGCTTTGATACCAAGAAAGTGAGGTGGAGTATGAACAAACTTATCGTTTCGCCATCTCCCCATGACGAGAATTATACAAAAACATCAGCAATAATGCTGAATGCCTGCATTGCACTTTTGCCTGCGCTTGCAGCAGGCTGCGTGATGTTCGGTTTACGCGCGCTTCTGCTCACAGCAGTATGTATAGGAAGCTGTGTGCTTTTCGAGTTTTTGTGCCGAAAACTCATGAAACGCGAAAACACAATAGGCGACCTTTCGGCTGTTGTAACAGGAATGCTTCTTGCAATGAACCTCCCCGTCACCCTCCCACTGTGGATGGCTGTAATAGGTTCATTTACGGCTATAGTCGTAGTAAAACAGCTTTTCGGCGGACTTGGTCAGAACTTCGCAAATCCGGCTATTACCGCACGAATCGTTTTGATGGTAAGCTTTCCGTCCGCTATGACTCATTGGGTAGTACCGTTTTTCTGGCGTGAGGAAACAGCCGACGCTATAACGGGAGCAACTCCGCTTGCTCTCGGCAAGGGTGCGGAGCTTCCCTCATATCTCGATCTGTTCCTCGGAAATGTCGGCGGCTGCATCGGCGAGACATGCGCATTAGCGCTTCTTGCAGGCGGACTTTACCTTGCCGCAAGGAAGATAATAAGCCTTGCCGCTCCCCTGTCATTTATAGGAAGTCTTGCGCTTCTGTCGTTTATTGCAGGCGACGATCCGCTTTATCAGATACTTGCAGGCGGCGTTTTCCTCGGAGCGTTCTTCATGGCGACCGACTACGCAACAACGCCGATTTCCACAAAGGGAAAAATCGTTTTCGGATTAGGCTGCGGAATCATCACATTCGTTATACGCCATTTCGGAACGTTCCCGGAGGGCGTGTCATTCTCTATACTTCTTATGAACGTGCTTACTCCATATATCGAGCAGCTTACACGTACAAAGGTTTTCGGAGCAAAGGAGGCTGAAAAAAATGAAAGATAACATAAAGCCGCCGATAGTATTGACTGTAATATGCGTTATTGCATCACTTTTGCTTGTCTTTGCTCACGAGCTGACTAAAGAAAATATTGCCGAACAAAAATCGCTCCGTTTCAACGCAAGCGTTGAAGCGCTTTTCGGTAAAACGGAAAGCGTCCTTATTGAAGATAACTTCGGAGAGGATTCTGTACAGGCAATAGCCGTCACTTCGGACGGAAAAACCGCCGTTCAGGTATCGGCAGACGGCTACTCCAAAGGCGGTATAAATATCCTTGTGGGTATTGACGAGAACGGAGCAGTTTCGGGAATAGAATTTGTTTCCTTGGGCGAAACTCCGGGACTGGGTTCAAAGGTTCGAGATGAGGCTGATTTTCGTGAGCAGTTTTACGGTGCGACCGAGCCTGACGTTCATCTTGACGCTATAAGCGGTGCGACTTTCTCCTCAAAGGGAATGAAAAATGCCGTTGATACGGCGTTGAAAGTGTATACAGAAAATAAGGAGGCGATTTTAAATGGCGGAAAATAAAACTCCCCTTATAAAAGAAATTTCCAAAGGAATCATTAAGGAAAATCCGACCCTTGTAATGCTTCTCGGAATGTGTCCCACGCTTGCGGTAACAACTCAGGCTTCCAACGGTATTGGCATGGGACTTGCAACTACATTTGTACTCCTCGGCTCAAACATCGTAATATCGGCTCTGAGAAAAATTATTCCCGATAAGGTGCGTATCCCTGCATTTATCGTTATCATCGCAAGCTTCGTAACGCTTGTCGGATTCCTGCTTGAAGGCTTCGTTCCGCCTCTTTACGATAGTCTCGGAATTTATCTTACGCTCATAACCGTAAACTGCATTATTTTCGGACGCGCGGAAATGTTCGCAAGCAAAAACAATGTTATAGCTTCTGCTTGCGATGCAATAGGCATGGGTCTTGGATTTACTCTTGCGCTTTTTATAATGGGTTCTGTACGTGAGATCATCGGCTCTGGACAATGGCTTGCGGGACTCGGACAACTGGTCGGCATAGACGACTGGAAGCCGATCTCAATCCCATTTGTAAGCGATAATCCGATGCTGCTATTTATTATGCCGGCAGGAGGATTTTTTACACTCGGCATGATAATCGCAATGGTAAACAAGCTTTCAAACAGAAAACCTCCGCAGGAGATCGAGTGCGGCGGCTGCGATAACTGCCCGATGTCGGGTAAATGCGATAAAAAGGAGGAAAAAGCCTCATGAAAACCTTGGGTGTTATACTTCTTTCGGCAATGCTTACGGATAACTTTGTGCTTTCAAAATTCATGGGAATATGCCCGTTTCTGGGAGTTTCCAAAAAGCTTGACAGCGCTTCGGGAATGGGAATTGCCGTTACTTTCGTTATGATATGTGCGACTATCGTTACATACCCGATACACCACGGAATACTTGTTCCGAACGGATTGGAATACTTTGATACGGTCGTGTTTATTCTTGTAATCGCACTGTTCGTTCAGCTTGTGGAAATTGCTCTAAAGAAAATGCTGCCGCCGCTTTACAAGTCATTGGGCGTGTATCTGCCTCTTATCACCACAAACTGCGCCGTACTCGGAGTTACAGTTCTCAACATTGACAACAACTACGGCTTTGTTCAGTCAATTGTAAACGCTCTTGGCGGCGGACTGGGTTTCATGCTTGCGCTTGTCATATTCTCAGGCGTGCGTAAAAAGCTTGAATACGCCGACATACCCGAAACATTCAAGGGCGTTCCGGCGACTCTTATCGCCGCTTCGATCGTTTCCGTAAGCTTTATGGGCTTTTCGGGACTTTTCAGTTAAGGAGGTGCGGATATGACTTACCTGATACCTGCTCTTATTTTGGGAGTTTGCGGAATCCTTGCAGGAGTTCTTCTAACTGTCGCTTCTAAAATATTTCACGTTGAGGTCGATGAACGTATCGAGAAGATCAGCGAAGCTCTGCCTCAGGCAAACTGCGGCGCATGCGGTTTTGCAGGGTGCGCGGACTATGCGGACGCTGTCGTAAACAACGGCGCTCCAACTAATCTGTGCCGTCCCGGAGGAAGCGGAGCTGCTGCCAAAATCGCCGAAATACTGGGTACTGCGGCGGCTGATGTAGTTCCTATGACTGCTGTTGTTCATTGCAGCGGAGATTGTAATGCGACAAAAACTCAGTTTGATTTTGACGGAGTTCAGTCATGTAAAGCTGTCAAAAGATTTTACGGCGGAAACGGTCTTTGTAAATACGGCTGTATCGGTCTGGGAGACTGCGCGGCTGTATGCGAACATGACGCCATAAAAATTGAAAACGGCTTAGCAAAAGTTATCCCCTCATTGTGCGGAGCGTGCGGACAATGTGCGGCAGCATGCCCCAATAAGCTTATCTCCATAAAGCCCAAAGCAAAAACCATAGACGTACTCTGTTCCTCCGCTGATAACGGAAAAGCGACAAAGCTCGCTTGCTCAAACGGCTGTATAGGCTGTAAGATGTGCGAACGCAAGTGTCCTAACGGTGCAATAAAAGTTGAGAACGCCCATGCTGTGATAGACTATGAAAAATGCACAAGCTGCGGTATCTGCAAAGACGCGTGTCCCGTAAAAGTAATTCATTGAACTATAAGGGAGAGCTTATGAAAGTTACAATAATACACGGTCAAAGTCATAACGGCTCAACCTGCCATATTGCAAGAATGCTGGCAGAAAAAATCGGAAACGAATATGAAGAATTTTTTCTGCCGAGAGACTTCGGGGAATTTTGTCTGGGGTGCTGTAAATGCTTTGAAAAATCAGAAACTGAATGTCCTCACTATGAAAAGCTTCTGCCGCTTACAAGGGCGATAGATAATGCTGATGTGATAATACTTGCAAGTCCCGTATATGTTTATCACTCAACAGGCGCAATGAAGTCTTTCCTTGACCACTACGGCTGGCGTTGGATGGTACACCGTCCCGAAGAAAAAATGTTCTCAAAACAAGCCGTTTGTATCTCAACAGCCGCAGGCGCAGGAATGAAAAGCGCAAATAAAGATATGGCTGACAGTACGTTTTTCTGGGGAATTGCCCAAACCTACAAATACGGGCTCGCTGTTAGGGAAGTTTCATGGGAGGGGGTCAGTTTGAAAAGGAAAAACAAAATCGAAAAAGATATTGACTCCCTCGCACGAAAAATAACCGCTAAAGAAAACCGTATCAGACCAAGTCTCAAAACAAAGCTTTTCTTTGCGGTTATGCGCCAAATGCAGAAAAACGGCTTTAACGAGGCTGATAAAAAATACTGGGAATCCAAAGGCTGGACGGGAAATAAACGTCCGTGGAAATAAGAGCCTTTTCAGTATCTCCCCGCACACGTCTTTTCGGCAAATTTTGCCGAATCCTGCGTCAAAATTTCTTGCCATACACAAAGTATGCCTGCGAATTTTTTCCTTGACTTCGACAAAATTATGCACGAAAATCCGCACACGCCGAGATACTGAACAGGCTCAAAAAAAACGACCCGACAGGAATAAGATTATCCTATCGGGTCGTTTTTCACGATCAAAGCTTATCGCTTATCTGCAGCACTTAAACAGGTCGCAGAGCATTTTCCAAAGATTACACATAATAAGTACCTCCAAAATTCACCGCCGTGCAAGAACTGCGCACATTCTTTTGCGTCGATTTTATTTCCCCTCTTGGGATAATTTTATTATAGCACAAACTTCTCGTTAAATCAATGATGAAATATTGGAAATTTTTTTACCTTAATTAAGAAACGCAGTACCTATCGCAAGGTATGACGCATATATGCTCCACAATAAATACGGTATGTTTATAAGTCCTGCCGACTTTCGTATGCGTGCGAAACAGTATATCATGATTCCCACAAGTACCGCCAAAATAACAGCCGTCACCGCAGCGGCATTCAGGAGCTTGAATCTGAAAAATATTATGCTCCAAGAAAAATTTACCGCAAGCTGTGCGGTATAAACGCCCAAAGCCGTCTTTCGGGAATTGCTTTCGCTGCTGTAGACCATGTATGCGGAAATTCCCATAATCGCATATAAAACAGCCCATACTACGGGAAATACCCACCCCGGCGGAGAAAATGGAGGTTTAACAAGCTCGGCATAAAAGCTGCCGAATCCGCCTGAAAGCAATGCAGAAACAGCTCCTACAAGCTCGGCTGAAACAATAAAGATCAATAAGTCAGTTCTGTTTATCTTCTTCATAAAAGCACCTCGATTCGATATTGGTACATTTTATGCACGAACTGCGCAGATAATGACTACTTTAGCGGAGTAACATTATTAAATACGGCATAGAATTTTACGGGAATGTGCTTGTCGATATGACATTTCCCGAAAAACCACTTTTCATAACGGCATGTTTTGATAATTTCCTCAAACAACGCATGAACTTCAATACGCTGGAATACGTCAACTCCGAGACAATCCTTCACGGAAGCGGGAGGTTCGTGAGTTATAACGAAATCTACAGCATTTCCGTGAGCTTCAAGGTTGCTTACCGCTTCCATTATTTCTTCATGAGTAGGCTGCTCACGTTCCCACCAATCGGAGTCACGGCGAAATTCGATGTCCTGACTGTGACCTCCGCCGAACGTGAATATTTTCTTACCCTCAATGGTGTATATCTGCCCCCTCATCAGATGAATGAGATTGGGAGCGATAACTCTCGCCATACCGCCGTTCCATGTGCTTTCGGGAAATTTTTCCAGTAAATCAAAATTCTCATGACAGCCGTCAATAAATGCAATATCATATTCAAGTGCCGCCAGTTTTTTCAGTGTGGACTTTTCTTTTTTTGAGCCGTCCCAGATAAATCCGAAGTCGCCGCAAATTATAAGCGTATCTCCCTTTTTCAGCTTTTTCATCTGCGTATCTTTAAACCGTGTAATGTCGCCGTGGGTGTCGCCTGTAACGTAAATCAATTTTGCTACCTCCTGCTTGTTCAGAATTCATATTTATTATATCATATTGTAGTGTCCAAATGCAATACCTTATATCAAAAATTTCATTGAATTTTAATGAAACCTCGTAAAATCAAGACATTTGAAAGACCGTTGGTAGAAATATAAAGTTTAAATTCAATTTTTTTCTACCAAATTTTCTACCCAAATCGCTTGTTTTTTGATTTCTTTTTCTCCGCTCACTTGATTTTAACTTTATATTTTATAATCACTATCCACAACTTAAGAACATCACAAATTAGACCTCTTATTATGATGGAATTTAGCGTCTCTCGGATTTGCATACCGAGGGGTAGAACCATCAACAGGTCGGATAGGGACAACGGATTTTTGAATTTCAAGCATAA
>JAGAQC010000065.1 GCA_017622925.1 Ruminococcus sp.
ATGACGGCTTACAGTTTCATTCGGCAGAAGCTGAGTCCGTACAAGATAGCCAAGCTCGATCAGATAATCAAGAGCCGACTTGACAGCAGTCCTGCCTTCCTTGCAGACAGCAACGATACCGTCAAGTGAAAATCTCCAACATGAGGGCAGGGACAGCGATTTTAGCATAACGCCCATTGCTTTCATGTACTTCTTCATATCGTCAGCCTTGCCCCAAAGGATTTTATTGCTGACAGAAAAATAGTTGTTTTTCTTTTCGGTACGGTAAAGAACAGCATTTTCTGCCGTGTAAGTTTCCAGAACAACATCGTATTTCGTGATAGTATCGTCCTTTTCCGAATACTCATAGAAGTCATACACATACTTATATCTGCCGTTCTCAGTCTGATCGGGAGTGAGCTTTCTGATAGTCAGATAGCCCCAATCTTCCAACTCACGAAGCATACGCTCCAAAGCTGTAATGCCGATCTCACAAGTAGCAGCCAGACCGCTTTTCGTAAAATTCCAGCTCGGCGGCAGGCTAAGTATCTTCGCAAAAAGAAAGATAGTATCACTGCTCAGGCGAGTGGAACGGATAAAACAATTACACAGCATCGTGAAATATGCCGACTTATGGATACGGCAAATGCTGTCGGCAACCGTTTTAGGAGTTCTATTCTTCTTCATCGCCCACACCCCACGGATCATAGGAAAATTCCATATTTGCAATTCTCAGCTTATTGGCAGCGTAGACCTCACGGTCATGCTTTTCGATACGGTACAGAAAATCCCTGCCGTCAAGCTCCTCAACAGCCTGCCGAACATCGTCAGCATTTCTGCCGGAGTAATGACCGATCAGCTCGTCCATTGTCGAGTAGTCAAGTTCCTTATGATTGAGCATATCTCTCAAAATTTTCTTTGACAGCTTGGACAGACCGTAATTCATCAATGTGATTCGATTTGGTGTAAGCATAAAAAGACCTCCCGTGACATTCATTCTGAAAAGAAAAATGCTCCTTGTTTCCAAGAAGCACATACAGCATATTTGATTTTAGGCATAAAAATAGCGGACAGCACTTCGATTATGAAACACTGTCCGCTAAGTCCACTATTCAGTTTGTCAACAGGCTTTCTACCAGCTTTTTTGGTTTTCTACCAACTTTGGCAGAGCGATACTTCTACCGATTTTCTACCAAGTTTTGATGATTTTGCGATTTTTTTGAGTTTGCGGTATTTCGGGGCTTTCAGGTTTTCTACCATGAAAAGTGCCGATTTTACGGTTATTTCAATCCATTTAAGTCCAACTCATTCCACTTAGTTCCATTTGACTTAATTTATATCATATTATGCTCAGAATTGCAACAGGCGCGGAAAAAATTGGTCTTTATCCTAAAATTTCAGTCAGCTGCATGATTATTTCGCTGAAATACCGCTTATTAACATCGTTTACATGTATTGCCGAATTCATATCGGCAGCCTTATAAAAAACAAGCTCCTCAACGGTAACGTCCTCCGCTTCTTCACTGTATGCGCCGATGTACATTCCCGAAAATTTAAGCTCCGCTCCCCAGCCGTCGGGGACGGAAATGCCCTTTTCATTCTTGATTCGGCGTGAAACATCTTTCCTCGTGAACTCATAGAAGAAGCCCGCGTCCTGTGCCGTACCCTTATACCAACCGTTTTTAAGCAGTCGGCTCATAAGAGTGAGATTAACTATGGTTCTGCCCTTAAAACGAACTATCTCTGTATTTTCAAGTTCTTTATCATCGGGTCGGTACACTGTCCTTGCAAGCTGCGGAAAAGGCTGCGCTATTTCGTAATCCGAAAGCTGTTCCGACCATGCGGCAATTTCCTCGTCCGTAAGCTCTATAGGGTGAACAAGGCTGATAACCGCATTCTTCGGAAGCTCGAACTCGTCCTCGTCGGACGTTGTAAAGCTGCCGTCGTCCATATAACGAAACGTGTTTTTCAATTCGCCGTCCTCATAAACTCCCCATATCAATCCTATCGCAAAGCTGTGCATAACAGGATTTTTCACGAAAAGCTTTTCCCAACCCTCGGAAGTCCACTTTCTTTCGCACATGAGAGCGTATTCAAGACGCGCCTTTTGTACTGAAACAACGTTTTTCAGCTGCTTTTTCATTTCCTTGAACTCGGCATAGGACTTTTCCGCTGTTTCCGCATCGTCATTTACTCCCGGCTTCGGAAGATTCTTCACTTTCTTTTCGCCGTTGTATATTTCAATTTCCAAAGATGGCGTAAGATATATACTGAACTTTCTGCTGCCGTAATCAAAAGTTCGGCACATTTTGTCGTCAAAGCCCATATCGGGAACTATCCTGTCCGCAAGTTCCTCGGTGGTTATGCCGAGAAATTCCGCCGCTTCTGCCATAGCCTCGTTAGCCGCCGCCTTGACCTGATTGCTTTTGAATTTCCTTGCGAAACTGTCTACCTGCATAAGAGCTTCGGAGCTTCCGTTCAGCGCCAATGCCTTGACAGCCGCAACCGCCATAGCTCCCCTCATGTTTTCAGACCAATATTTTATATAGTGTACAAAGACGTCTATAATTTCCTTTCCTCCCCATAAAGCGGCAAAAACAAGGACCCATTTTTCTTTTGCAGCCGCTCCGCTGTCAAGCCACCTGCCCATGACCTCTGCTGCAAATACGGCAGTCTCTCCGACATTCAAGGCTTCGCAAAGCGTTTTGCCGCTTACATTGTCGCCCGAAGCATAGCAAAGAAGTATTGCCTGCATATATTTTTCCGCAGCCTCCTCCCCCGATGTAAAATGCACGGGACGATACGGGGACTGAAACAGCCATGCAACCTTTCGGGGCTTGTTTCCTCGGGTAAGTTCCTCGGCAAGCTGAGCTGCCGAAAGTTCGCTTTTAGCTTCGCCGCCTGTTTTTTCAGCGCCTAAAAGAGAAGTTATCTTCACTCTCAGCTTATCGGATTTTTCCTTTTCAAGAGAAGCTTCAAGAATTTCCGCCCAGTCAAGTTCAGGCATATTCCTTATTATTTCAAGGGCAGTTTCACGCTTTGCGGCTTTCTTAGCGGAAAGCATTTCTTCAATATCCTTTTTGCAATCGGGTATCTTGGGAACGACCTTTGTAAGAACCGCTCTGACCGCCTTGCTTGTATCATCGGCGGCAGCAAAGAGCTTGTCCCTGAACTTATCGGGATCAGCCATGTAAAGCGTCCTGATATACAGACATCGCGCTTCGGCTGTAAGCGACTTGAAGTCTGCTTCGGCGATCCTGTCGGCATAGGGAACAAGATGATCGGGCTTCAATTCAAGCATAAGTATCTTATAGACAGGAACGTTTTCCGTCATCAATATTTCCGCTACTCCCCTGCCCTCGTCATTGCGCGCAGGCGACAGACCCGAAATACTGTTTATGTCATAATTTATTCCCCAAGAATCGAAATTAGAAAATACTGAAACGGCAACGCATTTTCTGACTGTTTCGTCAATACCGTAAACACAAGCATAATGCTGATCCAAACTTGTTGAATAATTGTAACGAGTATTCTTTATAGCGTCAGAGATCTCCGATAACGATTTCTGCCCCAAAAGATACTCCCGAACCTCCTTGCAGCTACCTGTACGTCTGTACACTGCATTGATAAGCTTCAATTTCTGGTTTTTTCTGAGACCGCCGTCGTTTTCTTCGCTGTACTTCGGGTTTGCTTCAATAAGAATATTTAATATATTCTTTGCCTGCCGTGCGTCGGTAAGCTCATTCATTGCGTTTACAAATAATCTCTCATAATTTTCCGCAAGATATTTAAGGTGCGGCTTGATTATGGGTACGTAATTTCCCCGTGACATATTCATAGCAGTCAATATATACTTCTGTGTGACCGCAATTTTTTCCGACTCAACAAGAGCGTACAGCGGCTTCATGTCAATGCCGAGACCTCGTGTGTTTTCAAGAAGCAGATCGGGAAACTCCTTCATTTCTTCTCTGAAAAGCTTTCTGAATTCATCGTCATAATAAGCAGCCGTTCCATATGCTGTTGAAAGCAGCGGCATTATGTTAATATCGCCCTTGTTCGTTCTGCAAACGCTCCTTATCAGCTCAACGCATTTTTCCGTAAACGGAGTATTTTTTCCCGTTTCGCAGAGATTCAAAGCTGCAATAACAAGCTTCAAGGCAGTCGCAGGAGAATTTACCGCCGCAATTATCGCCGCAGCTAAATATTCTTCGGGCGAGACCTTTGCGATATTGCTGAGAAGGCTATGTTCCGCCTGTATCGCAAGCCATACGGCTTTAGCTGTAGTCTCCTTTTTGCTTTCATCGTCGGTAAGCTCACGAAATGCAGGAATAAGATATTTGCTTCCGTCACTGTCATAATGAATGTATAAGCGCAGCATCGGTTCACACTTACAGCCTGCCAGCGCATAACTGAACAGTATGTACCTCGTACTCAGCTCGGTATCCTTTTTAAAAATACGCGATTCAATTACATCCCATAAGTAATGCGAGTAATTCCCATTATATGAGTAATACCCATTCTGTTTCCCATTCCATTTTATGTTCTCATTATTAAAATCAGAACGGGTGAGCCGCCTTAATACTTCATTGTTCCGCTCTTTGGAGATGTCCATATATTCATTAAAAACAGCAACGGCATTTTCGCTTATGCCGACTTTTCTGAAAATCTCTGTTACTTCCGATAAATCGTAAACATTACCTCCGTAGATCATTGTTATTGTCCTCCTTATTTAAAGTTAAAATTATTGACAGTCGTTCCTTTGCAGCCTTTACATAGTCGTTTATCTCAGACAGCTTATGAAGAACCGCTTTTATATCGGCATTTGTATCATGTCGGTACGCTTCGGCAAGCTTTGAAAATTCGGCGCATAATCTGCTCAACCCTTTCAATCCATAGTTGAACGATATGTTTTCAAGCCTTGCAGACCCCGACAGCCCCGTTTGAAGTCCGCATTGAACCACAAGTTCAAGTCCTTCCTCCACTTCCTCTATAAGTTCCGAGATCACCTCAGAATAGGATAATTCCTCTTCCGATACCGAATATTCCTCCGCCAATTCATGATCGTCGGAATACGAAGCATCTATGAAGTCGTATATCTCTATCGGATACAACTCAAACTTGTCATTCCCGATACTTCCCACAGCAAGCAAAGTATAAGTTTTATCGGGATTCTCAGCCATTTTCTCCCCTATCCGTTCAAGCTGATCCACAAATTCCCTGTTCTCTCTGCGGTACTTTATCCGAACATATGCAGGAAATCCGTTTTTGTCCTCCAATATCATCGAGTACGTCTGAGAAGCCTTGTCAAAACTCGGCGGCATACACCTTTTCGGCTGGAGCAGCAGCATTCTTTCAAGTTCGGTACGGGGCTTTTTTTCATAAAGATCAACCGCCGCCTGCCTGAAATCGGTATAAATTAGCTGCCGCATTTCGTTACAGTTAAGATTTGCATTCATAGTCATTGCAACTTTTGTTTCCTGCGATGACGAAATTTTTCCGCCGTTTACTTTTGCGTTCACCAGAACGAACATTTTTTTCATCATATTGCTGAGAGGAGTTGTCATTCCCCACGGGAAAGTTCCTCTGCGGCGTTTTTTAACGGTGTCGTAAAATAAGGGAGTTACGTCCGAAAGGGACATAAAGGGATTTTCGGCGTCTTCGAGGTTCAGAAAATAGTAAATTTCCCCCTCATAATCGCCACCGGCAGTATGCCGCTGACCTATCGCCATAAGTTTAAGAGGTTCGTTTACGGGAGTATACTCCTGACGGAAAGTGCCGAGAGTCTCAGCGTTTATATCTTCCTCGGAAAGCGTTTCCATCATTCTTATGCAATTACAGAAGCAGCGCATAAAATTTCCCATACTGAAAGCCGCTCTGCCCTCGTTATAATCGTTCAGCAGCGACCCGATACTGCGCATAGCACGTTCGCCCTCCGCCATTTTCAGCGCATGACAGCGGACTACCGAGACCTCCGCATTATCCGAAACTGATTCGGGCAGACGTACAATACCATTCCTCAATATATCGCCGAGAAGCGTCAGACAATCAAGCGCGCATTCGTTTATTTTCTTTATTTCACCTGCGGTAAGCGTTTTGGTCGCCGCTTCATTCCTCTTATTTTCGGGAACTTCGGGAGCTTTTTCGGTCTCGATTCGCTCCTTTTCTTCAACGACTTTCGGAACTTCGGCTATCTCCTCGTCCGTAAGAGTACTCCTTACAAGAAGTATCGCTCCGACAATATGACGGCAAACTGTCCTCGATACACAGCTACATTTGCTGTTTTCAAGCGGTGCGGCAAGAGTTACTGTTTCCCCCGATATTTCCACGGATATACTGTCCGCAGATTCGCTGAAAATCGGCATCATTCCCTCTATGTCCTTACACGCTCGCTTGTAAATTCCCTTGTTCGCCATATTGACTAAAAAGCTCTCGTCTGCCGCCGCCAACGCTCGTTTTATCTCGTTCATACTTCACCTCTAAACGACCATTCTGCAAATATAATCGCCAAGCTTATCGGGAGTCACCGCTCCGACAAACGCCCCCATATCCGCCAGTTTCTGCCCCAATCTTCGGTCGAACGCAGGATTTGCCCCTTCATCAAGAGCTGTGAGGAAATTAAGCTTAGCTCCGCTTTGAATGATATTACGGCTGACATTGAGAAGCCGATTTTCAGGCATTCCCTCATACAGATCGGTAACAACTATAACGCTTGTCTTGGCAGGCATGGCGATCAGAGTTTCGCAATAGCTTAAAGCTCCGCCTATGTCGGTACCGCCGCCAAGCTGTACGCTCATAAGCACCTGCGCGGGACGGTCAGCCTGCCCAGACAGATCGACGACCGAGGTATCAAAGATCACAAGCCTTATCTCGGCAAACGGCAGGCTCGAAATTATCTGCGCCATAACTGCGCTGTATATTACCGAACCCAGCATTGAGCCGCTTTCGTCAATTGCTATAATAACACGCTTATTATTATATTTTTTTATTCTGTTTGAAAAATATATATCCTTAATTATAAGCTGCTTTGAATCACGGTCGTAGTTTTTCAGATTTCGACGTATCGTCTTTTGAAAATCGAGATTTCTTGCCGATCTTACACGACTTGAACTGCTTCTGTCAAGCTGACCCGAAATTGCCCTTTTTACATCGTTCTCGATCTTTTTGGAAAGCTCCCTTGCGACCTTATCCGCTATCTGCTCGGCAGTTTTTAGTACGTCCCCTTTCATGAGATGTTTAAGCTGCAAGACTGTTTTCAGAAGATTGATGTCGGGAGTCATACGCTCTAAAATTTCCTTATCAGCCAAAAGTTCTGTCATGCCGAATTTTTCCAATGCGTGACTTTCAAGCACCTCTGCGGTCTGCTTCGGAAAAAGCTCCCGTATCTTCGTTATCCACTCCGCCGCCATAAGGTTGCTTTTTCCCGTACCGCCGCTCCTTTCCTCAGTCTCACGAACATCGTCGCCCTGAGCCTTGCTGTAAAGATAATCGAGCAGTTGTTCCATATCATGAAACTGTCTGATCTCATCACCGCTTCCGCTGAATCC
The DNA here is from genome assembly GCA_017622925.1 of Ruminococcus sp. Classification (GTDB taxonomy): domain Bacteria; phylum Bacillota; class Clostridia; order Oscillospirales; family Ruminococcaceae; genus Ruminococcus. The sequence goes on from JAGAQC010000065.1 coordinate 7,524, forward strand.
GAGACTGTCACCCGAATAACTGCCGAGAATAAGCCTCCAACGGTTGACGGAGATACGATCGGTTTCAGTTTTCATAAAGCAGAACCTCCTTTCCTATATCTTCGCAGATACGAATATCAAATTTTTCACCAAAGCTGAACATTTTCTCATTGACCGCCTTTTTGTTCAGCAGAGCTTTATCGTCCATGCCGTGAAGCTCCGCAGCCGCCTTTGCCGTAAGCTGTAGCTCCGACGGAGTAAATCCGCTGAACGCCAATCTCAGGGACGGCAGTATTTCGAGAAAATCGTCAAATTCCATGCTTACTATAAGCTTATCCGTCATTTCAAGAAAAGAACTGTCGGTAAATACAATATCCTTTGACGTTGTGAAAAGTCCCCTCAGATAATCTGCGCCTTTTTTGCGTATCTCAAGACTTCCGGCAAGGTATCCCTTGGCAAAGCGTTCCGCCGATATACGGTGATCTTCGTTTATAGCGCAAAGCAGTCCCATAGCTGCACCGTGAACAAGCGGCTCTTTTTCCTTAGCCGACGTCATGGTCAGCAGGGCAGCTTCAAACACGCCGAGTCTGTCGGTCAATGTGTTTACGGCGATCATGTACATCAGACGCATAACTTTTACAGTTTCCTCCGCTCTTTCAGAAGGAACGTCAGCCATTGACGGAAGTGCGGAAATCAGCCTGTCAAAGCACCTTAGAACATATTTCATTGCCGCTTCATCATCAAATTCGTAAAGCCGTTGAAGTCCCCAAAGCGTATCAAAGCTGCTCAGACCGCTGCCAATCGAGAAAAAGTCTCCGTCCTCAGTGATTATGCCGTCGATTTTTTCCTGTTCCGCCGATGTAAGAGGTATCCCCATAAGAAAACAGTCCACCGCAATGCTTGCCGCCGTTTCACATCGTCTGCGTGCGTTGAGTAGTTTCTCCGCATATGCCGCGCACGCCTCCTCGATAGTAAAACCGTCTGTGGTATGATCTATCAGCGAAGCATCGACCTCCGGACTTCTTCGGAACTGCCATTCCTCACGTACCCTGCTCCTGTCGCGGTTATTATGTATATCAGGTCCTTTCAGAAGCTTCGCAAACCCTGTGCCGAGAAAATTCATTCGGTGCATGAATCGGCTTATAAGCTGTCCCTTTTTTGACGTGAAAAGAGCTGCCTCCACCTTTACGGGAACAGCTGTCTGATATTTCAGACCCATTTCTCCGCATTGCTTTTCAAAGTCGGCAATAAGCGGCGGAACATGCTGCGTATCGCCGATATGACCTATACCGCTGCCTGTCGCAAGCTCCGACAAAATATCCAGCGGCAGGGACGATGAAATAGTTTTCTCACCTTTTATAAAGCATGATGTCACACCGTCGAAAACCTCGCTTATACCTGTCTCCTTTGAATTTCTGAGAGCGGCAAGTCCGCCCATCATTGTATAAGCTGCCGTTATATCGGACATTGTGACCTGCACGTCACGCTTTGAAGCCGCCTTTGCCGTCTTTGCAAGAAGCGTCATTGTTTGTTCGTTATAAACGCCCTCGGGCAGTTCGCGTTTCAGAAGCTCTTTCATGATATTGTCGTAAAATCCGGGATACATCATGCCCGAAGCGTATCCTCTGAGGGCGTCCGCCGCACGGTATGAATACGCCATTGGATAGCAGCCCTGATCCTTTTCAGCGACCTTGTGAAGCTTAGCTGCCCTGATCTCCCCCGATTCGAGGAGCTTTGCAAGTCCCGATGTGTGAAAGCCTCCCGTTACCACAAGAACCTTTTCGTACTTATTCATTGCCGCTGAAATATTGTATGCCATGTATTTTTCACGGCTGAGAGTTCCGTCCGCTTCAAGCTCCTTTTCGGAAACGTCGTTTCTGATAAGTGTACAGTAAGTCGTCATCTGCCGTACAAAATCATCGGTCGATATGTACAGTCCGCCTATCTCAAAATATTTCTCCCAAAATTCCTCAAAGCTGCGAAGTCCAGTTTTTTCACACAGACGTTTATAAAATTCACCGCCGATAAGACGTGAATCATCGGTATAGCTGTGTTTCTCGGTGTTTTTCCTCATGCCCCGATCTTCGGCGGTATTTATAAGAAGTTCGCTGTAGGGCAGGTCGATAAATTCGGCAGGAACTCCCAATTTCTTTGCCTGCACAGCCGCATTGTACTCGGGAGAGGAATACTGAAACGGATAGTAACATTTATAGTCCTCCTTATCTTCCGAAACAAGCGACTTTGAATCCTTGTAGTAACAGTAAAACGCCGCAGGAAGCTCTGTTTTTTCATCTGTGAGGACATTAATAAGATGATTTGCGTTTTCAGGACCTTCAATAAGAATTATCTCGGGTCTATACCGTTCAATGAGCTTTATAAGATGATACGAGCATATCGGACTGTGATGACGGACGGGGTACAGTATCAGCGGCGACGAATAATCTATTATTTCAGAACTTTTGCCGCCGTATAGTATTCTTTCCATAATCCCCCGACCTTATTGCTTTTATTTTTTACAGATGTGCGGAAATATGCTTTAAGCTTCTCCAAATCGTCTTTATTCTCCTTGCAGACAGCGCCAAGAAGATTTTCCGTCATGATCTTCATATCTATCTTTTGGTTTCCATAGTACCACGCATGGCTTAAAGTTTGGTAATATACCGAAACTGCCTCAGCGGTACTCATAACGGCTGTGGGAGTTTCGATCACAGTGCCTTCGCTGTCAACTCCCTCCCGAAGTTCATGATAGGTAACTGCAAGAAGTTCCGCCGCATCTGCGTCAACAGGCATGTCAATGTGACCTGTTTCGGCTAAATTCCGAGCTTCTCTCAGGATTATTTCTTTTTCGAGCCTAACGTCCCTGACAGGTTCTACCGTCTCAAAGTTAAAACGCCTTTTCAAAGCTCCCGACATCTCATTTACACCCTTATCACGAGTATTTGCCGTGCCAATTATGTTGAATCCGGGACGCGCGAAAACAAGTCCCTCATTCTCCAATTCGGGAATGTTAAGTATCTGATCGCTCATAACGGAAATAAGACTGTCCTGAATTTCAGCAGGAGTTCTTGTGATCTCCTCGAAGCGCGCGAAAATTCCTTTTTCCATTCCGATAAGCAACGGCGACGGTACAAGAGCTTCACGGCACGGTCCTTTCGCCAAAAGCAGAGCATAATTCCAACTGTATTTTATCATATCCTCGGTCGTGCCTGCCGTTCCCTGCACCGTATTGGTGCTTATTCCGCAGCAGGCAGCGGAAAGCAGCTCAGACAGCATTGTCTTTGCAGTTCCCGGCTCGCCCACAAGCATCAGACCTCGATTTCCTGCAAGAGTGATTATGCAGCGTTCCACAAGAGCGTCGTTTCCGTAGAATTTACGCGAAATTTCAATCGAACCACTCTCGGTCTTTATTTTTCCGCCAAGTATAAACGTGCGGACGGCTTTCGGTGAAAGTACCCAGTTTTCGGGTCTTTTACCGTCGTCGTACTTCCTGAGTGCGTCAAGTTCGTCCTTGTATCGTATTTCAACGGGTGGTTTTATAAAATTACTTTCCATTTATTATTCTCCTAATATGTAAATTTTTATTTTATTATAGCATATTATACTCAAAATTGCAACAGTTGCGGAAAAAAATTGTATTTCGTATAATTAACGAGCTTGCAAGTGGTAGCGTGAGTTGGCTGCGGCGACACGCTGCTTTTACAATATTTTTTATCATTTACTTCTCAGACTTTTTTCATTAATAATGTTATTTCCTGTGCATTTTAACGGTAAACTGCTCCTAAATTCAAATTTTGATAAATTTCACTTGACTGCACGACGAAAAAATGGTAAAATAATAATATATGCTTTGAGGCAATCTCACATATTCAGAATTTCAATAATCAATGAGGATATATTTATGAAAGTCACCCTTTTAGCACACACGCCCGACCCCGAAAATCTTGTTGCCACAGCCGCTAAACTCTGCTATTCAAGCAGCGATATAGGCTCTCTCCGAGACGGTCTTACCGAAGAAAAAACCGAAAAATTTATAGACATGCTTGTATCTGTCGGTCACGAGAGCGTTATGGAACACGTCAGCTTTACTTTCGGCATTGAGGGCATATCGCGCGCCTGTTCGCATCAGCTCGTTCGGCACAGGATAGCTTCATATTCGCAGAAAAGTCAGCGGTACGTCAATGAAAACGGCTTTGACTTCATCACCCCTCCCGAAATATCGGCAGAACCCGAAGCAAAAGCAGAATTTGACCGCATGATAGGCGAAATAAGCGAAAGCTACTCCAAAATAGCCGATATACTCACCGAATCCCATAAGGCACGGTTTATTTCTGAGGGCATGGACGAAAAATCGGCTGTCTCCAAAGCCCGAAAGCTTGCCAATGAGGACGCACGGTTTATTCTGCCCAACGCCTGCGAAACGAAAATTGTCGTTACCATGAACGTCCGTTCGCTGTTCAATTTTTTCCGTCACCGCTGCTGTAACCGCGCTCAGTGGGAAATAAGAGCGGTCGCAAATGAAATGCTTAAACTCTGCTTACAGACAGCTCCTCATATTTTCAAATATGCGGGACCCTCCTGCGTATCTTCGGGAAAATGCCCTGAGGGGAAACAAAGCTGTGGAAAAGCCTCTGAAATAAAAAAATATTTTGAACAGTTTATAAAGGACAATTCAAATGCTTGAATTCAGACGAATAACCCTCGGAGACAGGGATAAAGTCAATACAGCGCTGCGTTATTCGGATTTCATGGGTTGTGAATATTCTTTTGCAAACAATCTTGCATGGTGTCGGCTTGCGGATTCAAAAATCTGTTTCTATAAGGATTTTTATATTGTATGCGCATTCGGCGGAGAGGACGGAGTTCCAACATTTGTACTGCCCTCGGGAAAAGGCGATTACCGTGACGTATTTGACGAAATGAAACGATTCAGCCAAAATATGGGCTGTCCCTTGCAGCTGTGCGGAGTTACGGAAAGCTCCCTGAAAATGCTTGAAGAACTTTTTCACGGCGGCTTCACAAAAGAGCTTGATCGTGACGGCTGCGATTATATCTACCGCCGAACTGATCTTGCTGAATTTGCAGGGAAAAAATTTCACCAAAAGCGTAATCACCTCGCAAGGTTCAATCGGCTCGACAGCGAGTTCTCACTCATCGAAGAAAAAGACTTCGACGACTGCATAAGCTTCATAACAGACGAATACAACAACAAATATCCTTACGGGACAGAGCATTCAGCCGTTGCGGAGCAGTATGCCGTGAACACGTATTTCAGTAACTTTAACGAGCTTGGATTAAAGGGCGGAATTATACGTATAGGCGGAAAGATCGCTGCCGTGACCCTTGGCGAAAGGCTCAACTCCAACACCTTCTGCGTTCATATCGAAAAGGCGGACAGGCAGTACGAGGGAATTTACACAGGCATATGCAATAATTTTGTTAAAGCCTGCACGGACGGCTTTGAATACATCAACCGTGAGGAGGATCTCGGTATAGAGGGACTTCGCAAATCAAAGCTTTCGTATCACCCTGCTTTTCTTCTCAATAAATATATTGTTAAATTCAAATGAAAGGATAAAAATAAAATGATATACGTTTATCTTGCACAAGGCTTCGAGGAGGTCGAGGCTATAACACCTATAGATATGCTCAGACGCGCCGAAAAAAAGGTCGTCACCGTAGGCGTTGGCGATAATATTATCGTAAGCTCTCACGGCATTCCCGTTGTTGCCGACACTATCGCTCAGGAAGCTCCTCTTACGGACGAGCTGGAAATGATAATTCTTCCCGGAGGAATGCCCGGTACGCTCAATCTCGAAAAATCGGAATTTGTTCAGGCGGCTATCGACTTCTGTATGGAAAAAAATATAACTATCGGCGCTATCTGCGCTGCTCCGTCCATTTTAGGTCACAAGGGACTTCTTAAAGGTCGTAAGGCTGTATGCTACACAGGATTTGAAGCTCAGCTTGAAGGCGCTGAGACAAGCAGCGATGCGGTCGCCGTTGACGGAAATATAATCACCGCAAGAGGCGCAGGTGCAGCAATGAAATTTGCGCTCGCTCTCGTTGAAAGAGCTGTTTCCAAAGCCGAGAGCGACAGACAGTTCAAAGCCGTTCTCTGCGACTGAAAAAGGTGAACGGAAATGACAAAAAACGAACTTCGGAAACGCTTTCTAAGTATCCGCAAAGCAGCCTCCTGCCGTGAAGCGGATATGAGCATTACCGAAAAACTGAACAATATCCCGCAGATAAACAATGCGGATACCGTACTTCTTTTTGCTTCATACGGTTCGGAGCCTTCAACATGGCTTATCGCTCCCCTGCTGCTTGAAAAAAATATCCCGACAGCTTATCCGAAATGCGGTGAGAACGGCGAAATGACTTTTTATAAAGTACACTCCACCAAAGAACTGCACATCGGAAAATTTGGCATCGCCGAACCTGCCGGAAGTATTGCGGAAATACCGTCGATCACCGATAAGACCGTATGTATCGTACCGGGGATCGCTTTTACCGAGGACGGAAGAAGAATAGGCTACGGCGGCGGCTATTATGACCGATTCCTGTCAAAATACCCGAATCTGTACACTCTCGGGATCGCCTACGAAAAATGTATTACCGACGATCTGCCCTCTATGGAACACGACATAAAAATAAAAGCTATCGTAACAGAAGAAAGGATGGTGCTTTGCAATGAGTGACAACAACGATATTCTCAATGACATTCTAAACGAAGCTGCAAACAATAACGACGAACCCGAAAATGAGCTTCCCCATGAAACTCATGAAGAAGTTTCCCATGAACACGCATATCAAAATGAGACCGAAGAACCCCACACGCCGACCGCCCGCGAAGACCCCCCCGAAGCAAGACCTCCGCAGCCAAGACGCACCGTACAGGGCAGCCGACCTATAGAACGTCCGCCGCATCCGAAAAAGAAAAAGAAGAAGAAAAAGAAAAGAAGATCAAACCGTCTGCCGGGAGTTCTTATTCTGGTCACGCTTATCTTCGGTATCTCTATAATTTCTTCATTGGTCATTATCAGTTTCGGAAAAGATATGCTTGGCATAGGAAAAAGCGAGGAAACTCACGTTATCGTTATCCCCGACGGCGCAACTACCGAGCAAGTCGCTCTCATGCTCCTTGAGGACGAAATTATCAAGTCATCGGAGGCTTTCAAGCTTTTTGCGGAAATGCGCAACAAGGAAATGACTTACGTTTCCGGCGAACATTTCGTGCGTCCCAATATGCCCTATGAAACGATAATCGACGAGCTTACCAAAGTTCCCACGGAAGAAATGGGCGAGTCTATTCAGGTAACCTTCCCCGAAGGCACGACCCTCATCGACGCCGCAAACATTCTTGAAAAGAACCATATCTGCGATGCTGAGGAGTTTATCTTCTACTTTAACGCAGGCGGCTTCGGTATCGAATTCGAGGACAGACTTCCTGTTGATACTTCTATGAAATTTGAAAAAATGGAAGGCTATCTCTTCCCCGATACCTACTTCTTCTATGAAAACAGCAAGCCCGAAGAAGTCTGCCAGAAGATCTACTACAACTTCGATACAAAAATGAACGGCGAGTTCACAGTCGGCAAAAAGCACTACGAAACACGCTATGAACGTATGGAAGACCTCGATATGAGCCTTGACGAGCTTATAACTCTTGCTTCTATCGTTCAGAAAGAGGCTGCGACCGCTGACGTTATGAACGATGTTGCGTCCGTATTCAGAAATCGTCTTGAAAATTCGGACGAGTTTCCCCTGCTTCAATCCGACCCGACATCTAACTACTCGAAGGACGTTATTCGACCGAATATCGAATATCTGAACGAAACTCTCATAGACGCTTACGATACCTACAAAACTCCCGGTCTGCCTCCCGGAGCTATATGCAACCCCGGTATCGAGGCTATAGACGCCGTTCTCACAAATAAGAAAACAAAAAATTTCTACTTCATCGCCAACATAAATACCAACGAGACTTTCTTCTCTGAAACTCTTGAAGAACACGAACAAAAGCAGGCTGAGATAGAACAGTCATATATCGACGCCCAGTATAACGAGTAAGGAGGCGGAACATGAATAAGCTCGAAGTCCTTGCTCCGGCAGGAGATGAAGAACGTCTTGCCGCCGCCCTTAATTACGGCGCAGACGCGGTATATCTCGGACGAAAGCAGTTCGGAATGCGCGCCTCGCCTATGAATTTCGACTTTGAACAGCTTGTAAACGCAGTAAAAGCGGCTCACAAAAAGAACGTCAAGGTCTATCTGACCTGCAATACCCTGCCGAGAAACAATGAGCTTCCCTTTTTCGAGAAATTCGTAAGGGAAGCCGTTGAAGCTGAGGTCGATGCTCTCATAGTCGCCGACATCGGTCTTTTGATGCTTATTAAAAGATATGCTCCCGATATGGAAATACATATTTCCACTCAGACAGGTATAGTCAACTATGCAACGGCGCGCGAGCTGTACGATCTCGGCGCTAAACGAATCGTCCTCGCAAGAGAGCTTTCTATCGACGAAATTGCGGAGATAAGGGCGAAAACCGACCCGAATATGGATATAGAATGCTTTGTACACGGAGCTATGTGCGTGTCCTTTTCGGGACGCTGCCTGCTTTCGCAGTACCTTGTGAACCGTGACGCCAACCGCGGCGAATGCGCTCAGCCCTGCCGTTGGGGATACCACCTTATGGAGGAAAAGCGTCCCGGGCAGTTTTTCCCGATATTCGAGGACGAAAAAGGTACATATATCCTTAATGCAAAGGATATGTGCATGATCGAACATATTGACAAGCTCGCCGAAGCAGGGGTCACAAGCCTGAAAATAGAGGGACGCGCAAAGTCCGCCTACTATGTAACGGTCGTAACAAACGCTTATCGTATGGCGGTAGACGAGTATTACAAAGCTCCGTATGATTTCAAGCTCCCCGACTGGATCAGGGACGAGGTCTACAAGGTAAGCCACCGTCAGTACTGCAAGGGTTTTTTCTTCGGAACTCCCGATAACTCTCAGTATTACGAGAACAGCGGTTATATCAGAAACTATGATATTGTGGCTGTTGTGGATAAATGCGAAAATGGCACGGTATACTGCACACAGCGAAACCGTTTCTTCGCAGGCGATGAAGTGGAACTGCTTTCGCCTTCGGTAAGACCCGTTACAATGACCCTCGACAAGCTCTTTGACGAAAACGGCGAACAAATTGACGTTGCCAATCATGCAATGATGAAGTTTTCCTTTGAATGCGATACCGAATTTCCTACAGGTACGGTAATACGCAAAGGCACGCTTGCATAATCAAGTATATCAAAGGTCTGTACACATAAATTTCTTTATTTAGTTAAACATACAAAAATCAGAGTTTATACTTTACTTTGATACGATAATGTGATATTATATTAAAGTAAAACACTATAAGTTAATTTTAGGAGATGTATTATGAAAAAATCAATTTCTTTACGTTTATTCGCTTCTGTTGCAGCTTTATCCATGCTTATCGTTTCCGCAGGCTGTGGAAATGATAGTTCCTCGCAGTCTGAAAGCTCGTCGGAGAGCAGCGCCCCCGACAGCGTTTCCGATGACAGCAGCGCAGCGGACACATCAGACGATCAGTCTCTGCAAAAGGTTCTCGACAGCGGAAAGTTTGTTCTCGGTCTTGACGCAACGTTCAAGCCAATGGGTTATACCGATGAAAACGATGAAATAGTAGGCTTCGATATTGACGTTGCCGAGGAAGTATGCGCAAGAATGGGCGTTGAACTTGTTAAGGAGGGTATCAACTGGGATACCAAGGAACAGGATCTCAATGCAGGAAGAATTGACTGTATTTGGAACGGAATGTCCGTAAGTCCAAGTCGTGCGGAGGAAATGAATCTCTCCGAGCCTTATATGTCAAACGCTATGGTATTCGTTGTTCCCGCAAACAGCGATGTTACCGACATGGAACAGCTCAGCGATAAAATCATCGGCGTTCAGAACGGTTCTACCGCTGAGGAAATTCTTATGGCATCGGATATTGCTTCAACTATCACAGAACAGCCTATGGCTACAAATATCGAGGCTCTCCAGCAAATGGAGCTTGGCATTGTCGATGCTGTTTTTCTTGATTCCGTCGTTGCAAACTATGAGATCACTTCCTCGGGCAAAGATTACAAGATTCTTCCCGACGGTCTCGAAGAAGAAGAATACGCTATCGGTTTCAGAAAAAACGATCAGGCTCTCCGTGACGAAGTTCAGAAGATCCTCAGCGAAATGAAGGCTGACGGCAAGCTCGGCGAAATTTCTACCGAATGGTTCGGCAGCGATATTACTACAGTTAAATAAATTTTCCCTAAGAGCCTATTCTGTATCTCCACATATAAAGACAGGCACACATAAAGAACATTTCGCCATAGCACTTATGATTTTCAGTCAAAAGTTCTATGGCGTTTCTATTGACAATGTAATGGCTTTGATGTATAATTAATACTAAGATAAATTGGAATTTGAAAGGCGGTCAGATTAAAGATGATAACTGATTCGTATGACATCAAAAGTGATCCAATCGTAAACTTCGAGGCTTTTTATGGTGCAAAAAAGAATCTTGTTGAAATATGCCTTATAATATTCTCTAAGGAGATCTATGAACATTTATTGTCGCAGTATGAATGCAAACAAATTTCGGAAATATGTGTCTGTAACGGAAATATACCGATATGGTCATTTCAAAGGAATAATATCGAAATCGCATTTTATTTAACACATATTGGTTCTGCTTGTGCAGGAGAACTGACAGCAGAAGTGAATCACCTTACAGGAGCATATAAGTTTATCATGTTTGGCTCTTGCGGAAGTCTGGATAATGGTATTACGAGCGGAAGATTTATCATTCCGTCGCAAGCATATCGTGGTGAGGGAATGTCCTATTATTTTGCTGAACCGCAGGACTATATCAACATAAAAAACGCAGATCAGCTTGAACGTATTTTTACTGAACTGAGCATTCCTTTTGTAAAGGGTAAAGTCTGGACAACAGACTGCATTTTGCGTGAAACGGTCAATCTTGTAAATCAGAGAAAAAAAGAAGGATGTATCGCTGTTGAAATGGAAGTTGCAGGAGTGCAGGCGGTTTGCGACTTTTACGGTTTTGAATTGTATGACTTCTTATCCGCAGGAGATGTTCTTGCAGAAGGGAATTATCAGATTGAAAATCTGTCTAATGCAAATCATAATCTTGACAAACTCCAGATCGCACTGCAAATCTCAGAAAGAATATAAACCAATATGGCAATTTTCTATAGATTCGCGGACATAATCTACAGTTTCAGATATAATGAATCGCGAACTGCGCCTCCGCTCGCTCAGCGGCAAATTCTGATTTATGCGAATAATCAAACATTAACAAAAAGCCCCGAAGCAGTTATCAATAATTACTTCGGGGCTTAAACTTCTTTATGAATATCGAATTAATATGCGAAGTTTTTTTACATGTTCAATTATTCTTGAATCTCTGCAAAAACTGTTTTGTTCTTTCAGAGGCGTTCTCTCCAAACAGCTTTTCGGGAGTTCCCTCGTCAGCTATAACTCCGCCCTCCATGAACAGGATATGATCTGCAACATCACGGGCAAAACCCATTTCGTGAGTGACTATGACCATAGTCATTCCCTCGGCTGCAAGTTCCTTTATAACCTTTAATATCTCGCCTGTAAGCTCAGGATCGAGCGCTGACGTAGGCTCGTCAAAAAAGAGCATTTCCGGATTCAAAGCCAAAGCCCTTGCTATTGAAACTCGCTGCTGCTGTCCGCCCGACAGTTCGCAGGGATAAGCTTTCGCCTTGTCCGAAAGTCCCATTTTTCCCAATAGCTCCATTGCCGTTTTTTCAGCCTCCGACCTGTTTTTTTTCAGCACTCTTACGGGAGCTTCCGTGATATTCCGCAGTACGTTCATATGCGGAAAAAGATTGAAATTCTGAAAAACAAGCCCTATATTCAACCTTATATCACGTAAAACAGACGGCGGTGCATAGACCGTTTTCCCTTTTTCGTTCTTAATAAGCATGTCCTTGCCGCATACCTTTATCTCTCCGCCGCTTGCCTTTTCAAGCTGATTTATACACCTCAGCAAAGTGGATTTTCCGCTGCCGGAAGGTCCTATTATTGCCCAGACTTCACCTTTTTCAACAGTAAAGGATATATCTTTAAGCACCTCTGTTGAACCAAAGCTCTTGGAAAGATTTTTAACTTCAAGCATTGCCATTTATATCCCTCCTACTTGTAGTAATTCAGCTTTTTCTCGACCGACGCTGATATAACGGTCAGTATCATTGCAAGTACAAAGTAGAAAAGACCTGCGATAAACAGCGGTATCAGCGAACTGTAATTCTGCATCTGCTGCTTTGCTTTCATCGTTATTTCGGCATATGCGACAACATTCGCAAGCGACGTATCCTTGACCAATGTAATTATCTCGTTGGCGCTTGCAGGAACTACTCTTTTGACTACCTGCGGCAGAATTACATGGAAAAATGTCTGGAGCTTATTCATACTCAGGGACGCTGCCGCTTCATACTGTCCTTTCGGGATAGACTCTATGCCGCCTCTGAATATTTCCGCAAAATAAGCCGCATAATTCAGGGTAAACGCTACGATGACTGCATTAAACATGAAGCTCTCATCTTGAATATTTACAGCCGAGAGCATATTGTTAAGAAATCCGGGCAGATTTTCCGACTGCTTCAGCATGGGAACTGCGTAGTATGCCACGATTATCTGAAGCATAAGCGGAGTTCCACGCATTATAAGTATGTAGATATTCGTAATCCACGATATAAGCTTTACCCTGCACATTTTAAGCAGAGCCACGATCATTCCCAATGGGATCGAGTACAGCAACGTAAATCCGAATACTTTCAGCGTTGGCACAAGATACTTCAAAAGTATCATAAAGACCTTTCTTATTTCTTCCGCCGACATAACTTTTAAACCACCTCTTTATTAATTTTCCGACAGCATATCGCAATATTATTATAACATATTAAGCATCAAATTGCAATAGGCGTGGAAAAAAAGTATGTGTCAAGTAAAAGTAGGCAGTGAATCACAAAATAGTGAAAATGCACAAAATCAGAAGTTCAAATCGGATAAGGGCTTGGAAGCAAAAATAGTTTTTATGAAAGAGGGAGCATTTGGAATAGTAACTTTTTCATAGAACTCATAGCCTTTACCATCGTGTTTGGGAGGCTTTGAAGCAGATAAAGGCGGCATTGAAAGAGTATCGGCGACAGATGTTTCGGAAGAAGTTGGAATTGCTGTAGAATAGTGCCTGCACAACAGAGCCGCAAGATTATTGCCGCCATTCACACTCCAGCATGCACGTCTACCTTTCATTCTGCTGCCGATAATGGTGAATACATTGCCCTCCATACTGCCCAGTCTTGCATGATGAATCACACCCGGAATTCTTGTGGGCGGAATCTCAATACCCCTGTCATGATATCCCGCAAGAGCCTCCTTGGGATTTTGTCAATAATACTTAACACATACAAAATGCGCTTAATGCTTGAAAAATGACAATAAGTATGGTATAATAAAAAAGGTAATCTTTAAGATAGCGAATATAATCATGAGTGCGTTGGCAAGCATGATATACTGAGAACTCAGAAAACAAAATGATAATGAATAACTATCTGATATAATACATTATCACAAATTCGGATCATACACGATTTCCCCGGATTCATTAAATACATAGTAACCCACAGGGCAGTTATTGATCGCATTTTTCAATTCTTCATATGCACCAAGTTGACCTGTATAGTCTTCCCATGATGTACGAACTCGATATATTCCTGCACCAGTGGAATAGTCTCCAGCCTCAGTTATAGAAGCAGCGTACTGTGTTTCATTATGAGCTTCATTACCCAAGCTGTTACTATCAGCCGATTCTTTCAATTCATCTGCCACTTTACCTATTGCGTCTACAACCTGAGCAGGAGACGGAAGCGTAACTGATAAGGTGAGTGGTTCATTGTAATGCGCTGCACCGAAAATGCACACAATAACAGAAAGAATAGCCGCTGTCTTTAGTTTCATATTGAGCACTCCCTTCAATATTTTGTGATTTACTCTATGATTCAAGTATATCACCAAACAATGCGGAGTGCAAACACACTCTGCATACAGCCAAATACAAATTTTTATACTTTTTTGTACAGAAAGGAGGCTTTTATGCAATTAACGATCAATCGAATGAGAGAACTCTTATTTGCCAAAGATTCAGAGTATTGCAAGTGGAATAAAAAGGGCGGTAAATCCTCATACGATCCATTTCTTGGTGTTATCTTTGGATTCCTGGATACAAATAAGGAAACACAAAAAGCATTTCAGCAGATTCTGTATACAGAATCCTCACACGACAACTTTTGCAGGGGAAGTCTCAGAAGCGACGGATATTATCCTGTAAAAGCTATCAACGAATGGATATACGCAGACCTTAAAGCACACAACAGTACTCCCGATAACTCGCAGATAATACAAGAGCTGCAAAGTGGATATAAATGCCTTATAGGAGAATTTATATCCGAATTGACCGATGAAAGCCGTGTGTTCACTGAACTGATGTGCATTGAAAACTGCTTCGACTCCGGTCCGCTATATTCGCACTTACAAGAACTTATGCATAAAGAGGAATATCTGCTTGTACTTGCGTGGATGACAGTCATTGCAGTATTTCCGCAGATCACATCTGTAACAGAGAAAAAACCGGATTATGCACAGTTATTACTGAAAGAGCTGTTTGCAGATCAGCAGTTGCCTACTGAAGCTCCCTCTCTCCATAGCGCTTATGAAGCCTTTCTCAAAGAGAAACTCGAAATTGATGATGCGATTGAAGAGGTTATTATCGTTCACAATCACGGACTGCGTGCTTTGTTGAATCAAGTAAGACATACACTGCTCAGAACATTGATCGACCGCGCCGCAAGTGTCAAGATCCTTATAACTGAGCATGAAATAGGAGAAATATTCACCGAACATATACGCAATCAAAATATGTTGTATTTATCCAGCTATATGCCGCCTGTACTGATGTGGAGAGATTTCTGCAAACAGTTTCCGGATAAGGTAACCTTGCATCTTTCGCCAATTCCTGCAATCCATCAGTATACCGAACTAAAATTCAAAAATTCAGCTAATACTTGCTGTTTTGTTGGATTCTATTTATACGGCGGAACAGCGTTCGATAAATCTCCTTTCATGATCATACCATACGGTTCAGCATATTACTCCAATTTTCGCACTGAATTTGAGTATACATGGAGAATCTCACATCCATATACTGACTCAATGGGTTCACACGATGCAACATCTGATACAGCAGTGCCAACTTCTGCTGAGTATGTTGACAAGGGAATAGAACACGGTGCTAATGGCATTGATCTTGCATTCCATGCAGGTGCAGAATGGCTTATGGTTGATACCAAACTCGCTGTAATATCAAAAATAATAGATAGACATATTCCGTGCAGAGTATTGATAAATGACGAAGAGTCGGTTCAGAATGTTATTCCGCACATGAGATCTGAAAATAAGGCTTATGTCGGACTTACTCAAAACATCAGACAATGGAGCAATTTTCAGAAACAATATCCTGATATCATACAGGTTAAAGTATCACACATTCCCCTACTCCACGCCTACTATCATGTTCAAACAGAGAACGATCCCTCTGTTCGCCTTGCGTATTATTCATATGATAATGCAACTATGCATAAAAACTTCATCCATATTTTCGAGCGAGGATCAGCATATTATGATTTGTACACCAATGAATTTGAGTATCTGTGGAAACGAGCAGATGATATACATAACATACAATAAAGGAGACTACCGTATGCCCACACAGCGATATAAACTTGACATTCATCTTTCAAACAGAATTTGACGCCTCATCACTTCATTGACGCCTTCAGACAGCCAACATTCCAACGCAGACGGGATTATATTATTACGTTTGACTTCTTATAATGCAGCTTAGCTGCTGCAAACACCATACACATCATCGCTCTTGCATAAAGTGTAAGCTCCTTGAAGCGTTCCGCTATATGATCCAACATCTCTTTGTTCACATGCGCAAAAAATATAACAGCATTTTCAATGAATGTGTTGTTCCTTGTGGTCATAAACTTGTCAACTCACTATTATTTATAGCATTTATCAAATATTTTTCTATTGCATCCTTTCGATGTCATTATTGTTTATTTTTCAGTGGGACGGAATAGTTACATTTATGCAAGAAATTTCCTGCAAGTCTCCTCCATAATTACCCTTGCTTCTTTCGGAGGTTCGTCAAGCTCACAAACAGCAGCGTGAAAGTGTCCGCCGCCGCCATGAATTGCACAGATCTCATTTGCGGAGACATTGCCGCTTGTCCGTGTCGAACAGCGAGAACGACCGTCCGGCAGTTCCCGTACTGTCACGCCTATCTTCATTACCTCGTACTAAAAACAGATGATAATTAAGCCATCACTTTTCAAAATCAGTAATTATACACTTTGAACCAAGGACATAAACTGTGCATTTTTGGGTTACAGGTATCCGGTTTGTATAGGCAGTACTTAAATATGTTGAACAATCTTCAATCTCTATGACGTATTTCCAATTGAGACGAACTGCCCCTTTATGCGCATGTCTGACTTCAACTTCTGATACAATTGTCCCGTTGTGCATAGTGCCTTTACAAATAACAATTTTTTTCACACACAAATACACTAACCAATCAAGAAAAAACCTTAGATCAACAATTAATACGATCAATAATATCGGAACGCAATATCCGTCAATCCATGATTTGGTAATTCCTTTGACAAGAGTTTCACCAATAAATAACCCTTTTATCGTGTAAAAAATACATACCAAAAAAGCAAATGCGCTAAGGAATTTTGCGTAACTAAAATATTCATCATGGACTGTTTCATAATACCGCTTTTTAGAATTATCATTCTTCATATTGCTTTACTTATTTATGCAAGAAATTTCCTGCAAGTCTCCTCCATAATTACCCTTGCTTCTTTCGGAGGTTCGTCAAGCTCGCAAACAGCAGCGTGAAAGTGTCCGCCGCCGCCATGAATTGCACAGATCTCATTTGCGGAAATATTACCGCTTGTCCGTGTCGAACAGCGAGAACGACCGTCCGGCAGTTCCCGTACTGTCACGCCGATCATCATTTCCTCATACTGCTCTATATAAGAATTTATGCCCTCCAGCTCCGAATCTGCGATATTGGCAGCTTTCAGGTCGTCCAAAGTTATAATGCCGGTTATCAGCTTATCGTCACAAGAAAAATGCAGGCTGTTTTTCAGAAAATCTTCTATCATGCGTCTGCCTTTAGGTTTTATAAAGATGTTTCTTCTGCTTATTTCATATGTATCCGCACCGAGTTTTGTCAGTTCAGCCGCTGTCTCAAAGCTCTGCACACCGGTATCAGACGTCTGAAAGCAGCGTGTGTCTGTCACAAGTGCGGTGTAGAGCAGGTCGGCGATCTGTTTTGTTATCGTGATATTCATTTCTTTCAACAGTTTGAAAACTACCTCGCTGCAAGCTCCGCAATCCTCCTCGACATATTTGAAATCAGCGTCAATGGAGTTATTACAATGATGATCAATACAGAACGTGAAATGCTTGTCAGCGTAATTTCCCGTGCGCTGCGGAGAAACAGCATCTACGGAAATAAAGATCGGGTCGGTCACGGTATCCTGCGGAACTTCATTTGTCATGAACTGATGTATCTGCGGCACAGGATCTCTGCCGACCACTTTGCAGCGTTTTCCGATAGACTGCAAACCGAGAGCTAACGCAAATGACGAGCCGATACAGTCGCCGTCGGGTCGGATATGATATACGATAGCGTATTCATCGTATATACGTAATTTTTCAGCTATTTCTTTAATTGTTAAAATCATATGGCTCACACTCCCAATATCTCCAAAGTTTTTTCATCTTCATTTCCACGGCAGAACTTATCAAGCACTTTTTGGAACACTTCCTGCTCAGGTGCGGCGTGTTTGAACAGCGTCATACAGGAACGAACCTTAAATGCGTCGGGATAGCCGAATACTGCCATCGGATCGTCGGTTTCAATATCCAGCAAAGTTTCTGATATTTCTATTAATCTTGCGCCGAGGACAGGATGTGCATAGTAGTCCTTGGCTTCTGACAAATCTTTAATAGAAAAATAGGCGGTAGTACCGCTAAGTCCTAATCCTTGAATCTGCGGAAACACATACCATATCCAATGGGAAATTTTTTCGCCCTGTTTCATTTCTGCCAAAGCCGTCTGATATGTTTCTCCAAAGCTGTAGCCGTTATCCTGTGCATCAATAAACTTTTGCAGATCTGTCAATCTCAGTTCAATGCCAAGAACGCCGTACTGCTCCTGTTTCTCACGAGGATAGTATTCGTCCATGTGATCGGGATCGGGAGTTTCAGATGCAGCGTAGCCGAACTTCTCTTTTGGCAGAGAACTATACAACTCTGCAAAAGAACTAAAACGGTGCAGTGCAGTCACTCTCACGGTCAGCTTGTCATTATTATTATTACTTTCAAGCTGCGAAAATTCAATAAAATCACCGATATGTATCTGCTGCCGCTTTTCATCGTTCAGGCGCAGTTCTATTGTTTTTCTGCCGTTCTTGATTTTCTCAAACGGCTCTTTCTTTAAGTGCATTTTGTGCAGCATTTTTATCACCCTTTCATATATCCTATCTGCCGCATTCGCCTGTGAGCCACTCTATCAGCACATCTACGATATAGGACTGTTCCTCTTGGTTTAACGCCTTTCCTGTCGGAATGTGATGCCACTTTTCCAAACAGCTCCTACAGCAGCAGGCGGTTGCGTGCTGGGCGATAAACACGGGATGTCCTTTCATCGGAGTCTGCTTTCCATCGTTTTCGGGATTCTCCGCTGACAGCCGTTTCGACACGAAATCCTGCGCATGTCTGCGGATCGTTTCAATTCCCTTTTCCGCAATATACACCTTTTCCTTGTCTGACAAATGAAATCGGCTTCTGAAATCAGACTTGCGCAGCCGTTCAAATAATGTCCTTCGCTCCGGCAGCTTATACACGATCTTCTCTGCCATTCCCATGCCCGGAATGTAGCTGTATGCGGACTTTTTCGCCTGCTGAATCTGGAGTTTTCGTTCAAGATGATAAACCTTACCGTCCTTTACAAAAACTGCTCCTGTCTGCTTGAAAGTAAAGGGAACACCGCAGCGGATACACTCTCTGCGAACCTCCTGT
The DNA here is from genome assembly GCA_017622925.1 of Ruminococcus sp. GTDB lineage: Bacteria > Bacillota > Clostridia > Oscillospirales > Ruminococcaceae > Ruminococcus. Next base: position 26,783 of record JAGAQC010000065.1, read on the forward strand.
ATCCACCGAAAATCGCATGGCCTTGCATTGTTTCCCGATTCGCCGCCGCAAGTGACGTGCGCGATCAAACCCGTTCCGAGATACTTCTCCATGTTGATCTCGCCAAGCATCGGCTCACAGATTACCTCACGATGCCTGATTGGAAGATCGAGCAAAATTGGCAGCCGATAGTCTGTCCTTTCTTGATTCTCGCACGTAGCGCATATCGTCACATGATCCCAACCGTTTCCCCAGTCCGTCGGAATACACTGTGCAAAGCGGTCGATGCGTTTGGTGATAATATAAAATTGAAGATCACGCCGTTCCCGTATCATGTCCCAACAGCCCTGCCGCCATTCGTCCGCATCTTCTAAAAAGAAGTCAGATGTCATACAGGTGAACACAACGCCGTCCTCTGCGGTCAGCTTATAATCTCCCTGCCGATTCTTTTTCATCGGCAAATTGTAATCGCCGGTCTTTTTGACAATAGACGCGTCCTTACCGATGCTTTCGTCCCGTCGGTAAACATAGCAATTTACACATCCGGGACTGATTTTGTGGCAGCCGTGCCACGGATTCCAGATTGCCATAGATAGTCTCCTAAGACCTGTTCAGACAAGCCGATATGTGCGGATAAACGAATTTACATCCGCACCGCTTTTTATGTACCGCAGCAAAATTTCCGCACAAGCACGACTGTCGCTGTCTGCCTGATGATGATCGAGCGCAATTCCGTAATGCTCGCACATCACATTCAGCTTGTGACTCATACCGGGCAAAAGCCGTCTTCCTGCCTGTACTGTGCATATATATTTCGCACTGTTTTTCCATGTAATACCGTAATCGTGCAGGCACTTTTTCAGCACGCCCATATCGAATACCGCATTGTGTGCAACAAGAATGCCGCTGCTCATGATCGGCTCGATTTTATTCCAAAGTACAGCGAAATTAGGCGCGCCCTGCACGGTTTTTTCGCTGATGCCGGTGAGTTGTGTGTTGAAATAATCAAAGTGCGTTTCGGGATCGACCAATGAGAAAAACGAGTCTGCAATTCTACCGTCCTCTATCACGGTAATACCTATCGCGCTCATTCGATCATTTGCACGATTGGGCGTTTCTACGTCAAATACAATATAACTGTTCATATCATTATTTCCTTATGTAAATGTGAATATAGCCTTTTACCAATTTTCATATAAAAACTTCACTCGTCCAATCAGTTCATCACTGAATCCGTCTAAATCCTCATATGTTATTGCGCCTTCCTGCAACAAATTAAGGATATTGTGAATCATAGACGAGCGTGCGTTTCTTGCGATCACGCCTGTTTTGGTACTGTCCTCTTTGATTCTGTCGTGAAGCTCCCAGAATCGTTCGGACGGCAGTTTTCCAGTGTTTATGATAGCCATGTATTCATCAAGCAGCTTTCCCATAAATGCTTCCTGCCATTCAGCAACTCGGCTGCGATACAGCTTCCAATCTTTTTCCTTGATTTCTATGCGCTCCATAGTGTTATTTGCTCCCTGCATTGAGATATTGGTTATCTCTATTATAACATACTTGCTATTGTTTTTCAAGCTATATACAGAAAAAGTATGTATCAAGGCAACATCTAAAACCTCTTTTGACAAAAATCAGAAGTTCAAATCGGCTATGGATTCAGAAGCGAAAATAGCTTTTATGAAAGAGAGAGCATTTGGAATTGTATCAATCAAAAAAATAGGTTATCTTATTTTCATGGTATTCACTACCTTCATTCCGTTTATATCGCATTGTCAATACACCTGTTTTTTCATTATAATTTAGTATCATGTTTTTTGGATCTGAAAGTGAGTGGTTAAGTTCAACTCGATATTTTGTTTCTATAAGTTTTAAATAGAAAATATCATTTATTTTAATGCATAACATTCCTTCGTTTGATCTAAAATGTGGATATTCGTACAAATAGATTTCATTATCAGATGGCAAGTTTTCAACAGAAACTGCGTGTAATTCACCTGAACCGAAAAACATATCATCAACACCTAATACATAAAAACAACAGACAAATGCACACAAAGCAATTGAAGAACTAATAATTACTTGCTTTATCCTGTTCAAATTGACTTTTCTTATTATTTCAATAATCAACAGGAAAGCTATTGAAAATATCGCTCCAAATAAAGGATACAATAATGAGAAACCTCTTATTAAGTATTTTTGAGATATTATCAATGCAATTATCCAAATTACTATGGATAACATAAAAGTACAAACGAAAATATTTCTAACCTTTTTTAACATTACATTTCCTTTCTGCTAAATGATAATAGTGATTTATAATTATAGTAAACGACGTAAAATAGACCTCATCGGGAACTGAGAATTGCTGTATTTTGTCTTTATTACAGACGACTTTTCTTCCATTTCATAATTTAACAGAATCTGAATCGATCTCATTACTTTTCATTGATTTGCGTACACAAGTAATGACCGTTATAATGAGGAAAGAGATATACGGAATGAACACATATATAACGCTCCACACAGAAACGTCCTTTAAGTTAAAAAATTGAGCAAGCGCAGCATCATGCGTAAGAGTTGATTTTACTGCGTCGTCATATCTTACTGCGAGGTAAACGGTAAGCGGAAGAGTCATAGCTGCTGATCCGATGATACTGTAAGGAAAACCGAGAATTTTCACTTTTTTAAAAATTATAACAGCAGGAAGCAGTTCTATCGCCCAGACAGGCATCAAAAGCATAACGGCTTCCACGATAAACAGCCAGAACCTCCATTTGCCATGCCTTATGTATATCGGGGATAATACGTTATTTACAGGGTCGTAATCAATATCGTTGTCGAGGAAATATTCTTCACTTGACTTAAACGGATATTCCTCGGAAATATTCAGGATTTCTCCATTCTTGCCTACAACTGCTATGCGAAAAGTTTTATACCTTTCGCATAACTGCATATACTTGTCTTTGCTGTTTAAATATATGGACATTTTGATCTTGTTATCCTCTAAAGAACCCTTTGAAAAACCCTCTGTGCGGAAATGACAGAGCATACTTCTGTAGCCGTTTTCATTATATCTGTAAATTTCAGTTTTTTTCAATTCTTTTTCAGCATTTTCTTCAATGTAACTTTCCTGATACTGCTTGTATTTACTAAATGCTTCATAATATTCGATTACCGAATCAATGTAATTTTCATCGTTTTCGCTGATAGGAATAAGAATATCTATAGTCTTATCGGTCATATAAGAGCCGTCTGTTTCAATATCAATAGAATACATTGAATGACAGCCGCAGAGAAAGACCGTGAACAACAATACGACCGCAGCATACAGGGAATATTTATACTTGCTTCTATTACAAAATATACAATATCTTTCGGAATAAATTCCGTCTGTCTTCGTTGTCCTCCTCACCGTGCGACAGCACGCTTTCGTCGTCCGCCTTGTCAGACAGAATTTCTTCTCGAAATCTTTTGCACATTTTGCAATAGAGTCAAGTATGACGGCTTTTTTCATATAATGACCTCCACTGATAATTTTTGTCACTTTTATTTTAGCACATTGTACAGTTCGTGTCAACGAAGCTGACTGTATATTAAATAAATTGTAAATTTCTTGTAACAAAAATCGCTTGTTTTTAACGGCATACTTTACGCTTATATGAAAGCCTGCTTTTTCAGAATAGATGTGATTATCCTGCCCAATACAGCCAAATAATTCATGTCGGAGACCGCCCATTTCTTGAAACGTCCGATATAGCAGAATGAGATAACGCCCTTTATCATGCTGTCGTCTGTCATGAGATACTGCACCGCTCCCCCGATGTTTTCCGAAGTAAGCTGCGCAAACGCCCTGTCGTCCCGTCCCTCAAGCTCGTTCACGTTGTCAATGGCGAATATGCCGTCCCCGGAAAAACGTTCTGTATAGCCGTTTTCGAGAAGATATGCCGCATTTCTTGACGCAGCGTTTCCGCAGCTTAATATCAGGCTCATGTCCTTGCCCGCAAATACGCATATATCGTCGATTCTGAACTCCGAGCGTATTTGTTCCAACAAAACTGAAATATCTGGAATACGTCCGAAAACAAGACTTTCCGAAAGGTTAGCAGCAAAGGTAAGCTTATCGTTGGAATCCTTTCCGCCGCTCAGATAGGCTATTTTATTTTCAATATCACGCTCAACGCTGCCGTGCTTGTTTATGTCGTAAATAACATAACGGTTTTTGCCTTTTTGCTGAGCGATGTACAGAGCCTTATCCGCCTGCATGAAAAGCTCGTCATAGTCGGAGCTGTCAACGGGGTATGTGGAAATTCCCATAGAGCAGGTCAGACGGAAATTCTCAAAACGGTCATTGAACGCAAGTTCCGTATTGGTACGTATCGCCCTGAGAATGCCCCTGAGATCTTCCTCGTCACGGGTATTTTCAATGACTATGAGAAAACCGCCGCCGCTTATTCTTCCTGCGATGCCGCGTGTGCCAAGCTCTTTTTTGACAATTCCGGCAATGGTATATATTACCTCGTCACCGAAAAGATGTCCGTAGCTTGTATTTATATCCGTAAAATTATCAATGTCAAGAATAACTATATTTACATTGTTTGCAGGCTTTGCGGCAAGTATATCCATTGCAAAATCAGTCACGGCGCGCTTGTTGAGAAGTCCCGAAAGAGAATCCTTATTCGCCTCCAAAGCAAGGTTTATATCCTTTGACTTCTGACGCGAGCTTACGACCGAGATAAGTCCGCTGACCTTACGGGTCTTAGGGTCGTCATATCTCGTAATACCACGGAAAAGACACATTTCCCTTGTTTTTCCCTCGGTAAGTATAGAGGCTTCAAGCTCGTAATCGAAACGGTACACGCCGTTTTTTATGTCGCGGCAAAGCGTATTGAATGTTTCAATATATCTCGACAATACCCAGCCTAAACTAATAGAACGGTTCTGCCACTTTTCAAGTTCCTCGTCAACGAGAACGTTTTCACGGCAGCAATCAGGCATATAAATACGTATGCGGCGCGTCTCAAAGCTGTACTCAAAGGCTATATCCGTGGAAAGGCTTAATATATAGCGGTATTCGGACAATTTACGCTCATTATCCGAGGCTATTTTGTTCAATGATAAAATGTCGCTGAAATCAATTATGTACAACGGTTCGGGTTCGTTTTCCATAATGCGGACGGAAGCCAATATCCACCTGAGCTGTCCGTTTATGCCTTTCATACGGATAACCGTTCTTTTGATAGCTCCCGATACCGACTCCGACACGCATTCTGCAAGTCTGGGAAAATCGTCATCATCTATAGTCCGCCGTATGGAGTAAATCACATCGTTTCCGAAATAGCTGAAAAAACGCTCGTTTCCGCTTTGCGTATGAAAGCTCTTATCGACTATTACTCTGCCTACGCTGTATATTTCCGTATCCAAAACGATCGCCGCCTTTTAGTTTTATTAATGCCTGTTCAATGTAGTGATTTTATTATACCATGTATTTGATTTTCCGTCAACTTTATTATAATGTTAAGATTTAAATATTGTTAATAATAAATTCAACATTTAAACATCATATATACACATACAAATTGTATAATAAATCTGTATGATAGACCTCCTCGGGAACTGAAAAGCACTGTCTGACTTGTCTTTTTTGCGCTGTGCTTTGCCAGCTTTCCTTGCAATACATACAGTATTCCTGCGGAAACCTGACTTTGCACAGCACAAAAAATCCTGCGCCATACAGCACTTCCCAGTTTCCGAGGAGGTCTCGTTAATTATTGGAGGATTTTATGGAAAAAAAGGAAATCAAACGATATGGCATCATAGCGCTACTTATAGTGGCTGTTTGTTTTGTCGTGAAACATTTCAGCCTGTTCGGAAAGCTGCTTTCGGTGGCTTACAGCGCAGTATATCCGCTGCTGCTCGGAGCGGTTATAGCGTATATTTTTAACATTATACTGAGCGCGCTTGAAAAGCATTACTTTCCCAAAACAGACACAAAAGCAGTACGGCTTACAAGGCGACCCGTCTGCATAATACTTTCATTTTTATGTGCGGCGGCTATAATCGCTCTTATACTGAAAATAGTAATACCCGAAATGATAAACGCCGTAAAGCTTATTTCGGGAGAAATACCGCCGCTTCTCGATCAGCTCAGCGGAAACATCATAAAAAAGCTTGCCGAATATCCCGATATTCAGCAAGAGGCTATGGAGCTTTTCGAGGAGTTCGATGTAAAGTCGCTTGACTGGGCGTCTATAACAGAAAAAGCTGCCGACGTGATACAAAACGGCGTTATGGGCATAATCACCTCAGCGGTAGGCATAGTAGGTACTGTAACAGGCTTTGTGACAAACGCTGTGCTGGCTGTGATCTTCGCTATATATCTGCTTTTGCGCAAGGATAAGCTCCGCCGCGACGTAAAACGTATGCAAAAAGCCTTTATAAGCGACAAGATAAACAGCAAGGTAAACAAAGTATTCAAAACCGCCGATACAACCTTTAAAAGCTTTTTTATAGGACAATTTTTAGAAGCTATCCTTTTGGGCTGTTTCTGCTATATCGGAATGAAGATATTGAAGCTCCCGTATGCTGCCATGAGTTCGGTTCTTGTGGGAGTTACCGCTCTCATTCCCGTTGTCGGAGCATTCATCGGTGCGGGCGTAAGCGCATTTATAATTTTTACGGAAAGTCCCATGCAGACGCTTATTTTCCTCATATTCCTCGTTATTTTACAGCAGCTTGAGGGAAACGTAGTCTACCCGAAGGTCGTCGGAAACTCTATAGGACTTCCGGGTATATGGGTTCTTGCCGCAGTTACGGTCGGCGGAGGTCTTTGGGGCGTTGTCGGAATGCTTATCGGCGTTCCGTTGGCGGCTACAGCATATAAATTGTTCTTTGAGCATTTGGAAAATAAAGAAAAGCAGCTCGGAATAAAATCCAATAATAATGAAGTTCCCAAAAAATCCGAAAAAAAGCTTTTCAATTTCAAGAAAAAAAATAATTCTTCCCCCGAGAAAAACAAAAAAACCGATAAACCTAAAAACAAATAATATTTATCCCCCGACTAAAATAATAACAAGGTTTAGTCGGGGGTAAAATATATGCAGTATTTACATTGAATCTTTTTTTAACAAATACACATAATTATATAATAAAAAATCTTATATTCAGAGATTGACAAATTATAAACAATGTGTTATACTAAAAGAGTAAAATAAATAGATGGGATCTGATACAATGCTTCATTTAATTACTGAATACCCCCGTGAATGGGACGAATTTAAACAGGGTCGCTGGTGTACCACTTCCGTTAATGTCCGTGACTTCATTAAGAAGAACTACACCCCATACGACGGAGACGAAAGTTTCCTCGCCGCTCCGACAGAAGCTACAAAGCAGCTTTGGGAACAGATAACCGAACTCAGCAGACAGGAACGTGAAGCGGGCGGTGTTCTCGATATGGATACTAAAATCGTTTCCACTATTACTTCTCATGAGGCAGGCTATCTTAATAAAGACCTTGAACAGATAGTCGGACTTCAGACCGATAAGCCTTTCAAGCGTTCACTTCAGCCCTTTGGCGGAATACGTATGGCTCAGAACGCCTGCTCTCAATACGGCTATGAAGTTGACCCTGAAATCGTAAAAATTTTCACCAAATACAGAAAGACCCACAATCAAGGCGTTTTTGACGCTTATACTCCAGAAATGAGAATGGCGAGAAAATCCGCTATTATTACGGGACTTCCCGACGCTTACGGCAGAGGACGTATTATAGGCGATTACAGACGTGTGGCTCTTTACGGCGTTGATATGCTTATCGCCGATAAGAAGCATCAAATAGATACCTCACTCGTCCGCATGACTTCAAAAAATATCCGTCTACGTGAGGAACTTGCCGAGCAGGTTCGCGCATTGGAGGAGCTTAAAGAACTCGGACACATTTACGGCTTCGATATTTCACGCCCTGCATCTAACGCTAAGGAAGCTGTTCAATGGCTTTATTTCGGCTATCTCGCTGCTGTCAAGGAGCAGAACGGCGCAGCTATGTCATTGGGACGTACATCGACTTTCCTTGACATCTACATTCAGCGTGACCTCGAAAAAGGTCTTATCACCGAAGAACAGGCTCAGGAGCTTATCGACCACTTCATTATGAAGCTGCGTATCGTGAAGTTTGCGCGTACTCCCGAATATAACGAGCTTTTCTCGGGCGACCCCACTTGGATAACCGAGTCTATCGGCGGAGTTGACGTTGACGGTCACCACCTCGTAACCAAAAACAGCTTCCGCTATCTGCATACTCTTGACAACCTCGGTACAGCTCCCGAACCTAACATGACCGTTCTCTGGTCACAGAAGCTGCCCCGAAAGTTCAAGGAATACTGTGCAAAAATGTCTATAAAGACCTCGTCAATACAGTATGAAAACGACGATATGATGCGAGTTATCCACGGCGATGACTATGCTATCGCCTGCTGTGTATCGTCAATGCGTGTAGGCAAGGAAATGCAGTTCTTCGGCGCAAGAGCCAACCTTGCTAAATGTCTGCTTTATGCTATAAACGGCGGTGTCGATGAAAGAATGAAGGTTCAGGTCGGTCCGAAGTTCCGTCCTGTTGAAGGCGATTACCTTGATTTTGACGATGTATGGGACAAATATGAAGCCATGATGGAATGGCTTGCCGGACTTTATGTTAATACCTTGAACGTTATCCACTATATGCACGATAAATACTGCTACGAAAAGCTGCAAATGGCTCTCCATGACAGAGATGTCAAGCGTTATTTTGCTACGGGTATCGCAGGACTTTCAGTTGTTGCCGACTCGCTTTCAGCTATAAAATACGCTAAAGTCAAGGTGATACGCGACGAGGACGGAATCGTTACCGATTATGAGGTCGAGGGAGATTTCCCGAAATACGGCAACAACGACGACAGAGTTGACGATCTTGCCGTTACGGTCGTTCGTAAATTTATGGACTGCGTGAGAAAGCACCACACTTACCGTGACGGAGTTCCCACTATGTCCATACTCACGATAACTTCAAATGTTGTATACGGCAAAAAAACGGGCAACACTCCCGACGGCAGAAAAATGGGCGTACCTCTTGCTCCCGGAGCTAACCCGATGCACGGCAGAGATACTCACGGTGCGGCAGCTTCTCTTGCTTCTGTTGCAAAGCTTCCGTTCCGCCACGCTCAGGACGGTATCTCAAATACGTTCTCGATCGTCCCCGACGCTCTCGGCAAGGATATGCAGGTATTTGTCGGAGATATTGATCTTGATAAGCTTAGAAACGAGGACTGATCATGATAGATACCAAGAATCCCGAGGAACTCGCAAAGCTTATAGATTCGCTTATGGCAGGCGGAAGCGGTCATGTTAATATAATTGCAGATACAGACAGCTCGGAGGTAAAGGTCAATGTTGTGAACAGCGCCGAATTCTGCGGAAAAGGCGCATGCTGTCAGCCAACCGAGAACTCTGTTGACTATAATGATCAGGAGGAATAGTTTTATGGACAATCAGAAACAGGTCGATAACCTTATCGAATTACTGGACGGCTACGTTGAAAAAGGCGGTCATCATCTTAATGTAAACGTATTTACCAAAGAGACGCTCCTTGACGCTCAGGCTCACCCCGAAAAGTATCCTCAGCTTACAGTGCGCGTTTCGGGCTATGCCGTTAATTTTGTAAAGCTTACAAAAGAGCAACAGGACGACGTAATTTCACGTACATTCCACAGCACTTTATAATTACTTCTGTAAAAAATATCGGTTTGAATAAAAACAGGTACTCATAAAGAAGTTTTCGCCATAGCACTTATGATTTTTAGTCAAAAGTGTTATGGCGTTTCTATTGACAATGTAACAGCTTTGATGTATAATTATTACTAAGATAAATCGGAATTTATGGAGGAAAATACTATGAGATTCAAGACATTATTTCTTGTGTTAGCATACTTTACAATAATGTGTTTCACTGGTTGTGATAGCAGTTCACCAAAATGCACACTGAATGTAGAAACAACATACGGCGGCTGCGGTATAGATGGAAAAAATTTAGAAAGTGGCTCTTTTTCAGAGGCTTTCGAGATTTCTGAGGGAGATAAGTTTTATGAAAATTATTCTGGTCACTGGTGTAAAGATAACTGTGACACCGAGATTATTATTTTGATAAATAAAATAGATAACAATGGTGTTACAATTCAAATTGGCGAACAAACAACCACATTATCTTACAATTCCAAGAAATATGTCGATTCACTATATACTGTATATGACGGAACGAATTATGAGTATTATATTTATTTCACGAAAGAATAAAATGACTTATTTCAATCATCAAATTTCAGTTTGTTAAGCAGATAAATTCTGATTTATCGCAGTAACGGAGTGAGCAAGAAGCCCACCCCTTGCTTTTCGGAATGGGTGTGTTATAATTATGAGTATAAAATGTGCGCTGTTATCAAATTGAAATTACAGTACAAAAGAAGGGTTTAGAATATGGGCAGGTTTTCTGACTATCTGGCTTCTCAATGCGGTAATCCAAGAGGAGCTATCGGAAAAACCATGACTTGGGCTATGAATCGGGTAAACGGATTCATGTATAACGGGATCGTAAAGAATCTTTATTTGTCGGAGGACACAAAAATTCTGGATATAGGCTTCGGCAATGGCTATCTGGAAAGCCTGATCTACAGAAAAGCGAAATGTTCTGTTTACGGGATTGATATTTCAGACGATATGGTTAAGGCGGCTTCTGAAAAAAATAAAAATGGAATTAAAAACGGAGATATTCATTTGTCTGTAGGCGATTGCTGCGACCTCGCATTTGAGAACCGATCTTTTGACATAGTAACCACAATGAATACGATATATTTCTGGAATGATACGCTGCGAGGCTTACAGGAAATATACAGGGTTCTGAATGATACGGGCATATTCTATAACGCTGTTCTCACCAAAGAGGGCTTGGATAAAATGTTCTACACAAAAAATGGATTTAAAAAATTTGAGAATCATGAATACGCCGAAATGGGTCAGAAAGTTGGTTTCCAAAAAATATCCTTCAGGCATCTTGGAAAATACGGATTGCTTATCATATATGAAAAGTAATATGAGGTATTTTGATATTGGAGGGTGTGAAGCATAATAGAATGGAGAAAAAGTCATGCAGTACGAATGTAAAATAACTGTTTTAGAAACAAAAGTGTTCCCGGAATTGCAGGCGAAATATCTTGCAGATCCGAAATCGGGACCATGCCCCTTCTTCAAGCCCGGAGATACCTTTGTATTGAAAAGAACAGCACAGCAAGATGATTTTTATCATCTGATGAACGGAAAGTTCTGCGGTGAAGCATGGGATGCCATCAGCAGATATGTGTATACGGCGCTGCAAGGCGGTTCCATCATGCACAAATGGACAAATGATGAACGAATGATGATCGCTTGCTGCAACGACGGAACTCGCCCGGTGATTTTTAAGATAGAACGAATCGACATTCCCGAAACAAAAGACGAGGAAGAATGGCTTGCAAAGCAAAATTTCTACAATGGGCTCGAAGATGCTTATACCGGATAACAACACATTAAGTGTTTTTACCAACTACTTGTTTTTTCGGACAGAATGGTGTATAATAAAATCAGCAGATAAATTCCGCTAAAGACTAACATAAGGAGTGTTATTTATGAGAAAGAGCATTAAAACCACAGAAGCAATTTTCCCGATGCCTGTGCTTATGATCGCAACCTACAACGAGGATGGAAGCATTGATGTTATGAACGCTGCATGGGGAACAATGGTTGAGAGAGACATTGTCGCTCTGAACCTTACGGAAACACATCAGACAGTCGCAAACATCAAGAAGAGAAAAGGTTTCACAGTTGCCATTGCCGATGCAAAGCACGTTACAGAAGCCGACTATTTCGGTGTTGTTTCCGGAAAGAATACACCTGATAAATTCGCCAACAGCGGTCTTCACGCTGAAAAATCAGAGTTGGTTGACGCTCCCATAATCACGGATTTTCCGATCGTGCTGGAGTGTGAGTTTATCGAGTATCAGGACAACACATACGGTCTCGGTGTAATCGGTAAGGTCGTCAATACGACTGTTGATGAAAGCGTCATGAAGGATGATAAGGTTGACATTGATGCAGTGAATGCAATTGCTTTTGATCCATACACGCATGGCTACTACAAAGTTGCCGGCAGAGTTGGCGAAGCATTCAAGGATGGTATGAAGCTAAAGAAATAATTACACATTCAACGCATTTTGTGTTTGCCGATAGATCTCCAGCCGTGACAGTGATTTCGGGCTTTTATTTGTACGATTCACTGTCCGGCTGTTGCTGTTTTTACTGTTATTACTGGTTCGGAGGTCATATACTTGTTGGTGGTTGTGGTTATGTCCACCCGTTCGCCGCTTTCGTTTTCGAGAATGAGTGTGAAAAACATGAGTTCACCTCCTTGACTTTTTCAGTGTGGGTATGCTATAATTATGAAAATGGAGAGTTTGAAACTCTCCGCTAAATTGGGATTGGATTAGAAGGAGATTAATGAAAAGATTAATAATTCACAGAAAGAAAAAATTTGCTTCCGCCTTAATGCCTTATTGGATTGTTACCGAAACAGATAAGAAAACATTCATGGAAAAATATAACTTAATCGGTGATTTTTGTAAAACATCTGTATTAGGACATCCGATTTCAAGGATAGATTTTAAAATTCTAAGAAAAGACTTTACAATTGAAAATGGAGAAACAATACAAATAGAATTAAATGACAACGTCACTACCGCTTTTGCAATTACTATGGACGGATGTTTGTCAAACGAAATTATATTAAGCGAGGGTATTTTATTAGGTGACGGCATTGAAGTTTTCAATCATTTGCTGACTACAAGAGGCGGTTTTTTCAAACCAAGTTATCCATGGTTTGAAAAGTGAAATTCTGATTTATCGCAGTAACGGAGTGAACAAGAAGCTCACCCCACTACACATTCAACGCATTTCGTGTCTGCCGATAAATCTCCATTTGATGGATACAAACCATTTATTTCAGCGATCATATACTGATCGACGTCGAGGTCATTTCCACACGATCATCGTTGTATTTTTTGAAAATAAGTTGGAAAAACATAGGCTGCACCCCTTTACATTTCCATCTAAATGGTGTATAATAAGAACATATCATGAGCTTGTTGAGGTGATGTTTATGAATAGAATAATATCTTCTGTAGTGTCAGCGGCGTTAACGGCTGCGATGCTGATACACTGCGTACCGTTTGTAAAGGTTTCTGCCGAAACAAAAGAAACAAAGCTAATCGCTCTGACTTTTGATGATGGTCCCAATACCACCACGACTAATGATGTTTTGGACATTTTGGAGAAATATGATGCAAAAGCATCCTTTTTCCTGATTGGTACCAACATCAATGAAGAAAGTGCACAGTCTGTCAAACGTGCTTACGACATGGGAATGGAAATTGACAACCATTCTAAAACGCACAGCAATATGTCAAAAATGTCAGCAGAGGAGATAAAAGTGGAGATCTCCTATGTTGATGATAAAGTAACAGAAATCACCGGTGAGCCGACCAAATTCTTCCGACCGCCATTCATTGATGTCAGTGAAAGTCTTTATGATGCTGTGGATCTACCGTTTATCTGCGGAATTGATTGCCAGGACTATATGGAAAATGTCACCGCACAAGAACGTGCTGATTATATTATGAACGGTGCGAAGGACGGTGTGATTGTCTTGCTGCACGATGCTGCCGGAAATCAGCAGACGGTGGATGCCTTAAAAATTGTTATGCCGCAGCTCGTGGAACAAGGCTATGAATTTGTCACGTTGACCGAATTGTTTGAACGGCAGGGAGAAACTCCGAAGGACAATATTCTCTATTCCAATGTCGCAAAATATCCTTGTGCGGATTATCAGCAAAAACTGGAAATTTCATCCGAAACGCCTGACCGCATCCCTCTCGATCAAACCCTGCTGAGTGATCTTGGAGATGATTATGCGATAGAGCTGAATTATACAAGTGGGACAGGCTATCCACCTGTGATTGCACTGCAAAGGTGGTCTTCCACGCCATCGATTTGGCATACGATACAGCCATTCTATTTTAACGGAGAGAAAGCCGTTTTTTTAGCGGAAGATATTCGTTCAGCGTTAAAACAACTCGACATCGGCTATAGCGATCTTGACGGAATCGCAGTCGCAGCGTACAGTGGAGAAATCATTTTGAGTCATGCAAAAATTCTCACAAAAACTGAAAATTCTGAAGATTTAATGGGTGATGTAAACAACGACAGAGCATTTAATGTTGCAGATGTTGTTGCATTTCAAAAATGGCTACTTGCTGTACCGAATGTCAAACTTGAAGACTGGAAAGCTGCAGATTTTCGTAAGGACAACAAACTAAATGTTTTTGATCTATGTCTTATGAAGAGAGCTTTGCTCGCAAAAATGAATATAGCCGAAACGAATAGAGATGGACAGGCTTAAAAGAGAAAACTGAAAACCTTATGAAGGGTGAGTTGAGGATACTCACCCTTTTCACACACACTCAATGCATTCCGTGTCTGCCGATAAATTTCCAGCCGTGACAGCGATTTAGGCGAATTATTCGTCTGATTCACCGTCCGGCTGTTATCGTAATTATTGATAACCGTTCCGGCAGGATTTCCGTCTTCATGGAAGAAGAAATTCCGTAAAGGCTCAGACCGATATTAGAATCCAGCGTCATCTGCATGGCATTTGCAACGCCCTCAACAGCTTTTGAAATCAGCTTTTTGCTCTTGTTGATTCCCTCTGCAAGACCGCCGATGAAGTCCGGCATTCAGCTTTCAAAATCCGTCAGAGGATCTTCATCCGGCACGGAGAAGTGCAGGAAACTTTTGATTTTATCCGCTACGCCCGTAACAGCATCAGCAACAGCCGGCAGTATAAATTTACTGCTTGACACATACAATTACGTTGCCGAATGCGGTTTAGATGTGTTTGACCTTGAACGTGGTGAACGGCTTCACTGCGAGAAATTATGGAGCAGTCTTGTAGGCTTTGCCGGGCGTGTATTGGATTTTGAAAATCGGTGATAGATCTAATGCAAACCTCTTTATAAAAACGCAAAGAAAACTTTGCAAAAAACTCTTGACAAGTACGCTTGTTAGTGACATAATATATTTGCAATTGCAAAGAAAACTTGTCAAAGAATAAGGAGGAACAGTTATGAACAAGGAAGAAATTTTATCAAAGAGCAGAGCAGAAGAAAATGATGAGGGACTTAGAGACGCTGAAAACAATGGACGCAAAATAGGAATAACTGCATTTTAAATTGTAGAAGCTATTATTATAATATTTAACTGGTGTGCAAATCAGCCGAATTATGTTCCATTCTCAATGCTTTGGGCATTCACTGCGGCGGAAGCGTATCCAAAATATAAATTTACAGGAAAAAAATCATTTTTAGCCACTACAATCGTTGGTGAATTTGTGGCGATACTTTTTCTGAGTGCACATATCATAAACGTGTTAAGGTGATGATATGGACGATAAATTAGTATTAAAAAACAATTTGAAAAAAGTAAGGTTAGAATTGAATATGTCACAATCACAGCTTGCCGAAATGGTTGGAGTATCACGTAATACTATCAGTTCCATTGAAACGGGACAATTTAATCCCACGGCAAAACTGGCTCTTATTCTTTGTATTGCATTAGATAAGAAATTTGAGGATTTATTTTACTTTTAAACCCGATATAAAATTTAGGATAATTTTTTCTTTGTTGAATTAAATACAAGGAGCAACCGTAAAACTGACGCTCCTTTTTTCATACTTGAAAGGAAGTAATGCGTATACAGGAAGAAATCAACAGAAAAACTATTGTATTAGCCGTAAGTGCGGGACTGAAAAATAAACTGTGTAAATGCAATAAACACCAAAATTCTGACAATACTAAAAATGCAGTCAAACAGGGCAACGCTGAGGAGCGACCCGACGCAGGCTGTGAAATAAAACGATGAAAGACAGCGGCAGAAAAAAT
>JAGAQC010000066.1 GCA_017622925.1 Ruminococcus sp.
CCATAAGTTCATCATCGGAACTTATTTTCTGATATTCGGCAGACGAAACAAACGGTACGGCTGCGGTAACTGTTAGTACGGCTGCCAGAACAGATGTTAATATCTTCTTCATATTGCCCTCCTAACCCGTTATGTACGGATCGTTTAAATAAAGTTATGTGTGTAAGGTTTCCATTGGAATCACATTGTTGTCTTGTTTATATTATATCACGCATTTCTATAAATGTCAACAACTTTATAAAAAAATGCAATATTTCGTCATTTTGTCTAAATACAGTCGTTTCGCTTTAGTAACAATCACCTTGACAAGTTTCCGAAAAAGTATTATAATGGTACAAAAGAGAGGAGTCGTAATATGAAATACGGATTGGTAATGGAAGGCGGAGCAATGCGAGGTCTGTTTACTGCGGGCGTCACCGATGTTCTCATGGAAAACGGAATAAAATTCGACTGCGGAGTAGGCGTATCGGCAGGAGCGTGTTTCGGCTGCAATTACAAGTCTGAGCAGAACGGCAGGGTGATCCGCTATAATTTGCGGTTTTGCCGTGATAAGCGTTATTGCAGTATTCAGTCTCTTATAAAAACAGGCGACATGTTCGGAGCGGAATTTTGTTACCACACGATACCCGATAAGCTTGACCTGTTCGATTATAAAACTTATGCCGCAAATCCTATGGAGTTTTTTTGCGTATGTACCGATATTCTCACAGGCAGACCCGTTTATAAAAAATTGAAGACCGCAGATCGCTGCGACCTTGAATGGATGCGAGCCTCGGCGTCGATGCCGTTTGTTTCGCGAATCGTGGAGCGTGACGGCAGAAAACTTCTTGACGGCGGTATTTCGGACTCTATCCCTCTGCGTTTCATGGAGAAAAACGGTTGTCCCCGAAATGTCGTCATACTTACTCAGCCCAGAGATTACATAAAAAAAGCAGGAAAAAGCCTGCCTTTGATGAAGCTTTTTTATAAAAAATATCCGTCGCTGATAAAATGTTACGTCGAACGTCCGAAGATGTATAACGAGCAGCTTCAATATGTTCGCAGTTCGGAAAAGGACGGACGGGCGTTCGTTATTGCGCCGCCTGCTCCTCTGCCTATCGGTCATGTTGAGCATGATCCCGATAAGCTTCTGGAGGTATATCGTATCGGCAGAAAGACGGCTTTGAAAAGGCTTGACGACCTGACCGATTTCATGAACCGTTAAGAGCCTGCTCAGAATCTCCGCATGCACGTCTTTTCGGCAAATCCTGCCGAATCCTGCGTCAAAATTCCCAACGGAAAACCGTCCCCTCTGTCACTTCGTGACATCTCCCCGCACTGTGGGGAGTCACCTTGCAATCTGACGAAAAATCTGACTGCGCATCTGCCGCACAATCTCTGTGCGTTGTTGCCTTAAAAACCAAACAAGTTTAATAGACCTCCTCGGAAAACTATACATCTGAAGAATCTTACGCTTTATGTATTGGATCTATAAACTTGATAGGAGATAAGTTATTTGAAGAAAGTGATTAAAATACTGATATTCTTTGTTCTTGTGATAACGTCCGTTTTTTTATTTTTATTTTGGTTATTTCATGAAAGAGAATATCATGTAAAAACAGAGTTTGGAGATTCTTTTACCCTATGTGGTGGAGGATTAACGAATGAATACTGTATCTTAGATGATAACTCTGATTTTATGGCAGTACTCATTGAATTTCATGGCGTGAATGATTTGAAAGCAATATGTGATTCCGATTACTTTAGGTGTTATAGGATACTGAATGAAAAGGAAGATGAATATATTCTGAAAATAAAAAAATATGACTCTTTTTTTACGGTAAGCGAATCCGATAAAGAATACACAGAATATAAATTTAGTGGTCGGCAAGGGAAACTTGTAAAATCAGAATTTCTCTGTGATTCAAACCTAATGGAAATTGTTCTTCCATATTTAGACCAAGAATACCATGATGAAGTTGTAATTGTAGCTAAAAAAATGGTATCAAAAGATTTTGTAGGACTTGAAAAATATGGTTTAACTAAGGAAATGATCGAAGATACAGAGACTTTAAATGAAAAAATCGCAATCATGGAAAAATATAGCCGATGACTACAGTTTTCTGTAAGCATCGGCGTTAAGGTATTTCTTCGTTAAGAGTATCACGCTTTGCAGGGCGTTTGTTTATTATTTAAAGTAAAATGCTTAAAAAACAGTACATATCTCCCGTCCCGAGCATTCGGGGGCATAGTTCCAGCGGTCGATGTGGCGTGAATCGGTGAAATACTCGAAGCTTCTGTCGGCTTCACAGTCCTCGCAGACATCGACTATCACAAGTTTAAGCTTCATTTTTTCGGGAATGATAGCTTTTATGTAAACGCTGACGTTCTGTCCGGGGCGAATATCCTCCCTAAGTTCTGCAAGTCCGGCAAGATTGGGAGCAAGTTCAACAAAAATGCCGTAGTTTTCCACGGAACGCACAATGCCTGAAACAGTTTCGCCCATTTCAAAATCCGCAGCGTTTTCCTCCCAAGTGCCGAGCAGTTCCTTGTGGCTGAGACATATGCGGCTGCCCTCACGGGAACGTACAACAGCTTTGATAAACTGTCCCACGTTAAATCGGTCGGAGGGATGAGAAATTCTCGATACCGATATGGCGTCGATAGGAATAAGGGACGGCACTCCGCAGCCGATGTCCACAAAGCAGCCGAACTGTTCAAGGTGAGTTATCCGAGCGTCGATAACATCTCCAAGACGAAGCTTGTCGGTGTATTCGGCGATACATTCTTTCTGCGCCGCTGTACGTGAAAGTTCAACGCTGATCTTTCCGTTTTCGGAAGCTGCGATCCTGATAACTTTAAAGCAGACTATTTTATTTACCCGTGATATAATGGCAATATCGCGGGTTTTTCCTTCGGCTATACCAACAGCTCCGTTTTCGCGCAGAATAATACCCTCCGCGCACGGGAGATCGACTATAAGATTATGCGAGCTGTCGCAGACTGCCGCTCTTGCCTCGAGTATCACGCCTTTTTCCATTGCCTCGGTCAGACCGTCAAGGGAGGATATATACCTTTGATTTTCAGCAGTTTTGAAAAGACAGCCTTCGGGTTTGTAATTATTCATGATTTTTTACCTCCGAAATATTGTTTGCTTTATACATACCGCTTTGCAAATATTTGTCAACCTAAGAGGATTCTGTTACCCTTTACTTTCTGTTAAGGGAAGTTTCTTTGAACCAATGTCGTAACATTCTGCTCCATACGGGGCAGAATGTTACGAAAACAGAGATTCCAAAGGGGTCACCCCTTTGGCAGGGGGTGTGGGGGACAGAGTCCCCCACTTAAGTTGACAAAATTAGTTGTACAGGACATTAAACAGCGGCACGTATAAAGCCGGATAAGAAATATCACATTAAATGATATTCTTTTCGGAGGAAAAATATTCATGTCAGCGGCGTATAAATATTATTGCCCCCCATTGAAGTGAGTATAGAGCTTATTTTATGAGTGCCGCTTCCGTCGCATACAATAAAAACAGTAGTCTTGCGGCTTCTTGACGGCTCGGGGATAACGTCCTTTGAAGCGGGGGACTCCAGCACCGCCGTAAGGTAATTATGCGATGTTACGGCAGTCGGCAGAATGGTGTATATCGTAGCTCCACGAAGCCTTTCGGCTTTGTTGGAGTCCCTGTTGTAAACAAAATTGGTGGAGTAAACTCCGCTGACGTTTTCCCTGATTTTTTTCAAAGCCATTTCAGCCGATTCGGGACCTTCAAACTCAGCCGTGATCCTTGTTACCATAAGTTAATACCTACCTTTATTATTTTTGTCTGCATTACATATTTTTTTTATACGTTTTTATTATTTTTACACAAATTTTAAAAAATATGCGTCTGAAATATTGATTTAATTTTATTTTTAGGGTATAATTATACAGTACGATTTTTTTGTTTTTCCGAAAGGTGGAGAGCGCAGTGGATGTACGTCCGAATGATATACTTTTAATGAAGAAGAAGCATCCCTGCGGCTCGTCGGAGATGCTTGTACTTCGGTCGGGAATGGATTTCAGACTGAAATGCAGGGGATGCGGCAGGGAATTTCTCGTCCCAAGAAACAAAATAGAAAAGAGCATAAAAAATATCCGCCGTGAAACAGAGGGTTAGCTTTTGCAGGAAGTTTATACGAATTTATTTCTAATGTGAAAGGAATTTTTTTATGTTTGAAAAGCTTGCTGTAATGGAGCAAAAGTACGAGGATATAAGCAGCCGTCTTTCAGACCCGGAAACTCTCAGCGATAATAAGCTGTATGCGCAGTTAATGCGTGATTATAAGAGCATGACGCCTATTATTGAGAAGTTCAGGGAATACAAGGCTTCCGAAAAAAGCTGCAACGAAGCAAAGGAGCTGCTTGACGGAGGCGGACTTGACAGGGACTTCAAGGAAATGGTCCAGACTGAATATGAGGAAGGCAAGGCGGCTATGGAGACTATTCTTCAAGAGCTGAAAATACTTCTTCTTCCCAAAGACCCCAACGATGACAAGAACGTTATTATCGAAATAAGAGGCGGCGCAGGCGGTGAAGAAGCGTCCCTTTTTGCCAATTCGCTTTACCGTATGTACACAATGTACGCAGAGTCAAAGGGCTGGAAGCAGGAAGTCCTCAACGCGCAGCCTACCGAATTGGGCGGCTTTAAGGAAATAAGCTTTTCCATCGAGGGGGACGGCGCGTACTCCCGTCTGAAATATGAAAGCGGAGTTCACCGTGTTCAGCGAGTTCCCGAAACAGAGTCTCAGGGACGTATACACACCTCTACGGTCACTGTTGCGGTGCTTGTGGAGGCGGACGAGGTGGAGCTTGAAATAAATCCTACCGACCTTAAAATAGACTATTTCCGTGCAAGCGGCGCAGGCGGTCAGCATATAAACAAGACCGAATCGGCGGTGCGTATAACTTATCTTCCCACAAATGTTGTGGTGGAATGTCAGGACGAACGAAGTCAGCATAAGAATAAGGATAAGGCGATGAAAATACTTCGTTCCCGTATCTATGAAGCAATGCAGGAGGAGCAGGCGGCAAAGGTCGCTTCCGAAAGAAAGATGCAGGTGGGAACGGGCGACCGCTCGGAGCGTATACGCACCTATAATTTTCCGCAGGGCAGACTTACGGATCACCGCATAGGACTTACGATATACCGTTTGGAGGATATGATGAACGGTAATCTGGACGAGGTTTTTGACGCACTTGCAACAGCGGATCAGGCTGCAAAGCTTGCAAGTCAGGAAAAGTAGACCTCCTCGGAAACTAACGCACACCGTCTGACAAATCTTTTGCCATATGGCTGCGTTATCCTCCTCAGAGGGCGTCAGCCCGCTTTCGTCGTCTGCCTTGCCATATGGCAACCTCAAAAAACC
This sequence comes from Ruminococcus sp., assembly GCA_017622925.1. Classification (GTDB taxonomy): domain Bacteria; phylum Bacillota; class Clostridia; order Oscillospirales; family Ruminococcaceae; genus Ruminococcus. Next base: position 5,394 of record JAGAQC010000066.1, read on the forward strand.
TCTTTTGACAAAAATCAGCTATACACGGCATATGCTGCGTCAAGCACCCTCGGAGTGCGACAGCACGCCGTCGGGCACTTTCCTTGCCTCTGCCGCACCTATCTGATTTTTGCTTTATCAAACAGGTTTTTAGAAGTTGCCATATGACAAAATCTTTAGTCATACGGCTGCACTTTAGTTCCCGAGGAGGTCTAATAAAAATGGAAACGATATTGCTTAGTGATTCCGCTGAGGACGTATCAGCCGCAGCGGAGCTTATAAAAAACGGGGAAGTCGTCGGTATTCCTACGGAGACTGTATACGGTCTCGGAGCTGATGCCTGCAATGAAGCGGCTGTAAGAGCTGTTTTTGCAGCCAAAGGAAGACCTGCCGACAATCCCCTGATAGTGCATCTTGCCGACTTTTCGCAGGCAGCTCATTATACGTTGTTTATTCCGCCGCTTGCATATAAATTGGCGGAACGGTTCTGCCCCGGACCTCTTACTATGGTACTTCCGAAAAACGAGAAAATTCCAATGGTCACTTCGGGCGGACTTGATACTGTAGGTATACGTGTGCCGTCACACCCCGTAATGCACGGTATAATCGAGAGATCGGGCTGTCCGATAGCAGCTCCGTCTGCGAATATTTCGGGACTTCCAAGTCCTACGTGCGCCGAGCATGTAATGAAAGACATGAACGGCAGGATATCGGCTGTCCTTGACGGCGGCGATTCAAAATTCGGCGTGGAGTCAACGGTCATTTCTTTTGACAGTGACGATACCGTCCGAATACTTCGTCCGGGCGCGGTAACAAGGGAAATGCTTCTCGGGGTATGCCGTGAGGTCGTTATAGATCCTGCGATACTCAGGGAGCTTAAAGAGGGGGAAAAGGCTGTTTCTCCCGGAATGAAATATAAGCATTATTCCCCGAAAGCGGACATAATTATGGTTGAGGGAGAGCTTGAAGGCTTTAAGGAGATTATTTCCCGAAATAACGGCGAGGGAGTGTACTCGCTCATATTTGACGGCGATGAAAAGGATTTCCCGTATCGTCATTTTACATACGGAGCAGACAGCTCCGAGCAGGCGCATTGGCTTTTTCAAAGGCTCAGGGAGCTTGACGAGATAGGCGCGAAAAAGGTTTACGTCAGAGCGCCGTTGAAGGACGGCGTAGGGCTTGCAGTATATAACCGCCTTATAAGGGCAGCAGGATTCGAGGTGATAAGGATATGATAGGATTTGAAGTGCTTGTGGTCGGGCTGACGGGTCAGACGGGAGCAGGAAAAAGCACGGTCTCAAAAGTGTTTGCCGAAAATGGATTTGCGGTCATAAATGCCGATCTTATCTCACGGACAGTGGTGGAAAAGGGTACGAAGTGCCTTGATGAAATTTCCGATATTTTCGGCTGCGGCATACTGAACTGTGACGGAACTCTTAACAGGAGAGCTTTGGGCGATGTGGTATTCAGCGACAAATCAAAGCTTGAGGCGCTTAATTCCATAATATATCCTTATATAACAAGCGAAATATTAAAGCAGATAAAAGAGTATTCCGACAGCGGAAGAAAGCTTATTCTTCTTGACGCGCCGACCTTGTTCGAGAGCCATGCCGATGATTTCTGCGAGATAATCATATCGGTGCTTGCCGAACCCGAAACAAGGGCGATCCGTATAATAAACCGTGACGGCATCACGCCGGAGCAGGCGGAGAACAGAATGAATTCTCAGCTTGACGCGGACTTTTTCGCGTCCCATTCCGATTATGTTATAGAGAACAACGACTCAATGGAGGCTGTAAACAGTATTTCCAAGGAGGTCTCAGATAAAATTAAATTTTATTACTATGATATCCGAACGGCAGAAAGTTTTGTCTGACACGGTATTTGAAAGGAGCTAATCAATATGGAAGAAAAGAACAGCGTTTCAAAGGAACTAAAGGAAAAGCTTTTCCTACAGCGTAAAAACGGTTATCGCAGAATAGACGCTGAGGAAGAAAAAGCGATATTTGCTTTTGCCGAGGACTACAAGCGTTTTCTGGACGTTGCAAAAACGGAGCGTGAGGCGGTTATCGAGGCTGTAAAAACTCTTGAAGCCAACGGTTTTACCGAGTACAAAAAAGGCATGAAACTGAATGCGGGAGATAAGATATACCGAAATAACAGGGGAAAGGCAGTTATTGCCGCTGTTATAGGTACTGCTCCTATCGAGGAGGGCGTGCGGCTTTGCGCGGCGCATATCGACAGCCCGAGACTTGACCTTAAACAGAATCCGCTTTATGAGGACAACGAGCTTGCCCTTTTTAAGACCCATTATTACGGCGGTATTAAAAAGTATCAGTGGACGACTATCCCCATGTCGCTCCACGGAGTTATCGTCAAGGCGGACGGTACTTCGGTAACGGTCAATATCGGCGAGGACAAAAACGACCCTGTATTTTGCGTTACCGATCTTCTGCCGCATCTTGCAACGGAGCAGATGAGCCGTACAGCAACAAAGCTTGTCAGAGGCGAGGATCTCAATCTTCTTATCGGTTCGATACCGTTCCGTGACGACGAGGCAAGCGAAGCCGTAAAGCTTAACATAATGAATCTTCTTTTTGAAAAGTACGGTATCACGGAGGACGACTTCATTTCCTCGGAGCTTGAAGCAGTTCCGGCGTTTAAAGCGAGAGACATAGGCTTTGACAGAAGTCTCATAGGCGGTTACGGTCACGATGACAGATGCTGCGCATATCCTGCGTTGAGAGCTGCTGCCGATTGCTCCGCGCCTGTTCATACCGTGGTCACAGTTCTCACCGACAAGGAGGAAACGGGCAGTGACGGTAATACGGGTCTGTGTTCGGCGTACTTGAAATATTTTATTGCAGATATTGCGGAAACTCTCGGTTCAAGCGGCAGGAGCGTTCTTTCGGCTTCCGAGTGCCTTTCAGCCGATGTAAACGCAGCGTTTGACCCGACGTTCCCCGAGGTCAACGAAAAAAACAACGCTGCATTTGTGAACAAGGGTGTATGTATCACCAAATATACGGGAGCAAGAGGAAAATCGGGAACGTCCGACGCGTCCGCTGAATTTGCAGGAAAAATACGCCGCCTTATGAACAGCAAAAATGTTGTATGGCAGACGGGTGAACTCGGCAAGGTAGACGCAGGCGGCGGCGGTACTGTTGCGGCGTATATAGCCAATCTTGACGTTGATACCATAGATATGGGAGTTCCCGTTCTTTCAATGCACGCTCCGTATGAGGTCATTTCAAAGCTTGATCTTTATATGGCGTATAAGGCTTTTGCCGCTTTTATTGCTGACTGATCTTGATTTTATACGCTTAGTATATTTTGATGTTTGGATTATTTAAGATAAACAAAATAATTTTGTTAATAGTGCATACATGAAGTATGCACTATTGTTTTGTCATTTGTGCATTTTAACGTTTAATTTGCGTTTTTTGTGCTAAATAACTAAAAAAATGATAAAAAATTCTATACTTGATATTGGTTTTTTTGTTGCATATTAAAAAAATATATGTTATAATGAAAGGTATAAAATGAGAACGGTTGTATATGCCGAGAACATTCGGCATTACCGAAAGCTCTTTTTTACATATATATTTTTTTCATGAAAGGATGAGAAATATGAAAAAATCATTGGTCAAACGCATTGTAAGCGGCGTTACGTCTGCTTTGCTTGCGGTTTCCGCCTTTGCTCAGTCCGTCCCTTTGGGAAACTCGGGACTGCTCAGGGCGAGGGCGGCGAGCAGTTTGGACGGGTCAAAGGAAATTGACGATGTAACTCTGCTTGTGGGTGAGAATCCGAAAGGTCCTGATGGCGAGCCATACGGAACTTTTGCAGATGTAAATGCTGCTATAGAACAGTATAACAAGGATTATCTGCTTGGTATAGCAGGTCGATTCTGTGTTTTTCTTGACGGAGATTTTGAACCGACAGAATCTGATACGGAGGGTAGAGTCGCTGTTTCAGGTAGTATTAAGCCAGCTTGTGATTGGAATTATGAAATAGGTAACGGCGATTTTTGCTGGAGAGAAAGACCGGATGGCACATATAAGAAAACCGGACTTGACGTACTTCTTGATAATAATAATTATGCGAATGTTATTGTTAACGGAGAAAAAATGACTAAAGTACACATGTCGTCAGGTGATGATTATCTTAAGCCGGATGGAACAGCAGGTAAAGCTAACAAATTGTTTTGGGTAGGTTCAGGCACTAAGGTAGATAATGGTGCTAATAAGAGTTTAATATACAAATCAGATGGTTTTAGTGTTTCTGACCAATTCGGACGTTTGGCTGTAACAAGCAAAAAATTAGCTGAAAATAAATGTTATCAGGATATTTCCTATAATGGGTCTGACACTATTACTTTGACATACACAGGTGAGGCTGCCGATGTAGTTTATTTTCATCTGAATGAAACGGAATGGGAAAACTTTAGAAATGCTTCGCACGTTGAGTTTTTAGGTATTCCAAAGTTAAAGGAACCGAGAAAAGTTAAAGTAAGTGATGGAACTGACGGTACATGGGATTTAGCATACATTATTATAAATGTTGATGGAGAAAATGTTCATTTGGCAAATATTCAAAATGAAAATGGACAGAAACGTACTTCTATTAACGGCACGTGGATTAGCAGAAGCGAATCTGGCGAAAAAGGTGAAAATGCTCAAAGAAAAAATAATCATTATGGCGTTACAAGTTTGTTATATAATTTTTATCAGGCAAAGGAACTTGTAATAGGAAACAACTTTCAGGGTACTCTATTTGCACCAAAAGCAAGTGTAACAGACGAGTATACATTGGAAGGGACTAATAATGAAAATCATCGAGGACATTTGTCCGGCGCTCTTGTTGCAAAAAGTTTTAAGGGCGGCACGGAATTTGGTTACAGACCATTTTCAGGTCCTATAGACATACTTGATCTTTCACCCGATTATGCGGTAGAAATAGTTAAGAATGTTCAAGGATTCGGCGGCACTATGATGGAAATTGACGGAGCTACATTTGCCGTTGAACAATGTGATGAAAGCGGAAAACCTACCGGCGAAGTTGTGCAGTATGTAACTGCCGATGTGACAAATGCAGGATTCGGACAGCAAGTTGAGTATCTTGCTAAGGGACTTAAACCCGGAAAATATAAGATATATGAAACCGATTTTTCAAATCCTTGGTATCAGGGTTATAAAGTAAATAAGGACACATATTACAACGTTGAAATAACCGAGTCGGGAGAAACTTCCGTTCATGATGCTACATACTCAGAGACTGAGCAGGTTCCCGATGTATATACTATTGGAGTTGACGGCTTCACACAGGATATGGCTGACTCAAAAGTTGAGATCAACGGTTTTGGAGGAATTCCACAGCAGTATCCGGCATATACTCCGGCTGAGGAAGCTCCGATTGAACATACTGTAACATTTGATGTTGATATTGAGAATTTTGCTAATGTTCAGTATTCAAAATCTTCAGGTATCCCTTCCAATATTGTTATAAAAAAGCTTATTTTGGAATCAGATGCGGGGGTTGTTAAAGAGTTTGATCTTGATGTAAATGTTCCTGAAAATGCAGATGGAAAAGTAATTGAGCCGGAAATAGTTAAAACGGCTTTTGGTGGAAACGAACCGAATATTAAAAAGGTTACCATAAAGTTTAGCGGAGACTTGGCATCAGAGGAAAAACCGCTTAATATGTTCTGCCAAGATTGGTCTTGGAATAAAAAAGCCAATTTTAAAATTTATTCCGGCATGGACGGCTTGACATCTGAAACATTACCGATCACAAAGTATTATAAGATATACTATCCTCAGGTTTCGGGTGACAAGATTGCAATTGCACTTCCCGGACAGCAAGCCGGAGCGTGGCAAATGAGCATTGAGGGAACAGAAGTAACACATTCTATCACAGTTCCCGTAAAATGTCCAGAAACGGTGACGATCAATGTATTTAACAGCAAAGAGTTTGGCGGTACACCGGATGAAACGGTAACTTATAAAGTAGCAGATCAAATTAGTGGCGGCAACACTATTACTCTTACAAAAGAACTCAAAAATCAACTTGTTATTGTAAATACGAATAGCGATACACCTGAACCTCCCACACCTGTTGAGCCAACTCCGCCTGCCGAAGTCAAGGAAGTCAAGATAAGCAAGGTTGACAACGAGAGCAAATCGGTAGCAGGCGCAACTCTTAAACTTACAGGCGTTGACAAAGACGGCAAAGCGATAGTTTTTGACGCTAATGTCGGCAATGATGTAACCGTAGCCGAAAACGGAACGTCTATTACATGGGAATCAACTAACGAGCCTAAGGTACTTGATCTTCCATATGGTAAGTATACTCTTACTGAGCAAAAAGCTCCTGACGGTTACGTTAAATCGGAAAAAACGCTCGAGTTTGAAGTATCAAGCGATCCGAGTTCGTTGCAGGGAACGTCCGTTGTCAATGCGGAAAAATATCCGAAAGCTTATACTATAGAAAATGTTCTTACGGATTATTGTGCATTTGTAGAAAACGACTTTACGAATGTAACACATGTTCGTGGACCTGTTGCAGTTGGTGGAAACGGAGCCTTTGAAACAATTGGCAATACTGTTAAAGCCAATACTTATGTTGAAAATTTAATAAAAGCAGGATATGCTTGGGATGAAAACGGAAAAGTATATTATGCTTATTACGGAACAAAGGACAGCAGTTTGGATGGTCTCGACACAGACCCGAGTTCAGAAAAATTTAGTGGTTGGAAACAAAATCCCGGATATATTGATTTTGGAAAGGCATTTGCTGCACTTTCTGCTGAATCGGAAGCTCTTACCAACGGTGCTGAAACGTACAAGCCGAAGTATATTGAAAGCGAAGAAGCTTCAGTTCAGTCAAATCAACTTATTCTGAATTTAGCTGATTATCCTGACAAGAATATTGTTATTCCTTATGAGACACTTGCAGAAGCTGCAAAGGATAAAACCGTTAATATTATTATTGTTGATGAAAGCGGTAATCCTGTTAATCTTCTTACTGGTGGGTATACAATTTCTGTTACCGGTGTTAATGACAAAAATATCGGATTCTTTTTTGATGGAATAAGGGGAAATGTTGATAATCTTGACATTATTATTTTATTTACATTCAACAGTAAAGAAGAAACAGATGATAAGACTTTCTTCAACCGCTTTAGTGAAAGCGATGGTGTAAGTGAATATTATCTTAATGGAACGACTACAATTTGGAATTTCCCGGATGCTAAAGGTATCATTTATGCCGGAAATCCTGTCGGACATTTTGTATCGCCTAATGCAGATGTTGTACAGCATTCAGGTAATACAAACGGTGGTATGATTTGTAAGAGTTTGGATTCGGGCGAAGAACTTCATTACTTCTCCTACAACAAAGTTACGCTTAATAATAACGAAGCAATTGTAAACTTTGTAAATGAAAAGACAAATATCACTGTTGACAAGCTTAACATTACAGGAGATACGGAACTTCCTGACGCTAAGATAACGATAACTCGTAAAGACGGAACAGAATTAGACGAAAATGTTGTAAAGTCGGATAATGAAACGTTTGAAATCAACGGAAATAGTATTTCATTCATATCTAAGGCTGACGGCAAAACAACGATAGAGGGACTTCCTGTAGGCAAATATACTTTGACGGAAGAACAGGCACCTCAAGGCTATGACAGATTTACTTCAGAATGGGAATTTGAGATCAAAGAGAACGGCAGCATTGATGCAAAACACCCGACTGAGGAAGAAAAAGCAGAATCTCATGTTGACTATACAGGCAATGATATTGTCGTAAAAGATGCGAAAATCAAAGTTGAAAAGCCTACGCTCAAAATCAGCAAGTGGGACGTAACGAACAAAGCGGAACTCCCCGGAGCAATTCTGAAAATCGAGACAACCGAAGATTTGACAGGCGTAACGGTTGACGGAAAAGCGGTTGAAATCAAGACAGAGAATGAGAAGAACTACTTCACATTTGAATCTAAAGAATCAGTATCGGAAATTGCAAATCTTCCCGCAGGCGAATACAAGCTTATCGAGGACACAG